>JABDFJ010000033.1 GCA_013286645.1 Chlamydiota bacterium | reverse complement strand
TTATTGATATTTTTCTCACATAATAAACTAAAACAACCAATGTAAAATGATCGATAATATTAGTTTTAATAAAGCAAACACTCATTTATCAATTCCATCTTCCTTATCAACAGAGCCCTCATTAGAACGCCCAAGCTCTTGGTGTGGGCGCTACTGGAGTAAAACCCTTAAAAGCTTAGATCCTCTAGTACAAACGATCAGTAAGTGTTTGCTGGGATTAGCGTTATTTACCGCCACCCCTCTGTCGGCTTCGAGCAATGAAACAGCACAAAAAGCCGCTGTCGAAGATTCCCAAACGATTCTTTTAGAGAATATTTCATCTGCCTCTGACTTTAAACATCAATTCATTGTCAGATCCTTGGCTCCAAACGATTGGGAACGTTTTCGCGATTTGCGCCTCAAAGCTTTAAATGAAAACCCAATTGCATATGGGATCGCCGTATCCGATGAAGCCAATCGCACTGATGAGGAATGGAAATCCATTTGCGATAGTGCTTATCACGGAAATGGTAAATGGTACTTTGTAGCTGAAGTGGAAGGCGAACTCATCGGCATTGTCGGCGCGCATGAGCAATATGGAGCTTACATGCGTCATTTGGTCGAAATTGTAGGAGCGTATGTCGCGCCAGAATTTCGTCGAAGCGGCGTGATGGCACAACTCTGCGAATCTCTAAAAAATCGACTCTTAGAAGAACCCCATGTGGAGCAGTTGATTTCATGGGTGACCTTGCATGAGCATCAATCAGGAAAGTATGTTTCTGAGTATTTTGGTTTTAAGTATGCAGGTAAACTCTCGCGCTGCGTAAAATATGGAGAACACTATTACGATTGCTGCTGGCTTGAAGCCTCCTTAAAATAATCTTCAACCTATTTATTTCATTTTAATAACTTTTAATTAGAGAATCACATGTCTTCATCGAGTCCGCTTGCATCATCCATCGCCCCGTCATCTCCCATCTTTAATCTTGGGGTGGCATTAAGCCAGCTTAGCATCAATACATTTCCTTCTCCTCAAAGCCTCACGAGGATTCTCCACGATGAATCTGGAGTGGAATTAGTGCAACAAATATTCGGCCTCGCAAAAGCATGCCAGCTAACGCCATGCCATGCAGCTGCGGGCCTAGCTGAACCAGCCGTGGTTCTAGATTCGATCGCCAAAAGTTCGCCGAAAGATCTCAATGCACCCGATTTTCGCGGTTGGAGACCCATTCACCATGCTGCCCTTCAAGGCAATGAAGTGATGCTAAAAATATTAAAAACAGCCGGAGCCAATCCCACCTTAAAAACTGATGCCAACGCCACTTATCTCGATATCCAAAGACTAATAAACCCACCAAAAAAATCATCGCAAGCACTAACAGGTTTGCTTTTTGAAAGTGAAATCGGAGAGATCCCTCTGTCGTGCGCTGCCTTTGAAGAGTTAACCGGTGCCAAGTATATCGAAGAAAATGTCGCGTCTAAGGAATATTTGCACCATGAGTGGCGACACCCCACAAAAGAGCATGACGACTTTAAAGAACACTGGCCTGTGAGCACTGAGCATCTCCAGCAAGCCTACATGAAGCATCGAGAAGAATCTGTTACCTTTCCGCAGTTTGTCCTGCGTCGCATACGAACAGAGGCATCGACCCAATCATCATCCAAGGGTATCGGACTAGGAGTCTATGCTAAATCAGCCATTCCACAAGGTGGACTGCTGAAGGAATATGTTGGTGTGAAAATGATTGGAGAAAGCTACGGGGAATATTCAGCTGGCACAGATATTGATGCAAAAAAATTCAGAAATGAAATGGCCATGATCAATGATGGTTTTCCTAACGCTAGATTCTATAAACTCGCAAATGCAGCGGGACTGAAAGAAAGAATCGTTGTGGTAGCCACAGATGATATCCCCCCAAATGATAAAGAGCAAATATGTCTCAATTATGGTGCAACACACAGCATCAAATTTAAGTTCCCTTATATTGAATTGAGACCCCAGGCCTTACGCACATTTGTGAAAGAAGAATTACTGGAACTAACACCTTGCATCGATTGGGAGAAAATCATCCGATTCTATTGTACAAAAGATGATAACGCCTCATCGCCTCTGGCAGACGAACTCAAAAGATTCGCTTTTAATGATAAAATGCGGTACCTCCTAAATACGCCAGCCGCGTTATTCGCCCTGATTTTAGAGGGCACATTAACCTCAGAGCAAGGCCAAAAGTTACTGAATATCGCGTATAGTATAGGAATAGATAATGGCGGCCTTTCTTTCGATGATGTCCCTGTAGTCTGTGGGTATTCTTATACGATTGTGAGAGAGCTATGCTTGATTGCCCAACGTGCCTGCATAGTAAGAAAATATATCGAGCGCTGTTCTCCAGAGCTAACCAAAGACTACTATGATTATATCACTGCCCTCACCGCGCATTTTGGCACAGTTCCTGGTTTGCATTTCGCTAAAGAGGCCACTAATTTCTTTCACCATTGGGCAAAAGAAGCCAAACCCCAAGATTTAAAGACGGCAGCCGAGAAAGAACAAGCTGCCCAGTTGATCACGCCGATGTGGCATGCAATGAAGCAACAGCTAGATGCTAAAGGGGACACCTATCTGCGCCAATTAGCAGCTGCGTCCTAGTTTTCACCAAGAGATCTGGGGCGGTTCAACCATCCTATTGCCCATAAGTTTTTGTCAAAAGTCCGCAGCGATAGCGCAGGACGCCTGAACATAGCCCATAGCGACCTTTGGGAGCTATGGGTAATCTGGTATAGAGATAGAGCTCGGAGCGCTAGCGGAGAGCGACTGAACGCACGCATTAGTCAGTCGCTCTCCGCTAGCGCTCCGAGCTCTATCTTGTATTTGCTTACCCACAGCTCCTAGTGTCGCTGTGGGCTGTGTTCAGGCGTCCTGCGCTATCGCTGCGGACTTTTGGCAGATACTTATGAGGTAATTACATAATTCTTGTTTATCGCTTTTTGGCGCTTTTGCCAATCTTTGCCACTTTGCGCAAATCCCCTACTCTTAAGAGTATGTGGATTTGCGCAAAACGGCGAATCTTGCCAAAATCATCCAAAAAATCGATTAAACGGGACTTAGGCTTTTTTTGGCTGGCTGTTATGAATGATGATCATTCCCGCCAAAGCCACCAAGCACACCCCTAGCACATCTCTGCTATTCGGAACGACATCCCACAGCATCCAATCTAAAAGGCCGACAAAAACCACGCTAGCATATTGATAGATGCCGATTTGCGAGGCTTCAGCATATTTGTACCCCGTCACAAGTGCCAGCTGCGCCAACACAAGCATCATGCCGCTGGCGATGGCATACATCACATGCTGGACCAAAGGGAAAGGCCCCGCAAAGAAAAGCAGCGGAAGTTGAATGAGAGCGCCAAGCCCCAAGTAGTAAAAAATGATCCGCACACCCGGATCACTGGCCGTCAACATCTTCATCATCAAGTAAGCTATAGCCAAAGAAATGCCAGAAGCAAGTCCAATGAGATTCCCTGTCTGCGTAAAAATAGCTGCCGTGGGTTTGATGATCACGATGATACCCACGAAACCTATCAAGACAGCTATCCAGATGCTTTTTTTAATATCAGCTTTCAAAAACAGCAGCGCCAGGATAGGAATGAAAATCGGGGCGGTATTGAAAAGCAATGTCCCATTGACAAGCGGAATATAATTAATGGAAATGGTGTAAAGAAAGCTTGCCAGGCTCCCAAAAACTGCCCTGCCGATCAGCAAAGGATAATGTTCCGACTTAAGATAACTGACGCCTTGACGGACGACATAAGGCATCAAGACAATAGCCCCCGTGGCATAGGCTAGGAAACTGATCCATATCACTGAACTTCCTTGCAGAGCCACCTTGGTTAAAATACCAAATACGGCCATGCAAAAAAAGCCTGTCAGCGCATACAGGCTACCTTTGATGATATTGGGAGCTTCAAGCATAAAATATTCCTCTATTTCAATAAGTATGCATTGGGGTGTAAATACCCATCATTTTGTATATCAGACTCATGGATGGCTATTTCTTCCAAGATAGGATCATTCAAGCCTGTAATAGGCAGCATCGAGTTGAGTTTGAGAATATCTCTAGAACAGCGAGCTGTTGCACTAGCACCTTGCCAATGTCCTTTAACAGTGATCATTCTATTTAGACTATAATTTCCGTTAGAGGGTTCTGCTTTGTCTACAATAAAAGGAAAATAATATGCAGTCTTGGATCCTTTGAGCAAAACGAGTTGTCCCTTTTTGGGCCTAAAAACTAAATGTGCATTGTCGGTGGATAACTTCTGGTTATCCTGATCAAGAATGGTAAACTGATTTCTTTGGGGATCGTAGCTCTGAATAGTGGCGGGCTGTCTTAAATGGAACATCTGCTTGTATTCAACACAACTTAAAAATAATTGGGCAATTCTCTTATCCCTCTCTTTAGTCAAAGACCTTTTATCGCTTCTCAGACCGTAAGAACTCTTCATGTCAGCAACAGTCTCTGTCTCTGGTGAGAGGGAGGAAGAAGCGCTTGATGCGGCTTGAGAAGAAGATGCCGAGGTAATCGAAGCTTGAGCCCTTTTTTGATGTTTATTATCTCCTAAGTCTAATCCACACGCGGTTTCGTGGGTTCTTTTTTGGCCAACCAACCCGTCAGATCTACGCTCGCATGGGCCTTGGGGTGTAGGCGTTGATATAGCAGTAAGCGGTGAAAAAGATTTAATATCGGCTAAAACACCACTGATTTCACGCTGCAACTCAGCCATTTCTGCTTTGATTTGGTGGGATTTTGCTTCACCACCTTGGATTTGTTGTTGTAGTCCAACAATTCTGTTGGTTAATTCAGTGTTTTCTTTGTCTTGTTCTGATGATTCCTTTTCTTTCTTTTGCTGCTGGTGTTGTAACTGACGCAGTCTTTGCTGCAAAGCGTCTGTAAAATCTCCTAATACCTCCCGGGTATGTCGATTGATTGTAGATGGATCGATACATACCTTGGTTACACCATCAGGCGTATGAGCGTGAGATGAAGGCAAAGATGGCGGTTGCGTCGATTGGCTTTGATAAAAATCTGGTGATCTATCACTAGGCAAATCAAGTGCCGCTGGCGTAGATCCGAAATAGTCTAGGGGGGGAAGTAGCGGGGGAGCTGATCCTGATCCGGGCAAAGCAACACTCGTGTAGGTTGGGGAGCGAGGCGGTGAACCTGCTGATCCAAATGTTGCAGCGCTAGTATCGAATGAATAAGAACGGGGGAGAGATGAGTAAGATGGATAAGGTGGAATAGACATGGGCGATCTCCTTGTTAGATGCAGCATAAGGTTATATAAAACGTACCCACCCAAATTTATTCAATGTAAAAATGATGAAAGTCATTGTTATTTAATATATACTGAACGCCATTAAGACTTATTTTACACATCAACTCATCGTGCTATGAATCTTCCTATGGAACAAATGCCTAGTAGATCCCTCTTAAATCGCTGTGCTGAGGCATGGGGACTGCGTAACATTGTGTTCGTGCGCAAAATGGAAAATATCGTCTTTGCCTGCGATTGTGATGGCGAAAAGGTATATCTACGCCTCACCACCCCAATGAGGAGGGCACGCCCAGAGATTGAAGCTGAAGTGCATTGGATCGAACACTTAGCAAAATGTGATTTGAAAGTCCCGCGCCTGATTCCTGATCGCACAGGTAAAAAGGTCGCTTCGTTCACCGAAGGAAAGCAACATTATGAAGCGGTGGTATTTTCTGCCCTGGCAGGTACACATCCCTCCCATGACATTGCCGCTGATCCCAAGTTTTTACAAACCCTTGGGGCGCTGATCGCCAAAATGCACCTAGCCAGCCAGTGTTATGAAAGGGCTCATCAAGGCCTCAAACGCGAAGAATGGTTTGAAGAGCGCGGCCTGCGCCATGCTTTAAAGGCTGCCACCATGACCAAACAAGCCATCCTAAGACACCGTTTAGAAGCAATGGTAGCAGAGATGCACCAACTTTCGCGCACTCCTGACACTTATGGACTAATACACGCCGATTTGGGCGCTCTAAACCTCTTCATTGAAGAAGACGACACCATTGGCATCATAGACTTCGATGATAGTTGCTATCATTGGTTTGTGTTTGATCTGGCCATTGTGATTTTTTCCATGGCAAGCCGGTGTGAGCATGCCACACCTCATCCTAAAGAGACCAAATGGCTAGCCGATCTTTTGGAAGGCTATCGCACGGTGCGCCCTCTGAGCAAGCATGAAGTCGACCTCATTCCAAAGTTTATAGATTTCGCCTGTTTGCGCCTTTATTTCTGGATTGAACACCATGAGGGGCTGCATACTTTCCACGATGATGCTCTAGAGAAAGTCGCACAATTGAAGCAATGGACAATGCATAGGGCAATGTCTCATATCCATCAGAAATAGGGACAATAGGGACTTAAGGAGGTAATTGCATAAGTCCCGTTTAATCGATTTTTGGATGATTTTGGCAAGATTCGCCATTTTGCGCAAATCCACATACTCTTAAGAGTAGGGGATTTGCGCAAAATGGCGAAGATTGGCAAAAGCGCCAAAAAGCGATAAACGGGACTTATGCAATTACCTCTAAGGGACCTTAGGGACATTAGCGACAGGGACAAATAACCTAAATCGTCTCTATGAGACAATTGCAAAAGTCAACTGCTGAGCAATAAAAATAACAAGATGAGCAGGATGGACAGGATAGCTTTCAAGGTGTAAACACATTTATTACTCATAAGTACTTAAGAGAAATTGGTACCTTTGCCACATTGCAGTTATCCTGCCTATCCTGCCCATCATGTTATTTTTTTTTGCACGTGTTCTGACTTTTGCAATTGTCTCCTATCGTCCCTACTTGTTTTGGAGCAGATTCATTTTAATAGTTATCTCCAAGGCAATGACACCACACGAGATCAACATGACTAATGCCAAGGCCACTTTACCGCCAGGTGTGCGGAATGGCGCACCAGTATCTAAATGCTTGCGATAGCGCCCCGACCATACCATTAGAGCAGGAAACAATCCCAATAATGTCACCACCCCAAAAGCACCGGCATACTCCAGCGCACTCAAAAAAGCCCGTGGATCAATCCAGGTGATCACCAGAGGAGGTAGAAACGTCAATCCATAGAGCATGGCGCGCCCACTGCGCGTTTTCTTGATGCGCAAACCATCCGCCAAGAAGTCAGATAAACTCAACGATACCCCCAAAAAGGAAGTGACGATGGCGAAAAAGGAAAAGAAGCGCGCAATCATGGCAATGGCCGAATGCCCCAGAAAGGCTGTCAACAGATGCACCCCATTACTTCCATCTCGGTAACCCTCTATGATGCCATTCTTGCCTTCGATCGGGATGATTCCTAGCGCCAAAAACTCCCAAGACACATAGACCAACAAAGGAATCGCTCCTCCAATCCATAGCACGCGTTTAAGTTTTTTAATATCGCGTTCAAGATAAGTGACCAGGCTGGGGATAATAATATGAAAGCCAAACGATGTGGCCACCACAGACACGCCCATAAAGACATATTTCATATCGATATGCATCAACAATTGTGCGCTGACATGTGGCGTTAGAAAAATTACCATCGCAGCATACGCGATGACCAATCCTAGCATCAACAAACGATTGACGCGATCCACCGCTTTCGTCCCGCGATAAACGAAGAAACCAAAGATCACCAACAAGGGAATTGCGCCAGCCCATTCGGGCAAAACAATGCCGCTCACCGCTTGAATGGCATCGATCACAATAGGCGTACTACCCGCAATATAGGCGGTGGTTAGGGCGTAAAGCAAAAACAAATAGACACACCAGCTTAAAATCCGCCCTCCCTTGCCTAAAGTACTGCGCGCCATCGATACAAGATTAGTGCCTTCGCTTACCCATAAATTCACTTCCAGCATCAAGAAAGCAGTATATGTCATGTAGATCCAATAAAAGACAAATAAAAGCAACGATGGCAAAAAGCCGGCCATACCTGTACTAACAGGCAGTGCCAACATGCCAGCACCTGTCGCTGTGCCTGCTACGAGGAGTATGCCCCCCACCAACTTACTGTGTTGTTTCATCATAGTTTATCTCATCTCTACAAATTGCAAGGCCATCACCCCTACAGCAAACAATATGATCAGCAAGAGCACAGCTTTGCCTCCAGGAACCATTGTGTGGCTTCCCAACTGCTTGTGATAACGCCCGGACCACACCATCGACGCCGGCAAGATGCCAAACAAAATCACCGCTCCAAAGGCGCCTGCATAGTTTAGAGCACTAAGGAAAATGTGGGGATAGACATAAGCCAACACCAATGGCGGCACAATCACCAGCATACACAACCATAATTTTCCAAACCGATCCTTTTTGACCTGCAAACCATCTGCCAAGAAATCCACAAAACTCAACGAGTTCCCTAAAAATGAAGTCAATATGGCAAAGAAAGCAAAATACTGCACCACATCGGCCACCCACAAACTACCTACGGCTTTTTTAAGGACATCAGTAGCCATATTGCCTTCTTCCATGACCTGCAAAAAACCTTCTTTACCATGCACAGGCACAAGTCCCAAAATCAACCACTCCCAAATGAGATAGATCACTAAAGGAATAGCGCTCCCACAGATAATAGAAAAGCGCAACCGCTTGGCATCACGCTTGAGATAGGTGGTCAAGCTAGGAATCATATTGTGAAAACCAAAGGAAATAATCATTACAGGCAGCACCATCACAGCCACAGACCAATCTTTATGCTTAAAATAATCACTGTCGACATGAGGGGCTCCCAGCACGACTAAAAGTACATACGACACCACCAAGCCAAGCATCAATATTCTATTAAACATATCCACGGTGTGCGTGCCAAGATATACAAAAGCACCAAATAAGAGACTGACAGTTAAACTACCCACCCAATTAGGCATATGATATGCCAGCGTTTCGGAGACAAAAGCTGCGATTAACTCGCCACTGCCCGCAATATAAGCCACACCTATGGCATAGAAGAGAAAGGCAAAACACACCCATCCCACCATTTTTCCTGCCACACCAAGCGTGCGCCCTGCCATGGAGATGATGCTCACCTCATCGCTAAACCATAAATTGACTTCTAACAAAAGCAGCGCCGTAGTGGTCATAAACAGCCAGCTAAGGACAAACATCGCAAGTGAAGGTTCGAATCCAGCTAAGGCCGACATCACCGGCAAGCCAAGCATGCCAGCCCCGATGCAACATCCCGAGATGAGCAAAATGGCCCCTGCCACACTCCCCGCCGGTGTTGATTGTTCTGTCTTCATGAAGACTCCTAATTAAACGATCTCAATGTTAAATGTGTCAAAAATTTATCAAGCCCACTTGTGTTACAAGGCTTGCATGTCTGTAAGTTGGGTTTAAAGGAAAAAGTAAAAAACAAGCTTAGTGGGTGAAGTGGCTGGCTAGCCACCAAAAGCGGAAAAAAGAAGGAAGTGAGACATTTATTGCCGTGTTCATGTGCTATAGTCTATATCGAGAACCATTTGGCAGCAAGTCTTTTTTGCAGACATGTTCACCCAACAACATTTTTTTGTCAGGCTACAAATCGCTGTAACATTGTTGTGATATAGTTATTGAGGCTTTCCCCCTTAATTTGAGCTGCAATAGATAGTTTGGCATGCAAATCAGGAGGGATGCGGAGATTGAATTTTCCTGAAAACGGCCTGTCAGGTTCTTCTCCTCTTTCATGACAGAAAGCAAGATAATCATCGACCGAATCTTTAAACGCTTTTTCAATCTCAGCAACATTTGTGCCTTGAAAAGTGACGACGTCTTTAATACCAAGCACTTCTCCGTGGAAGATTTTAGCTTCGTCATCATATTCAACATGGCCGGTATAGCCTTTATACTTCATCATGGTTTTACTCCTGCATTTTCTAAGAAACGGCGCACGGAAACCAAAGCACCCTTATCGGTTTCCTTTTTAGGATGAGGTCGATGAAAAGTTGCCCGGATTCCTTTTAAAGCAAAACGTACCCGAGATCCCTCACCTTCTGTTATTTCAGCATTTAAATGTCGCATTAGGGACTCAATATCCTTCCAAACTACATTAGATTGCACGGGTTGCTTAAAAATTGCTTCTAATGTGCGGTGATGCTTCTTATTCATAGTTTCATGGTACCAAAATATAGTATTATCGTCAAAACCAAATTAACCTTAGCTATTCCAACGCCAGCGATTGCGCATAAACGCGCAATCGCTGGCGTTATGCAAGCTATTTAATAGAACGACCAAGCAAAGTTGAAGTTAAGGGCATAATCAAATTTATGTTGATGTCCAAATAAATTCTGATTAACCGGCACACTCACACCAAACTGCACTAACATTTCTTTTGATGAGATCCAAATGGAAGGCGTGACATAGAGCGCATTTCCACCACTGTTATTATCTAGCACGCGATGAATGCGATTTTTTTTGGAGTATTGCCCATCGATTTCAACCATCCAAGCGTAGATCCACCCTTTGGGACTGGGAAAGTTTCTTCCAAAGCCACATTGATAAAGAAACTGATCGCCGAACTTATTATGATGTTCTGAGCTGGTTAAAACAACACCGTTAGAAGTAAATGCAAACCAATCCACCAACACATGGTAATAGGTAGCACCTACAAATAGACTCGGCGCTCCAAAACCTGTGGGCGGGTTTTTGTGTATCGAGCCCGTTGGAAATGTGATGTTAGCCACGAGCGTGGCTTGATCTTCATAGGTCTTGGTAGACTTGGTATAAAAAGCATATTCAAACTGGACAAAAAAATCTTCTAAGCCTCTAGATTGATGACCGCCATCCTTAAGGTAAGGCGTTACAGGAAAATTAAAAAAGACCGACCAATCATCTGTAATTCCAAATAATACACTCGGAATAAGATCTACCGTGGTTTTATTTCTGCCCACAAAGTCGTCTGCAAAGAAATATAACTGGACTTCACCTTTTTCAATGATATTGCCACCAAAACCAAACAGGGCAGCGGGTTGCTGCGAGAGGGGTAAAGCAAAATTGCCAATTCTAGGCGGCTTTTCTTCTTTTTTGGTCTTTTCTTCGTCCTCTTTAGGTGTTTCTTGGGCCTCTCCATCTCCTGTCGATTTCACGCCCTGACAGGCATTTTCTTGGGCATGCAAAGGCGATGTCAGCAATAAGACACCCATCAACAACAGTGGTAATACCTTCAAGACTCTAACCATGAAAATTCCTAATTTTTATTTGACTACCCCAGAATCAATAGGACGTATAGAGCAAGCTCTCTAACGCCTTTTTTTGCATTTCAATCATTTGATTTCCGGTTGGATCTTGAAATTTCATTTGCGCAGTCTCTAGACTCGAAGAGGAAGTTTGGTAATGAAACTGGGGATTTTCGGTATCGATAATTTTTTCAACAATGAAATTTTTGTGTGGATCGTAGCGTAAAGCGGAAAATTTTTGCCAACCAAAAGTTCTATCTGAACAAGAGTCGCAACAAGGGGTCATCACAAATTGGAGTGCCACACTTATTGAACGCGAAGGGCGCGAAGCAAGCGAAGGCAACGCGAAGATTCTTTCTTCTGTGGATATGCTCTTACAAATTCATATACTTCTATAAATAAAAACTTTCTTCGCGTTATCTTCGCTTACTTCGCAATCTTCGCGTTCAAATAGTACGGTACTCTAATTTGTGATGAGCCGTAAAACGCAGATTATGCGCTTACCAGAAAATTTTACTTCG
Source organism: Chlamydiota bacterium (assembly GCA_013286645.1). GTDB lineage: Bacteria > Chlamydiota > Chlamydiia > Chlamydiales > Parachlamydiaceae > JABDFJ01. Next base: position 14,378 of record JABDFJ010000033.1, on the reverse strand, counting down.
ACTTTGTAATCAAATCAGGTATAATTCAGCTTCAAACCTTAATTCTTAATTTTTATAATACTATGACACTTAAATACTCCGTGGTCATTCCTTTGAAAAATGAAGAGGAAAATATCACCGATCTGATTAATGAACTAGAACCTGTCATGCAAGAACTCAATAAGCCGTGGGAATTGATCTGCATCGATGATGGCTCCACCGATCACACACTAAGCATCCTCTCGAAGCTGGCCAAGCAAAAACCTTTCTTGCGCATCCTCGTATTCGATCGCAACTACGGCCAATCGTGCGCCTTCGATGCAGGCTTCAGACAAGCCAAGGGGGAGTGGATCATCACCCTCGATGGCGACCGCCAAAACGACCCCCATGACATCCCCAAATTGTTAGCCATAGCCGAAAATAGCGACCTCATCTGTGGCTATCGCCACAATCGACGCGATCCATGGCATAAGAAGATCACTTCACGTTTGGCCAATTTTGTGCGTAGCCGCTTCTGCCGCGACCAAATCCGCGACACCGGCTGCTCTCTAAAAGTCTATCGTGCCGCCTGTTTCAAACACATCAAAATGTACAAAGGGATGCATCGCTTCTTGCCCGCCCTCTTCAAAATCGAAGGGTTTCGCGTGGCTGAAGTCCCTGTGCACCACCGCGAACGCATTAAAGGCCAAACGAAATACAACTTCTTCAATCGCTCTTTCAATACCATCGCCGATATGTTAGCTGTGCGCTGGATGGGAAAGCGCCATATTAACTATCGCATCGACCAAGAGATTTCATGAGCGGTGAGTGGCGCGAATTGCTATACCCTCTGGGATTTCTTTCTGCCATTGCCTTCAGTGCCCGCATGCTTTTACAGTGGATTAGCAGCGAAGCAAAAGGCAAAAGCTACGTCATGCCCCTATTTTGGAAGCTATCTTTAAGTGGCAATCTTTTACTCGCCATCCATGCCTTCATCCAAGTGCAATTCCATGTGTGCCTCATCCAAGTATGCAATGCTGTCATCTCATGGCGCAACCTTAACTTAATGCAGCCACCAACTGAGCGCTTTTCTCTGCGCACCACGATTGGCTTGATGGTGCTGGCTCTCTTAACAACCCTGTTAGCATTTGGTTTGCAAGGGCATTTCCTCTTGCACGACGCCACAGAATGGTTTCGCATTCCAGTGACCCCATGGCAAAAAAATGCCCACATGCAGATATCTACCACCTGGCATGTGTTCGGTTTTGTGGGCTTAGCGCTCTTCAGCAGCCGCTTTTGGTTACAGTGGTGGTGTGTTGAAAGACAGCAGACAAGTTATCTTGGGCCAGCTTTTTGGTGGGTAAGCTTAGCAGGCGAAAGCATCTGCCTAGTCTACTTCTTGCGCATCCAAGATCCTGTTAATTTCATCGGTCCCGCCTTCGCCTTGATTCCTTATATACGCAACTTAATGCTGCTGTATAAACGCAACAACCTTCCTAAGCGCGAGGTGGATCTATGATTAAAAACACAAGCAAACGCCTCTTTATCTTTGCTGGAGAGAAGAGCGGTGACTTACATGGCAGCCACTTGATCGAAGCACTCAAACACAAACACCCCTCGCTTTTCATTGAAGGCGTGGCTGGACCCAAAATGCGTCTTCATGCTATTTCCGGCCCCCTTACCATGGAAGATTTCGAAGTGATGGGCTTTTCTGATGTCATCCGCGCTTTACCTAAGCTATACTCCCATTTTTATAAAATCCGCGATCATATCCTAGCCACCTCTCCCGATGTGACACTGCTCATCGACTACCCTGGCTTTAATATGCGCTTAGCCAAGGCTCTGCGCCAAAAAGGATACCGAGGCAAAATCGTGCAATACATCTCTCCTACAGTATGGGCATGGGGTAAGCATCGCATCGATGAACTCGTCAAGACCTTAGACTTACTCCTTACTATCTACCCCTTCGAAGCTAGCTACTTCACCCACACCAAGTTAAACGTCGCTTATGTCGGCAACCCCCTCACCGAATACCTGAGTAACTACCGCTATGATGAAGCGTGGCAAGAAAAGATTGCCCTACCTAAAACAGAGCAGCTCATTGCGCTTTTTCCCGGCAGTCGTGAAAGCGAGATCAAACGCAATCTGCCTGTCATGTTAGAAGCTGCTGCCATGATCAAAGAAAAACACCCTGAAGCACTATTTGCCATCTCGTGTGCGCATCAACACACCCAACAATTTTTCAACGAAATTTCTGGTAAACTCCCTTCACAACTGCACTCAGCGATCTTTTTTGTGCCCAGAGAATTCACCTATGAACTGATGCGCGACAGTCGCACAGCGATCGCGAAATCAGGCACCGTTACGTTAGAATTAGCTCTCCATCGGCGTCCTACAGTCGTCATCTACATGCTCACTTGGCTAAACCGTCTCTACGCACAATTTGTACTCAAACTCAATCTCCCCCACTATTGCATCGTCAACATCCTCGCCAAACATGATGTCTTCCCGGAACTCATCGAAAGCGGCCTGACAGCCCACAATCTTTTTAACCATTTCCAAACCCTCAATGACAACACCCCCGCACGCCAAGCATGTCAAAAAACCTGCGCTGAACTCCACCACATCCTCCAAACCAATGTCCCTACCAGCACTCATGCGGCCAATATTCTAGCGGAGTTGCTGGCATGATAAAAAAGTTTTGGCTCCATACCAAACGCCGCTGGCTCCCCTACCTTATCGCCTACACGGCCAAAATGGGCATGCGCCTGCTCATGCGCACATGTCGAATCGACATCCAAGGGCTCGACCATTTTGTGAACACCGCAAGTCAGGGTCCCTGCATCCTCTCCTTATGGCACAATCGCTTGGCTTTGTTGCCCGAAATCATGACCAAATCGGCCCCTCAATTTATTTATACGGCTTTCATCAGTAAAAGCCGCGATGGCGACTCATTAGCACTGCTGACACAAAGTTATTCTGTGGGACGCGTCCTACGCGTGGCGCACAACGCGCGCCACCATGCCCTAAATCAAATGATTCAGCGCCTCAAACAATGTGGCGAAATCATGCTCATCACGCCGGATGGTCCGCGCGGTCCGCGCTACGAGGTCAAACCCGGCATCATCGTAGCGGCGCAAGAAGCCGAGGCTAAAGTGGTGCCCTTTTCATGGCAAGTCAATCGCGCCTGGGAACTTTCCACCTGGGACAAAATGCTCATCCCCAAGCCTTTTAGCAAAATTACGGTCTCCTTTGGTCCAGCTCTGAGCTTTACTAAAAGTTCGACCACAGACACCGACTTAAAGCGTGAAACCACCCGCCTGCAAGAAACTCTCATGGCTATGCAACCATGAAGCTATCCCTACAAAAACGTCAAATTTGACGGAAAACAAGTGACAAAAAACGGCAAATTTGACGAAAATCGTGGGTATGAGACGATTATTACTAAATAAGCTGCTGCTGTGGAAAAATAAACCGGACCGAAAGCCCCTGCTTTTAAAAGGGACTCGACAGGTCGGAAAAACCACCCTGCTACACCAATTTGGCAAAGAGCATTTCGCAACTTGTCATTCGCTTAACTTTGAAAAAGATCCCGAATTGGGAAAAATTTTCGAGCAAAGCTTAGACCCCAAACATCTGATTAGGGAGTTGGAATTTCGTTTCAATCGCCGCATCAATCTGACTCAAGATTTGCTGATTTTCGACGAGATCCAAGCTTGCCCGCGAGCCCTCACCAGCTTGAAATATTTTGCCGAAGAGATGCCAGAACTCGCACTCACAGCCGCCGGTTCCTTGTTAGGGATATATTTAGGGCCTGTTTCTTTCCCTGTAGGAAAAGTGGACATGATCACCCTTTATCCAATGAGCTTTGAAGAATTCCTTATAGCTCTAGATGATCGGCTCGTCTTGGATCTTTTGCAAAACCTTAAGCTTGGGGATCCTATCCCAGAAATGGCTCATCAACACCTCTTCGAAACACTTATCCATTATTTCGTGGTCGGAGGCCTCCCTGAAGTAGTTAAAACCTTTCGCAACGAACGGCAAAATCTGTTGAGTGCTTTTGAAAAAGTACGCGACAAACAGCAAACGCTGATTTCTACCTATCTAGCCGACATCGCCAAACATTCCGGTAAGGTCAACGCCATGCATATTTCCCGCATCTGGCAAGCTGTTCCTGCACAGTTGGCTCAGACGCAGGATGGAAGTGGCACAAAATTCAAATTCAAAGGCGTTGTCCCTGGTGTCGACCGCTTTAGCCGGCTGGCTGGGGCCATCGACTGGCTGGAAGCCGCGGGGCTTATCATTAAAGTTCCGATTGTTAATTCAGGGGCCATCCCCTTCTCTGCCCACGCCTCCGAGAATGCTTTCAAACTCTATCTCTTCGATATAGGCCTGCTCGGAGCAATGAGCAACTTAAGCCCTCAGGACATTCTAAAGTATGATTATGGGTCATACAAAGGATACTTTGCTGAGAACTATGTGGCTCAGGCTTTATTGACCAACGGCATGAACCATCTCTACAGCTGGCAGGAAAAATTAGCTGAAGTGGAATTTCTCCATCAAATAGATGGCGCTCCTATCCCTGTTGAAGTGAAATCAGGTTGGGTCACCCATGCTAAATCAGCCAAAATATTTGCGGAAAAGTATCATTCTCCTTACCGTGTAACGTTTTCTGCCCACAACCTATGCATTAGCACTGCTGTGCATCGCTATCCCTTATATCTCGCAGGCTGGTTTCCACTCAAAGACAGCCCTTCCCACTAAAATTTGTAAGAGCATATCCACAGAAGAAAAATCTTCGCGATGCCTTCGCTTGCTTCGCGACCTTCGCGTTCAAAATGTGCGGCACTTTAATTTGTGATGAGCCGAATTGCTGATCAACAGTTGTCTTTTTGCATAAATGGTTGCTGTATAAATAGACAAATTAATCATTTATTTTTTATAATAATATTATAAAATTAAATAAAACCATTAAAAAGATAATTCATGACGCTTCCAATTAGACAAGCCACTAATATTTTAATTACCGGCGCGGGAGGGCGCATTGGACGCCAAGTTGTAACGAGCCTGCAAAGTACAGGCCATACTGTTTACCAAATCCGTTCCGGCGCTTCTAAAACAGCCAAACCAAATCCTCTCATTCACCATGAGCTCGATCCCTCAAGCTTAACCATGAGTCAATGGCAACAAAAAATGAGGGAAAACAACATCCAGATTGTCCTTAACTTAGCAGCCCAGTCAAGCGGATGCCCTAAAGCTATGGAAGCTGTAAATGTTAAGATGCCACAAACAATCGCCAAAGCTTGCGAGGGGTTAGGCATCAAAATGATCCACACCTGCTCATATAGTGCACATTTAAAAGGACTTACCACAGAAGACCACCCTTACGCCGCTACGAAACAAATTGCGGCCAAAACACTAGAAAGTGAACCACATGTGGTCATTGCCAGATTAGGCGCTGTACTGGGAGGGCAATCTGATGTCCCGGTGATTTCAGATGCTGCCGTATCCAAATGGAGTCCAGTCATCCTACTGCCAGCCGCTGGGGGAGAGCAAGTCATTCATCCTGTCGATGAAAAGACAGTCGTTAAAGCCATGCAGGGAATTGTTGAACATTTAACCGATCCAGCTAAAGAAAGCCAGCCCTTACCCAAAGTGATCGATATCGCAGGCCAAGAAGTCCCTCTAAAAGCATTTTTAAAGATGATTAATCCTAAAGCTCTCGGGTCTGTGAAACTCCCTAACATTGTATTGAATTTACTATCGATTCTCGTAGACAAAGGGGTTTTTACGAAAGAGTTCATGAACATCGCCAAATTGATTAGCTCAAGAGATTCAGAACAAGTAAAACCCGATACAACGGTCATGGAAAATGTTTTGGGTGTCATCACACCCTCTCCTGAGAAAGTTGCTGACGCAGCACGCGAACAGCTAAGTCTTCTGCAGACAACATCGATCATTGCTAAGTCGGTCTTGAATAAAATCATCAACCAAATCCCCTCAAAGGCACGAGAGCCCAGCTGGCCAGCAAACTTTCTTACACAAATAAAAAATGTGGAAGGAATCGCGCAAGGAATTAGTAAAAAGCCATCTAATTTATAATAAATTCTTTAAGTTGACGCCATTGGGTGAACGTGTGCCCCTTGTGTTGCTAGCTGTTTTTTGATGTTGGGGATCACCTGCTTTTGGACACAATGCGCCGCCCCAATTATGCTGTTATAAAGCGCTTTGACTGAACCGTTACCATGCACCTTAATGACAATGCCATCCACGCCACACACCATGGCTCCTGGATATTCAACATAATTGAAATGTCTCTTGAGTTCTTCTAAAGTCCCTTTTAAATGCGAAACCGCCTCTGGCTTAAGCGTTTTCTCTAAAGCCTCGAAAATGAAGTCGGCCACGCCCTCGGCGGTCTTTAGGAAAATATTTCCTGTAAAACCATCCGTCACAAGCACATCGACTCCTCCCTTAAACACATCACGCCCTTCTACATTGCCAACAAAGCGCATGTCCAGGGGGCCGCCCTTAGCCTCAACTGCCTCTTGCTGCTGTTTCAAAATCTCATACGCCTGACGCACCTCTGTGGTACCTTTCTTCGATTCAACCCCCACATTAAGCAGTCCTATCGTTGGCGTTTCAACGCCCCTAATAGCGCGCTGATATGCAGCTCCCAGGTGGGCATACTGCACCAAGTTGTGCGCCTTACAAGCCACGGCACTGCCGACATCTAAAACGGTGATCGGACCTTTCTCTGTGGGTAAGGTAGCTAACAATGCTGGACGAGAAATGCCAGGCAACACAGGCAGCGACAAAACAGCACTTGCTATTAAGGCACCAGTATTGCCACACGAGACAAAAGCATTGAGTTGCCGTTTTTTTAAAAGACGCATCCCCACCACCAAAGAAGATTCCTTTTTACGGCGGATCGCTCCTAGGGGATCATCCGACATCGAGATCGTATCAGCCACCTCACGGAAGCTGATGGGCGCTTGTTTAGCAGGTTGGGGTGAGGCTTTGATTTGTGAAGAAAGCTGGTCAACGACACTTTTGGTAGCAATAACCAGCAGAGAATAGGAATTATCTAGACATGCCGCAGCATGCAATACAGCATTAAAAAGAAGATGGGGATCACTATCGCTCCCCATGAGATCTATTCCGATGCGCAATAACCGCTCCGATTAGGGGTGTCTAGCTTTTGACTTCAATCACTTTGCGATCGTCATAGGTGCCACAAGATTGGCAAATAGTATGGGGCAACTTCGGGCTGTTGCAGTTAGAACAGCTAGCCACACACTTTGGTTTTTTTGCATGGTGAGAGCGCTTGGTATTCTTACGGGAATTTGACAAGCGATTACGTGGTACGGCCATGGATAAACTCCTCATCGATTCTATAAATTACGTTAACTTATTATCTCGGCTTTGACCCAATTTTGGACGAAGATTCGAGATTATTTATTCTTTTGTTCGAAGTCTAGATCGAGATCAGCAAACGGCCGATACCCATCTTCAACCTCTTTTTCCCCCGCTGCATTCTCTTTCTTGAAATACTTCTGCATGGTTTTGCGCTGGGGACATTTCCCTTGGTGACACTCCGCTAAAGGCGGCACTTCCAAAAGGAGCGTTTCTCTTAATACCGTGTGATAATTATAAATCCCACCCTTCACTTCATCTAACGGCACGGCATGATAGAATCCTTCGAACTCAACCTTCACCTTCACCGACTCGTTGCAGATGCGACAAGGGATGTTGCCATAAGTATGGGCATCTACATGCATGACCAACATATCGTCGGCCAAGTAGGCTTCGCCCCGCACCTCTACAGGTTCGGTAAAAGACAAATCTGCGTCCTGAACCTCAAGAATGGCTGGCTCAAAAGTCTCGGCCAACTTCTCAACATGCCCATCACGCAGCTGTTCGACGTAAATTTTAAAGCGTTCGTCCATCATACTCGGTAAATAATCAACAAGTTTATCTGCATAGACGATTTTTAGCCAGCAAAATGTGTTCAATAGCCGAATCTATTGCCATAAAATATGAAAAGGAATCGCCCACAAATTCTTACCAAAAGGAACCACATCTTTTCCACTATAAAGCACAATTCCTACAGTGAATTTGTCTTTTACAAAGCTCTCTAATTCGCGCAATCCTCTAAAATCATTGCCAGATATTTTCTCTGAAGATTTCACCTCTATTGCCATTAAAGCGCCATCGCTACCTTCAATGACAAAATCGACTTCCTTTCCGTCACTCGTCCTAAAATGAAACAGTTGTCCTTTAAAATTTCCAAAAGACAACAATTTTAACAATTCTACTGCCACAAAATTTTCTACGACATGCCCAAAAACGTCGGGCATGTTTTGTTTTAAAGTATCGACCTTATAGCCCAAGTTGTGACACAGCAGCAAGGAATCAATCATATAGCCTTTTGCAGATTTAACTAACCGCTTTCCAATATTTCTAAACCATGGCTGTACATCAAAAGCTAAAAACATCATTTGCAAAATTTTTCGATAGAACTTTGCTGTCACAGCATTCAATCCTATATCACGTGAAATATCAGCGTCATTAATTAAACTACCAGCTCGTGTTGATAAAATACGTAATAGAATAGGTAAGAGAGCTATTTTTTCAAGCTCAGCCAAATTTTTCACATCTCTTTGCAGAATTGTTGTTAGATACCCCTCAAACCAAGAATAACAAACCTCCTCATCTTTTCCTGAAATTTCAGGAAATGTCGCCAAACCTATCGCTTCCACTAAAGAAAGATCGCGATTTTGTAATTGGGTAAAATCTTGGTTAAATATGCGACTTAAGGCATCACCTTGTCCCCCTATCGCCTCTGAACTGGAAAGTGGAAGCAATGTAAGTACACTCATACGCCCTACGAGTGCATCAGATAGTTTTGGCAACGCCAGAATATTTGCAGAACCTGTTAGCAAAAAATGCCCATTGGCCTTTTTGCCCTCGAAGGTCCTTAGATGATCAACAACTTCTTTAAGAGCTCTAAAAAGCTCTGGCACAAGCTGAACCTCATCAATAATCAAAGCACTTTTCCGCGCGGTTAAGAATTCCACTGGAGAATAAGCCGCAGCAGCCATCTGCGTGGCTTGATCTAAAGAAACATATTCAGCCTTAAATTGCGCACCAAGAAGCTTTTTAACCAAAGTGCTTTTACCCGCTTGCCTTGGTCCATTGACAAATACCACCGGGTTTATTTTTAAAGCCGCCTGGACTTTTCCCTGAAGATTGCGCGGAATTGTTTTCATTGTCCTACCTTTTTTATAAAGATAGGATTTATAATATCTAAAGTCAAGCTTTAGATTTGCAAGAAACCTGATTCAAAAATGTGCGCCTTTAAATAGACTTTAAACTAAGCATGATTTTTAAAGCCTCATGAATGGTTTGATATTGCTCTGCGGTCTGCACTGCTCCCACTCTTTCATGGCGCAAATCAGCCACCACCGAAGAGATGCAGTCAGACTGCAACAAAATGCGCTGATCACTAGCTTTTTTGATTTTTCGATAGGCTCCAATCGTGGCCGCTAAAGTCGCTGCGCGACCACATCCTGTGCTGCAATGAATGACTGGGGTTTTCATGTACAAAAAATGATAGGCTAACACCGCCACAGCTGGCGCATTTCCGCCGCTATAGTTGGCCCAATGCGGCAAGTGAAAATGGAGCACCGTGCGCGTCTCTGCGCCTCTTTGTAGCGTCAATTCGGTGAGTTTAACTCCAGTTTTTCCTAAAAGAGTTAAGGTTTCCTTCGGGATGCTTATGTTGAGGGCGGCTAAGCGTTTCGCACCGCCGATGCTCAAAGGATGAGTGAGAGAGACAATCTTGGCATCGACCTGAATTTGTCCAAATTGTACTGCTGAGCCATCAATGGGTGGTAAGTAGACGTCACACTTGACATGTCCATTTTCTACATAATCTGCCAGCATAGCGATCGCTGTCGATCTTTTTTCCCACAGCATCTGGTAAAAAGTGGTGCGCTCATCGACTCGATCGTTGACAATCGGTGCCTGCGAGAGGATAAGTTGTTTGTTTAAGCCGTAATTCGCGTTGATATAGTGTCCATTTTCTAAATGCACGCGCGTTTTATCCAAAGGCAAAATGTTTGGATAGCGATTATAAACTGCGTTTTCCACACGTGAACCTTCCGCGAAGTTGTCTATGACATGTTTCAGGGCGTCGATAACGCGAGCAGTATTGTTACAAGCGAGACTTCTAGCCGCTGTTTGCACAGCTATTCCCGCCACCAAAGCCCTTTGAGGGTTTTTGTGAATTTGCTCTTGAAAATACGCTTGCACTGTCGCTTGGCTTTTGCTCCATAAAAGTGCATTTAACTGCGGCAGCGACAACGCTTTGCAATAACTTAAGAAAGCATCAGCATTCATGGTGTTTGAGGGGGCAAAGAGTTCTACCGCATACTGCAAGAGATACGCAGGCGCGACATTAAAATGATAGGCTGGGATTTGAGCAAAATCAGCTTTTGTATTTGGATGGTAGAGGAAGCGATAATCCGCTCTGGCCGAACTGGACGAAATCGTTTTTTGGGGTTCCCGCGTTATGCTTACAGGAAATGGCGTTCGACTATATTGATCCCATAAAAAAGTTTTGTTATCGATGCGTGGGGTGGGGGGCAGGGCGCCTACAGCCACCGCGTGTGTTTGTGAATGTAAGGGCTTGTCACGCGCATCTCTATTAGTGATGACAATCTTCCAAGGAGAAGGAGGCAATTCAGTGGAAGGTGTTTTTAAAGGAGATAAGGAAGCTGCACAGCTTGGGGTGGCTAGTATAGCCGCCACGGATGCCGAAAGCGAAGAGACGTGCGGAGTTTGTTTTGAAGACGAGTGCGATGCTAGCGAAGATAATTGTGGCGAAGAAGCAGAGGAAAGAGGGGGAGTGGACATATTTCTTCCTTTTTTTATATTGCCCGTATGAAACCGACAGCCAAAGGATGAGGAGCCTACGAAGTCATTGAAATAACTTCTTAATATGCCAAACTCGTAAAGTGCGCACTAAAAAACAGCCGATTAAGGCTAATACAAATTTAAGTACCCCACTATTTGAACGCGAAGATCGCGAAGCAAGCGAAGATAACGCGAAGATTTTTCTTCTGTGGATATAGCTTCATGTACTTCTATAAATAAAAACTTCCTTCGCGTTGCCTTCGCTTGCTTCGCGATCTTCGCGTTCAAATAGTGGGGTACTCTAGTTTGTGATGAGCCCCAACTAAAAAAGGCTAAGAACGGTGCGCGTAATGTTTCCATTACCCGCCCCTTTTGTTTTTTCCTTAGGAACTGCTAACCGTTAATCAGCAATTCCCGCTAATAAACTTTCTCAAGGAAAAGCAATCACTTTAGCAACATTTTTTTCGTAAAGTCCCATATTTTCGGGCAAGGGCAAGGGCACGGTTTTTTTTAGCGGGAACTGCTGGCCTCTAATCTTTTTAGTGGAAATGTTCTCTTCATTTGATTAAGATTATTTAAAAGTACAGGCATTGTAGCGCAAGCCGTATAAATTTTACGTCTAAACCAGAAAGACATCTACCCGCGCAACCTGTGTGAAGCTAAACTATTTCTCTTAGGACTACTCTCTTACAAGAGCCCCTAAGATTTGGATCAGGAAAAATCCAAGGCATCCTTTTTATTGCCTTAAACCATCATCGGCGCCCTCATATTTCGCATGCCGACAATGCAGTTTAATATCGTGCCACCTGAAGTAAGGATTCTCCTGTCCCTTTAGCCGGATCTACCTTCCATAGATCCAAGCTCTCACACAGCAAAACACTCGCGCAGCTGTCTTTCGTCCAACCCTTTAAAGAGGACGAAATGCACGAAATTCTACTTAACATCGAATCCAAAGAAGTGCGCTATGCGCATCTTAAAAATGGGCAACTCTACGATCTGATTGTCGAACGCAAGAAAGAGCGACAACTCACCGGCAATATCTATCGAGGGCGCGTCACCAACATCCTCCATAATATCCAATCCGCTTTCATCGATATCAACGAAGGCGAAAACGGCTTCATTCACATCTCCGACATCATCGAAAATACCAAGAAATTCGAACAAGTCTACGACATGGATTTCGATCTCGATTACGACATCAAAGCCCTCGATGCCAAGCAACAACAAAATCTCGATATCCAACAAGTGATGAAACCAGACCAATCCGTCTTGGTGCAAGTTGTTAAAGAACCTATCGGCTCCAAAGGCGCGCGCCTCACTTCCAACGTCTCCATCGCCGGCCGCTACCTCGTCTTGCTGCCCAACTCCTCACATCGGGGTGTCTCACGCAAAATCGAAGATCGCAATGCACGTGAACGCCTGAAAAAACTCATCCGTGCCTTTGAAATGCCCAAAGATATGGGCCTCATCTGCCGCACCGCCAGCTGTCTAGCTACGCCTGAAATGCTCATCGCCGAAGCTCATGATCTGCATAACACCTGGCAGACTATCATGGAGAACTTTCAAAAATCAACCGAACCTACCCTGCTCTTTGAAGAATCAGATCTAATCAAACGCGCTGTCATCACTGCCGTTGACAAACGTTACGAACGCCTGCTGGTTGACGACTACGCCGTCTTCCAATATTGCAAACGCCTGCATAGTCGCTATGCCAGCGAACACCCTCTGCGCGTCGAATACTACCGCGATAAAACCCCCATGTTCGAACGTTTCAACGTCGAAAAAGAAATCGAAAAAACCCTGCGCCGCAAGATATGGCTGCCAAGTGGCGGTTACCTGTTCTTCGACCGCACCGAAGCCATGCACACAATCGACGTCAACTCCGGCCGCAGCCAAGGCAATAAAACGGACGTCGAAGAATCTCTCGTACGCATCAACCTAGAAGCCGCTGAAGAAATCTCCCGCCAACTGCGCCTGCGCAATATCGGCGGCTTGATCATCTGCGACTTCATCGATATGCGCCTGCGCAAAAACCAACGTCGCGTGCTCGAAAAGCTGAAAGAATGCATGAAAGACGATTCAGCGAAATGCACCATCTTAGGCATGAGCGAATTTGGCCTAGTAGAAATGACGCGCCAGCGCAACCGTGGATCGCTGATGCAAACTATTTACACCAGCTGCCCCTATTGCCATGGCGGCGGACTGATTAAAACGCATGAAAGTGTATCGATCGAAATCGAACGCGCCCTCAAAAAAATTATCAATTGCCATCAGCAATTTGGCCTCAAACTCGTTGTCCACCCCGAACTCGACCACTACCTCAATATCATCGATAAAGCCTTCCTCAACAAACTCGCGGAAGAAATGAACGCCCAGCTGCATTTTAGCACCGATGATAATATGCATCTTAACGACTACCATTTCTTCTCCACCACCAATAACAAACGGATTGAAGTCTAAGAAGGGGTTTATGTCGCTACAGAGCAAAATCGATGCCATGATCAAGCAAGGCGTGTTCCCTGCACGCTTTGCCACCATTATCTCCGACTTTTATGCAAGCTATGTGAAAGCGGGCCAAAAAAACGGATATCGCAGCGAAGAGCTAGACCCCATTTTTAGCCAATATCTCGACACCATTCACGAGCAACTTACACATCCCTATACTTTCGAGCTCTACCATCAACGGATCCTCACACCCATCGATTATTACAACCTCGGACTCAACCTGGTCCGTCCGTTAATCACCTTTTCTACATCCTCTATCCAAGGGCAGAACCACCTCGAAACTATCGCCCAAACTGTCGCCAAAGGCGAGAATGTGATCTTGCTCAGCAACCACCAAATCGAAGCAGATCCCCAAGTCATCAACTTGGCATTAGAAAAAACACACCCTAAACTCGCTGCTGACATGATCTTTGTCGCTGGCCACCGCGTGATCACGGATCCGTTAGCTGTGCCGATTAGCAAAGGGGTCAATCTCCTCTGCATCTATTCAAAAAACTACATCGAAAATCCCCCCGAATTAAAGCACGATAAACTCATGCACAACCGTCGCACGATGAATCAAATGGCGGAACTTCTCGCTCAAGGGGGAAAATGCATCTACGTGGCGTGCAGCGGCGGTAGAGATCGTCCAGATTCTTCAGGCGTGGTCCATGTAGCCGATTTCGATCCCAATGGCATCGAAATGTTCCGCCTCATGGCCCAAAAATCTCATAAACCCACCCATTTCCACACGCTAGCCCTCTCGACACACAACCTACAACCCCCTCCCAACAACATTAAAATAAGCCTGGGGGAAAAACGCGAGGTCTTTGCCTCACCCATCCATCTAACATTCGGTCCAGCCATCGACATGGAAGCATGCGCAGGGGATACCCACGATAAAATTCAAAGAAGACAAAATCGCGCCAATTTCATCTGGAATAAAGTCGCCCAAGACTATGCCCGCTAGCAGTTCCCGCTAAAAAAATCAAGCCCGAGCCCGCGTGCGCATCCTATTA
>JABDFJ010000032.1 GCA_013286645.1 Chlamydiota bacterium | reverse complement strand
GTTGCCGGTTGCTCCCGTTACGCCTGTTGTGCCTGACAGTCCAGTGAATCCAGTTAGTCCGGTGGTTCCAGTTGTTCCGGTTGAGCCTGTAAGCCCTGTCAAACCTGTTACACCTGTTGTGCCTGTGGACCCTGTTAAGCCGGTAACTCCTGTGTTGCCTGTTAGGCCGGTTAAACCTGTTAGGCCAGTGAAGCCTGTTGGACCGCTAGATCCGCTGGCTCCGGTTAGGCCTGTGGCTCCAGTCTGGCCGGTGAGTCCGGTAAGTCCACTCATGCCTGTTAGTCCAGTAGGCCCTGTCGCTCCAGTTAAGCCGGTTTCACCTGTCGATCCGGTTAAACCGCTTAAACCTGAAAAACCTGTTGTTCCCGTTGCACCTGTTAAGCCGGACAAGCCGGTAAGGCCGGTGCTGCCTGTTGCACCAGTCAATCCACTTAAGCCCGTGCTGCCTATTAAACCGGTGACACCTGTTGCTCCTGTGGTGCCGGTAAGTCCTGTTGTACCAATAGATCCACTCAAACCAGTGAAGCCTGTCAAACCTGTCATGCCAGTGAGTCCTGTCACTCCAGGGGTACCGGTAAGTCCGCTTGCTCCAGTGTTTCCAGAGAGCCCGGTGAGTCCTGTGGATCCAGATAGGCCTGTAAGGCCTGTTGTCCCTGTGGCTCCGGTTAAGCCAGTAGTGCCAGTGATTCCTGTGAGTCCGGTAGGCCCGCTCGCACCACTCACTCCTGTTGTACCGGTTAAGCCACTTGAACCTGTCAAACCGCTTAAGCCTGTATTTCCTGTTAAACCTGTCAGGCCTGTGAGTCCCGTTAGCCCGCTCGCTCCTGTTTGACCTGTTAGTCCTGTAAGACCAGTGTCACCAGTGAATCCGGTCAGGCCTGTTACCCCCGATAAGCCTGTCGTCCCCGTCAAGCCGGTCAGGCCACTCCAGCCTGTCGCTCCTGTGAATCCTGTCGTACCGCTAAGTCCCGTGGGACCAGTTTGGCCTGTTAATCCTGTCAGACCAGTAGGACCAGTTTGTCCTGTGGTGCCTGATTGTCCAGTCAGTCCGGTTGATCCTGTTGTCCCTGTGAGACCTGTTGTTCCTGTTGATCCAGTGCTGCCAGTCAGTCCGGTTTCGCCGGTGAGTCCTGTAAGACCCGTGGGACCCGTCACCCCAGTGAATCCGGTTAAGCCTGTTGGTCCAGACATTCCTGTTGTGCCGGTGAGTCCTGTTTCGCCGGTCAGGCCGGCGGTTCCGGTGGCACCAGTAAAACCGGTAGGTCCGGTTGGACCTGTTTCTCCTGTCAAGCCTGTCAAGCCAGTTGATCCTGTTGTGCCGGAAAGGCCTGTCTCACCGGAAAGGCCTGTTGTTCCAGTTGTGCCGGTTAACCCTGTTGTACCTGTAGATCCAGTGGGGCCAGTGGGGCCAGTGTCACCGCTCAAGCCGGTAGGGCCTGTTGCACCTGTTAGGCCTGTGGTGCCAGTAAATCCTGTTTGGCCAGTGAGCCCGGTAGGTCCTGTAAAACCTGTGGGACCGGTGCTGCCGGTTAATCCTGTCAAGCCTGTGTGGCCTGTCAGGCCGCTTATCCCTGTCAATCCAGTCAGCCCTGTCGCTCCGGTCGTTCCAGTAAAGCCAGTCAAACCGGTAGGGCCCGTAGCGCCAGTTAAGCCTGTGGCGCCGGTCAATCCAGTCTGTCCAGTGGCACCTGTCAAACCGGTGAGGCCCGTGGGACCACTGAACCCTGTGCTACCAGTTGTGCCGCTTTCTCCTGTTAAGCCTGTGGGTCCAGTGATGCCTGTGAGTCCTGTCGTGCCTGTGGCGCCGGTTTCTCCTGTTAAGCCTGTGGGTCCAGTGATGCCAGTGAGACCGGTAGCACCGGTTAGTCCACTTATACCTTGGAGGCCTGATTGTCCTGTCAAGCCCGTGGAGCCTGTTTCACCAATTAAGCCTGTCATGCCCGTTAAGCCTGTCTCTCCGGGTAAACCGGTCGGTCCTGTGGTGCCGGTTAAACCTGTTGGGCCAGTTTGACCTGTCAGGCCTGTAGGGCCTGTACTACCGGTGAGTCCTGTCAGGCCTGTGGCACCGCTTAATCCAGTGGGTCCTGTCATTCCTGTTAATCCTGTCAAACCGGTGGGTCCTGTAGCTCCTTTTAAGCCTGTTTGTCCTGCGTTTCCGGTTAAGCCTGTAGTGCCGGTTGCTCCGCTAAGTCCTGTTGCACCTGTTAATCCCGTAAGTCCTGTGGGGCCTGTTTCACCTGTATAACCAGTTAATCCTGTTGCGCCGGTGGCACCAGTTAAACCTGTGAGTCCTATTAAGCCTGTCGGACCTGTTAACCCGGTTAAGCCTGTGGGACCTGTGGCACCGCTCAATCCTGTGGTTCCTGATAAGCCTGTTGTACCGCTCTGTCCAGTCACTCCTGTGAGTCCGCTGAGTCCTGTTGGTCCCGTGGCTCCAGATAGGCCGGTTGCACCAGTTAAGCCGGTAGAGCCGGTTTGTCCTGTCGCTCCTGACAAACCGGTGGCTCCTGTTTGACCGGTTAAGCCTGTCTGGCCTGTCTGGCCTGTCAGTCCGGTTGGTCCAGATTCTCCTGTGTGCCCTGTGGATCCTGTTTCACCTGTCAGGCCGGTGGGTCCGGTTTGTCCTGTTAAACCGGTATATCCCGTGATGCCGCTAAGACCAGTTTCGCCTGTCTGTCCGGTGGCACCAGTCAAGCCTGTCGGCCCTGTCAAACCAATAGGTCCGGTTTGCCCTGTTGTGCCTGTTGCTCCGGTATAGCCTGTGAGGCCAGTGGGACCTGTTGTACCGCTCAAGCCTGTCGGGCCAGTAGACCCACTAAATCCCGTGGGGCCAGTCGCGCCACTCAAACCTGTTTCACCCATGGCACCACTGATTCCTGTGGCACCTGTTGATCCTGTAGCTCCTGTGAGCCCTGTAGGACCTAAATTACCTGTTAGGCCTATAGAGCCTGTTAGGCCAGTGTGTCCTGTCATACCTGTGAGGCCGCTTTGGCCCGTTAACCCAATTCCTCCTGTTTCTCCCGTAGCACCTGTCATGCCTGCTAGACCTGTAGGTCCTGTCATGCCAGTGCTGCCTGTGTTGCCTGTTGCGCCGGTGGCACCGGCAAGTCCAGTCATCCCTGTCATGCCCATCGAGCCGTCAGATCCTGTCGCACCGGTAGCTCCAGTCATGCCTGTCAAGCCTGTCATGCCCACTTGGCCTTCTGCTCCGGTGGGACCTGTTAGTCCAGTGGGACCAGTGGCACCTGTGAGCCCAGTCTGACCGATCATCCCGCTGGCTCCACTTAGGCCAGTGGCTCCTGTTTCACCGGTCATTCCTATTACGCCAGTAGCTCCCGAGCTGCCTTGGCTTCCTGAAAAACCTGTTGGTCCTGTTGCACCTGTGAGGCCGGTCATCCCTTCCTGACCTGTGGAACCTACCAGACCGGTTGGGCCAGTCACTCCTGTGAGCCCTGTGGGGCCTGTGGCACCAGAGAATCCTGTTTCACCTCTCATACCGGTGAGTCCTGTTGAGCCCGTCATGCCAGTCATGCCTGTTATCCCAACAGTTCCTGTCACGCCAGTCTCTCCTGTGGGGCCCACAGATCCCTCAAATCCTGTCGACCCAGTAGAACCTTGCTGTCCACTGATGCCAGTGCTTCCACTTGGACCTGTCATGCCAGTCATCCCTGTCATCCCCGTCAGCCCAGTCTCTCCAGTTTGTCCTGTGCTACCAGTTGCGCCTGTGCTGCCTAAACCTCCAGTTTGCCCTGTGGGTCCACCTCCAGCGCCTGTTGGACCTGTGGGGCCTGTCATTCCTGTAGGACCAAACGATCCTTCTGTACCTGTCATGCCAGTAAAGCCTATTGCTCCTGAAGCGCCGCGATCTCCTGTTTTTCCTGTAGCTCCAATATCTCCTGAAAGGGAGGCGCCGGTCGGACCGGTCGCTCCTGTGGCACCTTTTGCTCCTGCTGCTCCTGCAGGACCTGTCGGTCCAACAGGTCCCATGGGTCCGCTTGGGCCAGCAGGTCCGGTTGGTCCTGTGGGACCAGATGCTCCCGGAACTCCTGTCGATCCTTTAGGTCCGGCAGGTCCGGTCGGGCCTGTGGGACCAGCAGGTCCAGTGGGACCAATCTGGCCAGTAGGGCCAGTGAGTCCTCTTGGTCCGGTTGGACCTTGAGGTCCTGGTAGGCCGGGTTTTGAGGGGCAAGGGCAGCCTGCTGTGAGAATAGGGGAGGTGGAGGTGGTGCGGTACTGAGAGAGTATGGAAAAGTTGGGGGGAGCTGAGGTTTTATGGGAATTAAGAAGGCAAGCGAAAGTATTAGAATAGATAAGGAGCAGGGTGGCGAGTTTATGACCGGCAGGATGATGTGTCATGTGTTAATCATTCGAAGTTCGAATAGTTCCTGTTGTTTTAGAAGTGCCGATTAAGCTAGCTAATTCCTTTTGCTTGGCGTTGACGAATTTTTTATAATTTGAGTCACGTTGAGTACAGCGTTTGGCTCGAAGAATTATGTTCATTTGACCAAATTTAGCAAAACACAAATTTAAATTGATAACAACAGCATTTTCTAATGCGCCATGGTATATTAGAAAATGTTGAAGTGCACGCCGGTTTTGAAGATTTAAAGAGTCGCGCGATCAAAAAAAATAATTAGCAAAAAATTTTTCTATAGCCGAATTATAGAAAAATAAGTTAACCTGACAACAAGGGGCAACGCAACGCTATTGCCATACTCCTAGGAACCATTTTACTCTTGAACAAGGATCGAGGTATGAAAGAGTTTGTAGCCTACATTGTGAAGAATTTAGTTGACCATCCAGACAAAGTTAAAATCAACGAAATCGGTGGTACACAGACATTGATTATCGAATTGTCTGTTGAAAAATCTGACATTGGAAAGATTATCGGAAAGAAAGGCAAAACAATTAATGCCATCAGAACTCTTCTCATGTCAGTAGCAAGCCGTAATGGCATTCGTGTAAACTTAGAGATTTTGGAAGAAAACGGCACGCCTGCTGAAATTTCCGAATAAATTCTCATCATAACATAGCGTTTTCTGACGTTTACACACGTCACTGAAGCGAGCATATAATGGGCTTGACCGCTTTTTAGATGCTCGCTTTTGCTTTTATGTAAAGAGTGGAAAACGGACTGAGTAGGATTCGAACCTACGACCACCCGCTTAGAAGGCGGGTGCTCTATCCACTGAGCTATCAGTCCATAAGGATAGAAATCAAAGATCTAGCTTAGCGATTCTTCCTCATATTTTCAAGCATTAGTTTTCGTGGCCAGATCCCTTGCCCGTGCCCGTGCCCGATTTTTGCAAAATAAACGTTTTGGAAAATTTGCCTTAGCAAGTAAGACTACAATACTTTCTTGGTTACCAGCCAGGCAAGGGCAAGGGCACGGGATGAGTGAGGCAAGCGATAGACTACACTTGGTAATTTATTAAATTCCTCGGTTATGTTATGCTACTGTACTTGTTGAATATCAGTATGTTTGATGAAATACCCCATAGGAAAAATATGCATTCCATCCCGCTTAAAAAATTCTTTATCGGTAAAGGTCATCCTTTAACCATCATCTCAGGTCCATGTGTCATTGAAAGTGAAGACCATACGCTGTATGCTGCTGAAATGCTCAAAAAGATCTTAGCCGCTCGTTCGGTGAATTTCATCTTTAAGTCAAGCTATGACAAAGCTAACCGCTCGTCGATTTCATCCTTTCGTGGACCAGGCATTGAGGAAGGATTGCGCATTTTAGAAAAGGTGAAAAGGACGCTCGATTTGCCAGTCACTTCAGACATCCATTCCCCTGAAGAAGCTGTGGCGGCGGCAGAAGTGTGTGACGTACTACAAATTCCAGCTTTTCTATGCCGTCAGACTGATTTGATAGTGGCGGCAGCACAAACAGGAAAAATTGTTAATGTGAAAAAGGGACAATTCATGGCCCCTTGGGACATGAGAAATGTGGTTGATAAGATCCGTTCTGTGGGAAATCCTAATGTTATTTTGACGGATAGAGGGACAACGTTTGGTTACAACAACCTTGTCAGTGATATGCGGGGTATTCCTATCATGCAGGATTTTGGAGTGCCTGTTTGTTTTGATGCGACACATTCTGTACAGCTGCCAGGAGGAAAAGGGGATAGTTCAGGAGGACAGCGAGAATTCGTGCCTGTGTTAGCAAAGGCTGCTGTTGCTGTAGGTGTTAATTGCCTATTCATGGAGGCGCATCCCAATCCAGCCCAGGCTAAAAGTGATGCATCATCGGTGCTAGACTTTAAAGATCTACCACACCTCATCGATGTGCTTGTTAGACTCTATGAAGTTGTGCAAACAAGTTAATAAGGCATGTATGCGTTTTTATAAGCCATTGCTGATAGGTTTTTTGCTGCTTATTGTCACATGGGCATGCTTCTATTTCACTCTAGGAAGTTATAATCAGCAAGATCAGCTGGCTTATCAGCAACTGGCTTATCCAGATTCTAACGTCAATAGCGACGGACATACGGCTCGACAGCAGCGCATAGGCCTACAAAAGGAGTTGTATCTAAACAAAGGTGGGCAAAAACAGATTCTGCGCTTGCAAAGTGAACAAGCAGAAATGGCTTTAGAAAGGCGTGAGAAAAATTTTGATATCATTGAAGTCATGTCGAATGTCACGGGCATTTTATTAAATGATCAGATGCAGCCCTTGATCAAAGGTGTAGCTCAACGAATAGAATTTTCAATAGGCGGCAAAGATCTAAATTTTAAAGCTCATAGCTTTAAAGCTAAGCATCAGTTTGGAAAGCTGGAAGCCGAGCAAGCCTCTGTCGTTACCGATCAGAAAGGCAAAGCAGAGATCGAAAAAGTGTACTTAGATCACGATGTCAACATATCATTAAGCCAAGGAGGGATGTTGACCTGCTCTCATGCACAATTATTTAGCGAAACTTTATCTGGCGTATTCACGGGAGATGCTGACTATCCATTAGTGACCTATTCACATACTTTTCACGATAGCACCCAGGAAGGGGCACCATTAATTTTGCAAAGCTTACAGCTGTTTATTCAGTTGGCAAAAGAAGATAATGTTAAACCTTTTATCAAAGAAATCTTGGCTGATGGTCATGTCAATATGACCTATAATCACGATGTCACGATCACAGCTGCACAAGCAATATTCCAGCACGATGCAACTGATAGCGGCTTATCTTTGCGTAACCCTCTCCCTGGCTTGATCACTTTTTTGGCAGATGCAAATGAAGGCTTCTGTCAGCTTGAGAATAACGCTGGTGATCATATCACTGCCAAGCAGATTGTGATTGATACAATCAGACGGCAGCTACTATTTACACAAGCCAAAGGTACACTCCTTAGATCTAGAAAGCCTTTGTTCAATCGACAAAACAATACAGAGTTAGTCGTGAAGCCGGCGATGAATACAAATCCAATCGAATTTTCAGCTGACCAGCTTCTATGGGATGAGGCTGCTGGTGTGCTCACACTACGCGATCACGTTGATATCAAACAAGAGGGACTTGGGCATTTACAGACAGCTAAAGAACTGCGTTTATTTCAACACATTGAACAGGGACAAAAGAGCTTAAGTGCTATGGAAACGGAAGGGGAGACGCTCTTAACTTTCAACGATGCCTCGTTATCTCATTCCTTGCGCTGTTATGGTTCAGTGAAAGTTGATCATAAAAAGATGGAGACGCGCCTTTTTAGTGTGCCTGATGCTACAGGCAATATACCTGAAGAACAACAAGTTTATTTTTATGATGCGCGAGGTGATATTTATGCTGATCGAGCATTAATTAAATATCAATATTTTGAGCATACTTTTGTGCCTACTAAAGTTGTATTATTAGGTAATGTAAAGATACGGAATCATCTAACAGCGGCGCCGCAAGACTCCTCGACCGTTCTACAATATGCTCTAGCAGAACGGGTGGAATTCTATCCGCTGACTAAAGAGATGGTGTTCACTTCTAAACCAGGGCAACGCGTGCTTTTTTATGATAAAGCCAACAATCTAGAAGTGAGTGCCACCACCTTGAAGATTATTCGCGATCATGCCACCAAAAAGGAATCGGTCCAAGGGGTGGGAAATGTGCGTTTTAGCTTTATGGAACATGAGCTCGATCAATTGAGGCGTAAATTCCTGCTCGATAAAAAAGAGACGCCTAAATAAGAAGGAGTTTTACGATGGATCCACAGCCCACCCAACATTGTTTAGAAGTGTGCCAACTGGTCAAATCATATGGCGGCAGATCTGTAGTCAACGGTTTGAGCTTCTCTGTCAAACAAGGAGAAATTGTTGGGCTACTCGGACCCAATGGTGCCGGCAAAACGACGGCCTTTTATATGACCGTAGGACTGATCAAGCCTGATAAAGGCCGTGTGATTTTTAATGGAAACGATGTCACACAAGAACCTATGCATAAGCGGGCGCGTATGGGGATGGGATATTTGGCTCAAGAGCCTTCCATATTTCGTACTTTGACTGTAGAACAAAATATTTTATGCATTTTGGAGAGCTTACCTCTCACACGCAAGGAGCGCTTAGAACGTTTGGATGAGTTACTGCAAGAATTGCATTTGACATCTTTGGCAAAAAAGAAAGCGCAGGCACTTTCAGGTGGGGAGAGGCGTCGCCTTGAAATCACACGTGCATTGGTGACTAATCCCACGTTCCTGTTGTTAGATGAACCATTCGCTAATATCGATCCAATTTCTATTGCCGAAGTGAAGCATTTAGTCCAACATCTAGCTGCCAAGAATATTAGTATCCTCATCACCGATCACAATGCCCGTGAAATATTTTCAGTCGTGCACCGCAGCTATATTGTAGCTGAAGGGCGCGTTACCCTTTCGGGCAGCGTTGAGGAGCTCGTCAATAATGAAGAAGCCCGTAGGACCTATCTAGGTATGGAATTCAAACTGTAGAGTATTTTGCATGAGACATCTCCCGTGCCCGCGCCCGTGCCCGCGCCCGTGCCCGATTTTAGCGAGCGATTCTTTCAAAGGCCTTCAGCGTTTGTTTGCTAAAAGTCGGGCACGGGCACGGGCACGGGCACGAAATTAGTGGGTCAAGGGCACGACCACGGGGGCTTAAGAAAACTATCTGGCGAAGATTTCGTTCGGGGTAAAGAAGAACGCAATCTCTCTTTTAGCACTTACAGGGCTGTCAGAGCCGTGCACCGCATTCTTTGTGTGAGAGCAGGCAAAGTCAGCACGAATCGTGCATGGTTCAGCTTTTTTATAATCAGTCGCACCCATCAGCTGGCGGTTTTGAGCAATAGCATCCTTCCCATCAAGCACCATGACAACACATGGACCTGAGGTCATAAAGGTCACAAGGTCGGCAAAGAATGGGCGCTCTTTGTGCTCTGCATAGAAATCCTGGGCTTGTTGCTGCGATAGCTTGGTCATTTTCATGGCAGCGATCTTTAGACCTCCTTTTTCAAATCGTGCTACGATCTCGCCAATATGATTGGCTTCCACAGCATCAGGTTTGATAATGGATAGCGTTTGCTCTGCATGCGCCGCTGTTCCAACCGTAAAAAGGGCGATCAGGAATGTTAAAACAAATTGTTTCATTAAGGACTCCATATTAAGATAATAGTATTTAGCGTGTGCGCTTCCAAATTTCTACAGGCTTAAAGAAATAAGAAATTTCTATTTCTGCATTTTCTGCGCTGTCGGAGCCATGGACAGCATTTTCGTCAATGTTATGTGCAAAGTCTGCGCGAATAGTGCCAGGAGCTGCTTTTTTAGGATCTGTAGCACCCATGACTTCGCGGTTTTTTGCGATCGCATTGTGTCCTTCGAGAACAGTGATCAATACAGGACCTGTGGTCATGAATGTCACCAAGTCTTTGAAAAATGGGCGTTCTTTATGCACCGCGTAGAAACCTTGAGCTTGTTCTGTAGATAGGTGGATCATTTTGGCTGCAACAATTTTAAGGCCGGCTTTTTCAAAGCGTGAAAGGATATCGCCAATGTGGTTTTTGCCAATGGCATCTGGTTTGATGATGGAAAGTGTACGTTCGTGCATAATAAATTCTCCTGTTTGATATAGATTCAAAAGAGGGCAGTATAGCGG
The DNA here is from genome assembly GCA_013286645.1 of Chlamydiota bacterium. Classification (GTDB taxonomy): domain Bacteria; phylum Chlamydiota; class Chlamydiia; order Chlamydiales; family Parachlamydiaceae; genus JABDFJ01. The sequence goes on along the minus strand of JABDFJ010000032.1, from coordinate 16,614 downwards.
ATCGACACAATTTTTCAGAGTTAAATTTGCTTTATTTAGCGGGAACTGCTGTGTCAGTCTCTTTTGGCTTGTTTTCTATTATTATATTCGTATGCTTGTGGTCGAAAATCCCTAATATCTCAGGACCTAAAGGATCTATGAAGATTTTACTCAGTTGGTTGACCGAATATATTCAGATTGATCAATCGCCCGAAGAAATTGCTAAAATACTGACAATGGCAGGATTGGAAGTCGATGCCGTCGAAACAATCGCACTAAAAGCCGAAGGTGTTGTTGTCTGTAAAGTCCTGGCTGTTGAAAAGCATCCGCAAGCCGATAAATTATGTCTTGCTACCGTTTCAGATGGTCAGGAGACGATGCAAGTCGTTTGTGGCGCTCCCAATTGTCATGTCGGCATGAAAGCCGCTTTGGCGAAAGTGGGTGCTCGTGTTTGTGACGCTGATGGTAAAATCTTTGCGATAAAAAAGTCGAAAATACGTGGGGTAGAATCACTGGGGATGCTGTGTGCCGCCGACGAGCTTGGACTTCCTCCCAGTGGTGATGGGATCATTGAATTAGCTTCGCATATCAATGAAGGAACTAACGTTGCAGAGCTTTATGCCGATACAGTTTTCGAAATCTCGTTGACACCGAATCTTGGGCATTGTGCCAGTGTGTTAGGCGTTGCTCGTGAGCTGGCGGCTGCAACCGGAAAAACCGTTAATTTCCCACAAACTAATGTGGAAGAGGATCTCTCTTCTCCTGTGAGCTCTGCTGTGCGGGTAGAAGTAAAAAATCCTCAAGCCTGCCCACGCTATGCTTGTCGCATTATGCGCGGTGTAGCTATCGGTCCTTCTCCTGATTGGTTAAAATCGCGTTTGGAATTAAGTGGCATCCGTTCGATTAATAATGTTGTCGATGTCACAAATTATGTCATGCTTGAATTTGGACACCCTTTGCATGCTTTTGATTATGATCTATTAGTCGATCAACGGCTAGAAATCAAAAATGCGAAACCTGCAGAGTCTTTTACCACTCTCGACGGAAAAGAACGTTTCTTAGAGGATTATGACCTGCTCATTTGCGATGGGGCAAAACCGGTCGCTCTTGCTGGTATCATGGGGGGGATCAACTCCGAAGTGAGTGAGTCGACTAAAAACTTATTAATAGAAGCTGCCTATTTTGCCCCTTCAGTCGTGCGGCGCACTAGCAAGCATTTAGGGTTGATGACTGATGCGTCCAAGCGTTTCGAGCGAGGGTGTGATCCCAACTTTCTCTTGAAAGCCATAAACCGAGTGATAATGCTGATTCAACAGATCGGTGGAGGTATAGCAGATCATGGTGCTATCGATATTGCTGCCAAGAAATTCGATAAAAAATGCATCACATGTCGACTTAAACGCATTAATGATTTGCTAGGCACACATCTCAATGCTAGCGAAGTGGAAACAATTTTCACTAAGTTGGATTTTATAGCAGCGTATGATGGACAAGGGGGATTCTCTGTTGAAGTGCCTACCTATCGCAATGATGTGCAAGAGGAAATAGATCTTGTCGAAGAAGTCGCTCGCATCTATGGCTATGATAATATCGACAAAACATCATGTCGTTTTCGTGCTTCCATGTTGCCACATGCACCTATCTTTATTTTTGAACGGAAAGTGCGTTCTCGTTTAATTTCAGAAGGGTTGCAAGAGTTTCTAACATGTGATTTGATTGGACCAACAATATTGCATGAGACTTTACAAGCTTCGGAAATGCCTGAAAAGCTATGGGTACGTGTTGTTAATCCAACATCTGTGGAGCAATCGATTTTACGCACTTCACTGCTTCCTGGCTTGTTGGAAACGGTAAAATACAATTGGGATCACCAAAATCAAGATATCGCTGGCTTTGAAGTCGGACGTATCCACTTCAAAGATGGGGAGCAGTATCGTGAACAAACGATGGCTTCCATTGTGTTGTCAGGCAAATCGCGACCTATGCACTGGGATGAAAAGCCTAAAGAATATGATTTCTTCGACCTTAAAGGGATTGTTGAAAATCTTCTAAGTGAATTAAAGGTTGCGGATGTAAAGTTTAAGTCTACCCATCTGAAAACGCTCCATCCGGGGCGTCAAGCGAGTATTTTTGTGGGTAATCTGGAGCTTGGCTCTTTGGGTGAAATTCATCCTTCGATTTTGCGGCGCCTGGATGTGCCACAACGTATTTTATTTGCCGAAATCAATCTACACGATTTGTATAAGGTCAAATCTGAAGATGTTAGGATGCGTGCTATCCCGATGTATCCTGGTTCTGAACGTGATTGGACAGTTACCCTTGAAGAAGATCTACCGATCGGCAAGATCTTTGATGCTATTCATTCCATCTCCTCTAAGGTGTTGGAAAGTGTTGCTTTGCTCGACGTGTATCGCAGCGATAAACTAGGCAAAGGCTTAAAAAATGTGACATTGCGTTTTCTTTATCGCGATAAAGAAAAGACAATTTCACAGGAAAAAGTCGATGCTGAACATGCACACATTATCGAACATGTATTGAAACATATTAATACTATCCCTCTTTCTAAAAACCACTAAATGTAGGTTGAACTATGCGAATTATATATTTTTTAAGCATCGCCTCCTTGGCTCTGACATTCACTGCTTGCCATCGAAATAATAACGATTCTAATGTGCTAGGACAAACTTATGTCCATAAATATGGTGTCGCTGTCCCTTCCGATTTCTGGTCGGCTAGCGGCGAACATGGTTCTGTCATTTCCACCATGGCCGATGGCGTTGTTATCACCAGAAGCTATACTTCAGGTGTTTTAGATGGTGATACCACCTATTCTTTTCCCCATAATTCCCAAATCCAAAAGATCGAAACATACAATCAGGGCACGTTAGTCAAAACAACTGAATATTATTACGACGGCTCATCGCAATCCCAAATTGTCTATGATTCTTCTCGTGGCATAAGAACAGTATCCACATGGTATATGGGAGGCACGCCCAGAAGTACTGAACAGTACAGTGGTGATGCTTTAGTAAGCGGACAGTACTTTTCAATCCAAAATCACAATGATGCCGGTGTGGATAATTACCAAGGCACTCGTATTGTGCGCGACGATTATGGACAAATCATTTCTACCGACAATATTGTTGATGGTCAACTCACATTGCAATCTACGTACCATACCAACGGCAATCCAAAAGCCACCATCCCTTATCAAAATGGCGTGGTGCACGGGACCAAACAAACCTATCATCCTGGTGGCGAACCAGATACAATTGAGGCTTGGTCTGCTGGCAAACAAGAGGGAAACACAGTTGTTTATCAATACGGTGAGAAATATGCTGACGTGCCCTATGTCGATGGACAAAAGCATGGTGTCGAATCGCGCTATCGCGATGGACAAGACATGGTGCAGGAGGTGTCGTGGAACAAGGGACAACAGCATGGCCCAGCAACCACCTATGTCGGCAATGCGAGCAAAACAGACTGGTATTTTAACGGCAATCCTGTGAGCAAGAACCAGTACGATTTCTTAAACAACAGAGCCCAAAAATAAAGGCTAAAGCCGCAGGCTTTGTAGCTTAGGCTTCAGCCTGAGCTCGTTTTGGCAGTGCTTTAGCCTGCCACGCGCAGCGAGCGGTAGCGATGCATGACGCGCTCGGTGTTGCGGCCTCACGTATGTTGCGCAAAGCCTCTGCCGCCAACGCCTCAGGCCTTTACGCCTTAATGCTCTATGCTAAATCCTCTTTTGCCACAGGTTAGCGCGCCCTGCACCGCTGACGCGTGCGGGCGCGTTGCAGGCTCAAGCCTGCAAAACGAGCTCAGGCTCAAGCCCAATGTCGTTTAGTTAAGAGGTAAGTAATTTACTATGAAGAGGTTAAAAGAGCTCCAACGGAGCGACCAGGTGTGCTGTAGTCATGTCATGGAAGAACACCTGGCCGCTCCGTTGGAGCTCTATATTTGTTTTCGTATCCCCACAGTTTGCGCCGGCAGCGCTACACTGTGGGCTTTACACCTGTTTGCTCCGTTGGAGCTCTTTAGAACCCCTAATATTAAATCACTTATCTCTTAACTTAATGACATTGGGCTCAAGCCTAAGCTACAAGGCTGCGCCTTTCGCCTTTTGCCTCTGTATATCCCATTGTTCTTCTAGGAGGTCGGTGAATTGTTGGGTTTCGGTATCAAATTGATAGCGCTTCTTGAGGACTTGATGGTCATTGCTGTCGAATAAAATGACGCCGTTGAACGGATCATTGAGAGATTCATAATAGATCTTCTGCACAGACAACAGAATACCTTGAGGGGAGCTTGCGCGACATTCTCGACACAGCCCATTATCAAAGCGATATTCTTCTATTAGGATCAGGCGATCATCTTGATTGCGGATGTGACAAATACTAAGCTGCTCTGATTCACTGACAGCGGTCTTTTGCCAAGTGGCTTGGTGGACCGGTTGTAGGTGCCTGAAATCAAATAAGGCTGAGTCATACACCACTTGTGTAAACTCTCCGTTATGATATTTCTCGATGGAAATTCTTTTGTGGTAGGGGTCGGAGACAATTTTATATGTCGCACCGACAATTTCACTCTCCCCAGGCTTAAAGGAGGAGATTCCATAGGGAGAGCCGTTTTTCCAAAAATAGTCTTGATAATGTTTCGACAAAATAGTTCTTCCGTTTGACTTGTTTTTGTGATTATTGCTGGCATAGAGTATATTAGAGAGCGAAACAGAGCGCAAATAAAAACTATTTAAACGGATAAATATGCAGCACACGAATAATCACCTTCCAGGGCCAGCGCTTATCGCGGACTTTACCTTGACTAAGGCAGGCATATCCCACGTGCAATTGCTGCCTAACCCTAAGTCCAGTACTTTCTCCTGGCACTTTTCTGGGGATAAGGAAGCCTCCCTAGAGCAAAACGTTGCTAAATGGGTGCACAGCTACTGTCAGCGCCAACAGCCAGACATCGAATTGCCTGTGGTACTCGATTATCTTCCTCCCTATACCAAACATGTCCTCATGGTGCTACGCCACCAACCTTTTGGGAGTGTGCTTTCCTATCAACAATTGGCAGCAGCTACGGGCTGCCCACGAGGTGCACGCGCTGCTGGTAACGCCTGTGGACGCAATCCTTGTCCCTTGATTGTCCCCTGTCACCGCATTCTGGCTAGTGACGGCAAGATAGGGGGGTTCTCGGCTGGTCTAGCAATTAAGCAGATTTTGCTAGAATTTGAAGGTTTAATGTAATTGTAACTAGTTCTTAATCAGATATTAATGTTTAGGTGGTTAGATGATAGTAGAGTTCCTCGCCTATTGGCATGTCATTCGCATTAATGAAGGCATAGCCATCGGCTAAGGAAACAACAAGGAGAAGTATATGACTAAAGCACAACTTCTAAAAAAAATCGCAGTCCTTGAATCTCTTAACGACCAGTTAAGCACCGAAGTTAGTTATGTGGACAATATGATGCGTCTTCTAGGGTTTTCTGAAGGTTTAGCTACTGTGAAAGCGACAGCGCAAGAGATTATCGACAAAGGGCTTAATATCGACGAATCTGAACCTGAACAAAGCGCATAGAGAGAGAAAAATTGGTGTCAGGCCTGTGATTTGTGATTTGACCCCCTCAAAATATTGCCAAGAATATGTCAAATCGCAAATCACAGGCCTGACACCAATTTTATCTCGGCCTCTAAGCAATGAGATCTCATTTTTAGTTTAAGAGGAACATCAAGTCATCAAGACTTAAAGCAGAGGCGATCTGCCCATCATCGAGAATATCCGAGGCAAATGAACTTTTAGCCTCTTTTAGCTTCATCATTTTTTCTTCAATACTTTCGGCCATAATATAGCGTTTAGCGATGACTGTCTCTTTGCGGCCAATGCGATGGGCGCGGTCGATGGCTTGGTTTTCAGCTGCTGCATTCCACCATGGGTCGTAGAGAAAAACATAATCGGCAGCTGTTAAGTTGAGTCCGATCCCTCCAGCTTTTAAGCTGATTAAGAAAATGGGGATAGCAGGATCTTCTTGGAATTGCGTGACAACTTTTTCTCTATTTTGGGTGCTCCCATCGAGGTAGACATAGTTCCAGTTTTGTTTTTGCAGTTGTTGCCTGATGAGTGCTAACATTGAAGTGAACTGACTGTATACTAATACTTTACGCTTTTCGCTTATGGCTGTTTCCAAATCTTGCATGAGCGCTTCGAGTTTGGCACTTTCTACGGGAGCTGCTCTTTCGTGGCTAGTGACGAGCTGGGGGTGACAACAGATTTGACGCAAGCGCATGATCGCCTCGAGAATTTCCATGCGGTGTTTGGAGACCCCATCAGCTCCCACTTTTGCAATGAGGTTGCGCCTTACGCCCGATAGAAACTCTTCATATACAGTGCGTTGCTCAGGTTGCATTTCGATCCACACCGTCTGTTCGATTTTTTCAGGTAAATCTTTAGCGACCTCTTCTTTACGTCGGCGCAACAAGAAAGGTTTAATTTTCTTTTTGATGCGGCGCAGAAAGCGAGGGTCAGACATACCCGCTTGCACCTCGGCATTAAAGGATGCCTCATCTTCAAAAAGATCGGGGATCAAAAAGCGGAAGTGAGCCCACAATTCAGATATGTTGTTTTCTACTGGGGTGCCTGTAATCGATAGGCGAAAGTCGCTATGTAGACGTGCGACAGTTTGAAAGGTCTGTGTAGCAGCATTCTTGATGGCTTGCGCTTCGTCAAGGATCAAACAAGCGTAGGTCAACTGCTTTAAAGTATCTATGTCGAGGCGGGCTGTTGTATAGGTAGTGATAATGATATGCGGTTGAGCCAATGTTTCAATAGTACTCTGGCGTTTGGGTCCGTGGTAAACAAATACTTTGCTGTTCGGAAGAAAACGCTCGATTTCCTTCTTCCAATTAAAGATAAGAGAGGTGGGCACAATGATTAAAACAGGAGTATGTAATTTGAGGCGAGATAAGAAAGCTAACACCTGGACTGTTTTACCCAGTCCCATATCGTCAGCCAGCAGGCCATGAAAATGATATTCGTGTAAGAACGAGAGCCAATTGAGGCCTATTTGTTGATACGGACGCAATGTGCCGCAAAAGTCTATGCCAGGGGATACTGTGGCGATGCCTTGAAAGCCGTTGAGCTTATCTTTGAGGTCGACCATGGCCTGATCTAATCCCAACTGTGGATGTGTCTCAAAAAGGTTAGCTAATGCACCTAGCTGATTGCGTTTAAGGTAGATATTTTCTCCAATGATTTCGCCCTCTTCGGCAAGGCCCTCTAATCCTACTTGTTCCAGGCTATTTGGCAGCAATGCCACATGTCCGGGTGCTATTTCGGCAAAGCGCTCCCTTCGATTAAAAGCCCCTACAATTGTGTTTAGATCAGCTTGGAAATCGCCATAATGCAATTTTCCTTTGATGGCAATGGTATTAGTGTCAGCTTTGGCGCATAGCTCTGTGTGGTGGTGTTGTACGACCAGATGATTGCGTGCATCGCGTACTTGCCAGCCAATTTCGAGCAGAAAAGCGATGCTTTTGGCTACTTTATCGAGCGGGCAGTAATAGTGGCTACTATCGACAGTTTTTTTGATATAATCTGTCTCTAACAGATCCTTTTCCCAGCTAAGTTCTGTAGTAGGTTGACGTTTACAAAAGGGTTTACCGTCTTTTTCGACACTATTGCTAGGGGAGTGGTAAGCGACTAATGTCGACCCCTCACCATAATTCATCCATAGATCAGCAAATGCTCCTAGGCGATCTTTTAGGACAAGTATAGGAAGCGGCTCTGGTTGCGAAATGGCAATTGCACTATCTACGACGACGCGTGGCGCATCGCTATCTTCTTTAGCATCGTTAATAAGTTGCTGTAAATTAGGAGAATTTGCCTCAAAAGTGCTTTTAAGATCTTTCCAAGGTACTTCACTAGTAATAAATTTTAGGCTCATGCCTTTGATAAACCAATGTGGCGGACCCCGTCCAATGTAATCACATTCTACTAAAGCAAAGTCTTGTGAGGCTGTTTTAAGATGTCCTTTCGCCAGTGGCTTGCCAGAGGATGTATCCACTGTATAGTAATATTCGGTTTTACCGAAGAGATCGATCACTAGAGGCTTGTCATTGAAATACAGTTTCCCCGTGGTGGCAAATAGTTTTAGGGCTTGCGAAGTCATATTATAGGGGATGTGGATGAATTCGAAGGAGTCTTTATCCCCTAGGATTCTGCCAATGTGTTTTTTTACAAAGGCCTGCTCTTCTTTGATGAGAAAGGGGATTAATGTGGCATCTTTAGGTGTCATTAATTGTTGCAAGCGCTCGCGTGTGAGTGTTGCAGGGGCTTTAAGGGGTTTGAGAATAAATCCATCCCGTTCTGCTAGTTGAATTTTAATCGTCAGGGCACTATCCTGCTCTGAGCGTGCTTGGTCAAGCGTGTAGATAAGTTCTGCCATTTTGCTGAATTCCACTGATGACGAGAGTATACGGTTGCTAAGCATGATATCATGACGAGGGGATATGTCGAAATTGAAAATGTGGCAAGCGCACCCATCTTGGGAGGCGGCCGAGAAGTCTTGGGATGAGGGCGCTGCAAAAGCATCCACCACACAACCGATCAAGGGGCTACATCGATTGCCCAATATGCCAGGCATGACGGATGACACTGCAAAGCATCTCAAATGGAAAGCCTTTAAATGGATGGTGGCAAAAGACACCAAATGGGCGTTGATTAGAAAGTTTTTTAAGCATCCTCTGAGTTATGGATGGGGATTTTTATGCTCCATTTTGGATAAGAAGCCTTATCTACGCGATGACGATTTCTTTCTGTATGGAATCAAACACATCGAGGAGTTTTTACAACTTTTAGATGACAAGTCGGCTCTCTTGGTGGTTGGATTTTCATATTGTCATAAGCCGTTCGAATGCCCCTCAGGACGTTTTACCGATGTCTGTATACATGACCCTGATAATGCAGTTTGTCGGCAGTGCTTCATAGGAAAATGTGTCAATGCCTTGCCTACAGTCAATACCATCCCGCTATTTATCCCTACTATCCACTATATCGGTGGAAAAATCTTAGATATCATCGAAGCACATCCTAACAGACGCATTCTCTTCTTGATCACTGCTTGTGAAATGACACTCGAAATGTTTGGCGATTTGGGCAATATGGTGGGGATTAAAGGCATCGGTGTTCGGTTGGATGGTCGTATTTGCAATACCTTAAAAGCCTTTGAGTTGTCTGAAGAAGGGATTAAACCGGGCTTGACCGTAGTGTTAGAGCCTACTCAGCGACGCATCTTAGACCTTATCCGCCACTGGCGCCAAAACAATAACGCAATAAATGAAAAAGAGTAAGCTTGCTGAGTGCATTCGTTTGTTCGTTCCTGTCCCTAAGGTCCCTAAGGTCGCTTAAGTCCCTATTGTCCCTACAATAAATGCTACGGATTTGTTTCGGTCTCTGATACGTAGGGACCATAGCGACTTAAGCGACCTTAGGGACCTTAGGGACAGGGACAAACAAAGAAATAAACACTACAAGCTTGTCTTTATTTGTGAGTCTTCGTGCCTTTTTTGTGCTGCATTGCTTCAGCAGGTAAGTCTTTTTCGTAGGTGTACCAGCGGCGGAAGGGTTTGTGGGGATTTAGCTGATGGAACGGCCTAATGCGCGGAGCTTGCTCGCATGTTGTCGTGCAGCAACCTTTATGTTTTTCCAGGCACTCAGGACAGCACAGGAAAAGGTTGTTGCAGTCCATATTAGCACAGTTATAGTAGCTATCGTTAGCTTTGCCACAATGATGGCAGGTGCCGATGACAGGGCTTTCTTCTTGAGTGCTGATTGGCACAGCCATGCGATCATCAAACACAAAGAGCTTGCCCAGCCAATGTTTACTGCCCTGATCTAAACCATAGCCGATGACCCCTCCATCGAGTTGATAGACTTTATCAAAGCCTTTTTCTTTGAGGATGGCGGAGTATAATTCGCAGCGGATGCCTCCTGTGCAATACATCATGACAGGTATCTTTTTGGGATCTGTTTTTTCCTTCAAGTTATCGGCATAGGCGGTGAATTCGCGAAATGTTTCGCAAGGAGGCAGTTCGGCCCCTTCAAAGCGTCCGACCTTCCATTCGTAATCGTTGCGCACATCGATTAAGATACGTTCATCTGTACTTTCGAGCATCTCTTGCCAGCGCTTGGGAGAGACATGTTCACCACCTAATGACAAGTCGACATCAGCATCGATAGCCACGAGTTTAGGACGATATTTAATTGTCAGGCGTGGAAACACTTGTTCATGATAGGGGTGGACTTTAAAACGCACATCTTTGAATTCCGGACGTTGATGCATCCATTCGATATAGGCTTCGGCATCAGCGCGAATTGCTGATAGCTGTCCATTTAGACCTTGTTCCGAAATATAAACGCGGCAGGTGGCATCGCGTGCGCCGAGAAAAGCTTTATGCTTGGCAACTTCACCATGCGGATCGGCGAGGGGGGTGAAACTATAGTAGGCTAATACCCAGTGTGTGTGCTCTTGTGACATCAGGTTTCCCTTAGCAAAATTAAAAGGGGTAGTATAGTGCAAATGGGGATTGAATTCAAGAGACGGTTTTGAACCTCAGTAGTTCCCGCTAAAAAAAAACGTGCCCTTGCCCGTGCCCGTGCCCTTGCCCGAAAATACGAAAATTTCACGAAAGAAATGTTGTGGATTGCTACCGGCAGATACCCTATATTCAAAAATAATCTCGAAAGCGAGTAAAAATTTTATCGGGATAGGTTCTTTTACCTGACACAAAACAAGGTGTCGTGTTAATCTTCTTTATAAGACAATTATTAAGGAGTACGTTCTCATGGCACAACATCTTATTTATCTTGACGACAGCAATTTTCAAAGCACCATATCTAAAGGCGTGACGCTCGTAGATTTTTACGCCGATTGGTGTGGTCCCTGCCGCATGATTGCCCCTATCGTTGAAGAGCTAGCTGCGGAGTTTCATGGTAAAGCAACGATTGCTAAGCTTGACATTGAAAAGGCGCAAGAAACAACATCGACTTTTCAAGTCACTTCGATCCCTACGATTATCGTTTTCAAAGACGGGAAAGAATTCAAGCGCGTCGTGGGCTTGCGTGATAAGGATGCGCTAAAAGCCTTAATTACTGCAGCTCTGTAATTTCAAAAACCCACAGTGATGTGGGTTTCTTTTTCACAAACTAATGTTCAACTTACTTATGATTTTGAGGAATTTTATGCATCACAAAATATGGCTATGTCTTCTTGCTCTTTATCTTCCTTTCACTTCCGAAGCTAAAATTGTTGAAACTCAGCATATTGCTGATGTTGTCCCGTTGGTCGACGCAGACACTTGGTTTTTAGTAGATCTCGATAATACCATGTTTGAAGCTAAACAAGCTCTCGGGCATGCCAATTGGTTTTATGATCGTATGCAGGAGTGCCTTAAGAATGGGATGAGTCGCGATGCTGCCATTGCAGTGCTGTATCCCGATTGGATCAAAACGCAAAAAATATGTGACGTCAAAGCTTTAGAAAGCGATTTCGTACCCTCGATGGTAGCCATGCAAAACCAAGGTATCGTCGTCATGGGCTTCACCGCGCGTCAGCCTTCTGTGGCTGATTCGACGCTGCGTCAAATTGCATCCTTAGGCTTTGATTTTACTAAAACAGCGCCATCGAAAGAGACATTTACGATTCCTCCACGCATGCCAACGCTATATACGGGTGGTGTTTTATTTGTCAGTGACTACAATAAGAAAAGTGATGTGCTCAATGCGTTTTTGAAAATCATCAATAAAACACCGAAGAAAATTGTTTTTATCGACGATAAACGAAAGAATCTTGAAGAAATGGAAGTGGAATTTAATAAGCAGGGCGTGGATTACATTGGTGTCTTTTACACCGCTATCGATCATGAAAATCCTCCTGTATACTCGCGTGAGCTGGCAGACTTCCAATACAAGTATTTAGATAGCATCATGAGCAATGAGGCTGCCGCACTATTGATGCAAAGTGGCGTGAAATAACGAACAAATAGACTTCTTGCATAACCTAATTTTCGTGCCCGTGTGCGTGCCCGTGCCCGAAATACCCAATTGTAATCGTTAGCTTTTCGGGCACGGGCACGCACACGGGCACGAAAATTAGGTTATGCTAAAGAACTAATCCACAGTATGCCATACATGCCCCTCTTCCAAAAGTAAAAGGCTTTCTTCTGGTCCCCATGTGCCTGCAGCATAATTGGGGAATGTTGGCGCAGGTTCATCTTGCCATGCTTTTAATACAGGTGTGAAAAGGTTCCACGACGCCAAAATTTCTTCTAAGCCCGCAAACATTCTGATTTGGCCTCGCATGGCCTCAAAGAGGAGTACTTCATACGCATCAGGAATGGGTACCTGTAAGTCCTTGTCATAGTTGAAGCTCATTTTCACCACTCCTACCTCTCCATTAATGCCTGGTTGCTTGGAGTTGAAGGTAAGATAGATTTCTGCGTCTGGTTGCACTCTAATAACTAGCTGATTGGGTTGGAGCTGTTCTTCATTCTTTCCACTTTTAAAGGTGATGACAATTTCAGTCTTGCGTTCAGCCAGTCTTTTGCCCGCGCTTAGATAGAAAGGCACCCCTTGCCAACGTTTATTGTCGATTAAAAATTTTGCGGCCACAAATGTTTCCACTTTTGATAAGGGATCGACTTGTGCTTCTTCTCGATATCCCGGCACAGTTTCGTTTTGAATAAGGCCTAGACCATACTGTCCACGTATAATCTGTTGATCGAGCTGTTGCACATTGAAAGGACGAATGCTTTTGATGACATCTGTCTTTGCTTCACGAATAACTTGTGCTTCCATGGTTGTTGGTGGCTCCATGGCGATGAGGGCAACAAGTTGTATGAGGTGGTTTTGCACCATATCACGTAGTAAGCCCGTTTCTTCCCAGAAAGCTCCTCGCGTACCGACACCGATATCTTCGCTGAAGTTAATCTGAATATGTTCGATGAATTGACGGTTCCAAGCATGAGCAAATAGGGGGTTGGAAAAACGTAAAGTGAGGAGGTTTTGTACGACTTCTTTTCCAAGAAAATGGTCGATCAGGTAGATTTGCGAATCGTCAAAATATTGGGAGATATGTTTTTGTAATTCGCAAGCCGACTGCCAATCATGTCCAAAGGGCTTTTCCACCATAATTCTTCCCCAAGGAGCCGATGTATGCTTATTGTCATTGGGGATAAGGTTTTGGGTATACAGTTGGGTAATGACATTGGAGAAGAAGCTGGGGGGGACGGCGAGATAAAACAAACGATTACCATGGGTTTCATATTGAGCATCGAGTTGCTTCAAATAAGTATTGAGCGCTTCGTAATCGGCGGGGTGATCTAAATCGGTTTGATGGTAAAAGCATTTAGCCATGAACTTTTCCCACAGAGTATCATCATGAAGATCTGGTGATAAGGCTTTTGCTAACGATTCTCTAATCATGTATTGAAAGGCTTCGGGGGTGAGGGCGCGCCGGGCGCTGCCGACAATCACGAAATTTTCAGGGAGTTGTCCTAGTCTAAACAGATGATAGAGAGCTGGGATGAGCTTACGTTGTCCCAAATCGCCTGTCAATCCCATCACCACCAAAATATGGGGGGAAACGAGTTCCTTGGCTTGTGTTGGTAGTAGTGGCGTTGAAACTTGATGATTGGCGGATGCAAAGGAAAAAGAAAAGCAGGTGATGTAAATTAAAATCAGCTGTATAATTTTTGATTTCATCTTGTTTGATTAAATGTTGTGTTAGTAAATTAATTTATTCTGATTTTTATTAAAATGCAATGATATTTGTTGCTTTAGGAGGGGTCATGCAAAGAAAAAAAGCGGTTCTTTTAAAAAGAAAACTATCTACTATGATGTTTGGTATGGTTTTAGCAACTAGTTCATATGGTATAGGAGTCGAAGTGGAACGTCGTCCGGCCCAAACCACATTAGAACGCGTGCAACAAAATCGAGGCAACCCTGCGGCGTTGGCCGACTTGCTGCCAATTTTGCGAGGTTCGTGTGTGCCTAATAAATATGAGCGGATCTTGTTGACTCAACTGCGCGACCAACAGACCACAACGAAGGATTTTAGACGGGTGGCTGATGCGCTAACAGAAGTTTTAGCGCATAAAGTTGTGGATTGCGTTGATACGTCGAGTGTAACAATTCAAACACCTGTTTCTGCAACAATGGGGGAGGTTTTTGCTAAAACAATTGAAGTGGTGTCGGTGATGCGCTCTGGCGATGCTTTACTTGATGTGATGTTAAAACACTTTCCGTATGCAAGTGTGAGTAAATTTCTGATTCAGCGTGATGAAGAAACGGCCGAACCTCATTTCAAATACATGAAGTTGTCTGCAAGTATAGCTAGTGGCAGTGATGTGTTGATTACCGAGCCTATGATTGCCACGGGTGGAACCCTTGATATGGTGATTCCTTTGCTTAAAGAAAAAGGGGTACTTGAAGAAAATATCATTGTGGCATGCGTGTGCGCAGCTCCAGAAGGTGTTTTAAAGTTGTGTGAGAAATTTCCGAAAATCCGTGTGGTGATGAACGTGCTTGATGATTGTCTCAATGAGAAGAAATACATCGTGCCGGGTCTTGGAGATTTTGGCGATCGCTATTTCGGTATTCTAGAGTAATAGAAAAAATCTCAGGATATATTCTGAAATGAATAAAGCTGAAGGATTGTAGCTTAGTTTCCCAACGACTGCGTCGTATTTATCTACAAATAACGAAGTTCCAAGATGATTAAAAAAGAAAAACCTCAGGAGCGCAGCTCCTGAGGTTTTTTTCCCCGGAAAAAACACCATATAGTACAATCCTTGCTCGTTACCACACTCGCAAAGGTCGGTAAACCAATGGTGTCAATTGTACCCGTAGCTTAGTTAGATCAGCGAGAATTTGTGATTTTATCATTGATGAAGCATATTAGTTTTTAAACTAATTTGCTATCTCGTATGGAAGAATATATTTCCAAATTAGAATTCTCGCCGTGTGTGGTGACATTTTTTTTACACACGAGGTCATATGATACGAAGAATACAAAATAATAGCAAGACTATTAAGAAATCAAAAAAGCCAACCATAGCTCAACGAAAACTTGAAAAGCTTGATTACATCAATATGAATGCCGCCGGCATTGATATCGGATCAAAATCACATTTTGTGGCAATTCCTGAAGGACGCGACACAGAATTCGTACGTGAATTTAAAACTTTTACAAATGACTTGAAAGCTCTGGTAGATTGGTTAAAAAAATGCAAGATTACTACAATTGCCATGGAAGCAACGGGCGTATATTGGATACCGGTATACGATATGCTACAAGAGACGGGATTTGAGGTTTTACTAGTAAACGCAAGACATATAAAAAACGTTCCCGGCAGAAAAACAGATGTTTTAGACTGCCAATGGATTCAACAATTACATTCTTATGGCCTTTTGAGAGGCTCTTTTCGTCCCTCAGGGAAAATCTTAGAAATGCGAGCTATCATAAGACATCGATCAACACTTATTGACTACTCAGCTTCACACATTCAACACATGCAAAAAAACCTTGCCTTGATGAATATTCAATTAAAAAATGTGATTCGAGATATCACTGGAGTGACTGGTTTGGCAATTGTTCGTGCAATTGTTGAAGGAGAACGGGATCCTGCTAAGCTTGCTGAGTTTAGAGATCCTAATTGTAAAAATTCAAAAGAAGTCATCAGAGAATCACTTATTGGAAATTATAAAAGAGAGCACGTCTTTGCCCTTAAGCAAGCTCTTTCTTTGTATGATTCTTATTCATTGCTGATTAACGATTGCAACTATGAAATTGAAATGATCATGAATGAGCTTGAAACACTCTCAGATAATGAAAAATGGAAAGAAGCCAAAGCCACAAAACCGCAAGCAAAAAAACACGGATTTAGTTTTGATCTGCATCAAGAGCTCTTTCGAATTACTGGAGTAGATTTATGCTTGATACCAGGATTAAACGTTCAATCTGTAGCAAGAATAATCTCAGAAATTGGCGTCGATATGAGCAAATGGAACACTAGTAAGCAATTTGCAGCCTGGCTAGGACTATGTCCAGGCAACAAAATTTCTGGAGGGAAAAGAATCAGTGGAAAAACAGCACCTAATGCGAATCAAGCCGCCAGGGTATTTAGAATGTGTGCAAGCACTCTTTATCAAAGTTATTCCTCCCTTGGAGGCTATTACCGAAGAATGCGATCTCGCTTAGGATCCCCTAAGGCCATTACAGCAGCAGCCCATAAAATGGCCATCATACTATACAACATGCTTAAAAATGGATGTGAGTATATGGAAAGCGGCGCAGAATATTATGAGGAGCAGTTCCGAAAACGCTGTGTAAAGAATCTACAGAAAAAAGCAGAAAAGCTAGGCTTTGATCTAGTGCAAAAAGCATCAGCAACAGCGACTTAATACTCAGAAACGGAGAGCCACAAAAAAACAGCAAAATACATGAAAAGGCTACTGCTCGCAAATAGCTATAAACAATTAATTTTATTTCGATTCTTTGATAACGTTTTCTATTAAAGAGACCTATAAACTGCCTGAAAAGCACATAACAAAACGTTTAATTACGTAACGCCAGGAATCCTA
>JABDFJ010000031.1 GCA_013286645.1 Chlamydiota bacterium | reverse complement strand
CTTGCATCCACTTTTGAAAAAATGTATTGCAATGTCAATGACCTGGAGCCTGACGAGTTTGCAGTGATTAAATGTAGAACAAAAGCCTTAAAGACTACAGGGTGTGCCTCGTGTGTAGCTATAGCAGCTCATGGCTATTCGGCTGATAACGAACTTATCCGCATCGGTTTACAACATTTCTTCACCGGAAGAAAAGTCGAGAATTTTCTGCAAAAGATGACGGCTGGCAAAGTCTCTAAGGTTTACCTGCACATCTATGGTGGCTATCAAGGCCTTATTGAAGACTTATATGAGAAAACAATAAAAGCTGCCATCGATGGTTATCAGGGCGCGATCGAAGTCAAAACATTACATCTCAATCCTTGGAGCTTAACATCTGGCTGGGATGGCTATTTACGCGAAATTAACCAATTAGGTCTCTTTTCCTTGAGTATGGGGATCGAACCAAATGGGGAAATCACTATCGCAGATGCTAAAGGCAGTTTAAAGCCAGCAGAAAATTTCACACAATATGCTGACGTCGAACACCTGCTGAATACTAAAAAACAAGAAAACCAAAGTTCGCAAAAACAGGGAAAACGCAGGCTCAATGAGTTTAATCTTGAATATTACGAAGCAGTTGAACGCGAGTTCAAACACATTCTAAAAGACTAAAATTGCTATCACCAGAAGTCTAAGAAGCAGCGGGTGGCGTGTATGGCGTTACGGTCTGTGTAAACACAAACCTGTTTCGTTTATGACTTCCATTGCCAGTATTATCAATTGTGGGTGTATTTGTTGCATGCATACTTGAAGAAGGGCTTTCAGCAAAGGGCACTTTTCGTAAAGCTTCGACAATCGATTCCATATGCTCTGTCTCCGCGGCATTTCTAATCAGCTTTTTGCATAACACAAAAAAATAAATCTTCCGAGGAAAAACAAATATGTCGACAGGCACACTTGCCACTTTCCCTGCTGCTTGATCTCCCTTAGAAGTGGTTGGGCTAATAAACAACTCTGTTCTTATCGGATCTTTAACGACGGGCGTACTGCGCTTACCCTCTTGAAATTGGCATTGGTATAGGCTGCCTTCAAAATTCCCTGTGACCGATTGAAAGTTTTCGGCAATATCAGACTTTAAAAAAGTACATAAGTTTCTACCCAAAATCTCTTCAGATGAATACTTGGTAATATCTACAGCTTTATGTGTGTGTGCAACAACATTAAGATCGTAGTCACAAACGAAAAACATTTCATTGTCGATATGAAATTTCTGGTCGGTATTAAGCAAATGAATGATCTTGAGAAAAGTTTTGCTTTTGCTAGGAATATCCAATTCTCTTTTCAAATACGAGACTCTCTCCAAGTTAGCATCCGGAGGCGGCGTCTCTGTATTAAGAATATCAAGAGTCAAAGCATTAATGAGTGAAGTAGTCCTTCTAGGTTTCACCTGAACGATCGCACTTCGAGGAGGTATTGAAAGAGGTTGTTCCTTTTCGGTGGGGAAAGATAATTGCTTTTGCAACTCAGGATGTGGTGGTGGTGATTCCACCCGACAAATACAGCTCCAACTTGCTAGCATATCCCATCCCTCCATAGAAAAGACATTAGACATCTTGCAAGTCTACATATATGCAATATGTCATGCCAAAAACAAGCAGAAATAAAACAATTGCAATCTCTTGAGGAATCAATCCATATGCACCAGCATCAAGCCCGCGGGCAAACCTTCGCCGAAGGCTTGCTCTTGCTCACTTTGCGTGAGGTGATTTTCTTTTAGCAGCAGCTCTTGTAAGCGTTCGATATGTGAAATATCGGCAAAATGTTTAAGTACTAAATCCACCACATGAGCAGATACGTTAATCTCGCGATGTTCTGTTTTCCTGGCTAATTGCCCACATAAAAAAGCGAATTGGGCATCGTGCTTTATAGGGGCTTGCAGCAGCTGTTCGATCCATTTTTGGCATTGTTCTGTCGGGACCACATTTGCCAGCGATCCATACAATAGCTGGCGTGCTCCGATGCGTCCTAAGGCCCAAAAATCGACCACACTCCCCTCACCTGCCATAATACGATGCACCAAGGCATTACCTAGGCGTATTTTTAAGGGGATTTCGAGCAGCTCAAAAGCGGCTAAGGCACGGATCTTCTCTGAATATGCATACCCCTCTGCTTTGCTTTTAAGTTCGAATTTATCGATTTTTTTGGGGAGCAGGCTTGCCACTAAATCGCTTGCTAGCTGTGTTTGTTGTCCTTTATTGAGTCCACCTGCCACCCGGCGATAGCAGATCCACATTTGCAGTTGCACTGCTTGTACATTCATCCCCTTGAAATCGCTGAGGATGATTTTCCACAGCTCTTTAAGACGAAAATCGTCAAGTGGGTAGCCAAAGCCTGGGCGCATCATAAAACCGACAGTATTCCACCAGCGGACGCCATATTCTGCCGACACCTTTCTTGAGGGGGCACCCTTTAAAATGCAATCTGCTAAGCCGCGCAGTATACTTGTCGACCAATCGCGGCGGGGCATCGTCAACCCCTCCTCAAGTTTTTCCATCAACCGTTCTGGTTTCAACGCTCCGCGTTGAGGACCAAACACTTGCAAAATAAGCTCTTCGGCAGCTTTGAGATGGCCTTTTTGAAAGGTTTGATCGATCTCGTCACTTTTGACTTTAGCCAGGCTATCATCTTGTCCGGAAGCGCTGCGCATCTGAAATTCAAGACCCCACTGGTGATCTGTTTTTAGAGACTTCAGACTAATTTCCAGTGTGCCTATTGTGGTGAAAGCGATGTGTAGGCGTATAGGAATTTTTTCTGAAGATGCTTCGGCTGTCTGCTTTTTGCCAAAGCGCAAGATCGTGTGAATCGGCGGTAGTAGGTGCATTTCAAGTGGATCGATAGTAACCAAATCGCCTAAAGCATCATGCAAACGCACGTTCGAAGTTGCCAGCTGAAAGGATACTGGAGTATTGGGTGTGAGCATAAAAGTAGTGTCTGGCTCAAATTCCACACCTTCATCACTACCCCGAGGCAAAACAGACAAAGCCTTTTTAATGATCGCCCCTTGTGTGTCTTGGGTATCAATCACTAGATAATATCCACGTGCTACTCCCCCTCCGATTTTTACTCCGAGACCACGCCTCGCTTTACCAAAGTAGGCCGCACCGCGTGCGACAGCGAGATCGAGATGGAATGAAGGCAACACTTGTAGCCCTGTCTCAGGAAACCAACTTTTCAAGGCTTTGACAAGCTCGTCTTGAAAAAGTTGGGGCTTCATGGTGCCACCATTGAACAAAATAAAATTTGGCCGCTTGGGCCCTGTTTCTTTAGTACCACTGACTGCAAGGAAATGGGCTAAATGCTTAGTGATGGAAGGCTCATCTTCATACGGCAAGCCCATCGTGCGAAAACCGGCGGTCTTGCGCAGCTTTAAGGCATCCTCCCACGAATGTTGTCCAAAAAAACCCTCTAAAAGCAACTTCTGCACTTCTGTTTTAGTGAGCTCGACAGCAATAGTGCCTTGCACGACACTAGAACCGGTGCCTTGTAGCAATACGCGATAGCTGTCGATGCTTTCCTTACCCACTTGCAGTAAAGCTTCTTTAGCTTTTCTAGCCTCGTGTTTAAGTTGCTGCCGCTGCAATGAGCTAAGCTCATGTCCTTTTTCAGCCATTTTACAATCAATGCAATGTACAATAGCCGCGTCCATATTGTCGCCGCCAAGCAGAAGGTGATTACCCACAGCCATGCGCTGAAAGGCCGCTTTGTCATCTTTAGCAACGACGTCGATTAAGCTAAAGTCCGTGGTGCCTCCCCCAACATCACATACAAGTATCGTGGATCCTGGAGCAACCAATTTTTCCCAATCGCTTTCATGCTGCGCGATCCAGCTATAAAAAGCGGCTTGTGGCTCCTCTAATAAAGTCATCTGCACGAAGCCCGCCAAACGCGCAGCCTCGACCGTAAGCGCGCGCGCCACCTCATCGAACGAAGCGGGCACAGTCAATACAATCTCTTGGGCTTCGAATTCTGCATCGACATCACCTTTAGCAATGGCATAGTTCCAAGCCTCTCGTATATGCCTTAGATAACGTGCTGTTGCCTCCACCGGACTGATCCGTCCACTCTCATCCGCAGCTTCGATGGGCAATATTTTGTCACGGCGGTTTGCCGCCGAGTGACACAACCAGCTCTTAGCAGATTGCACTAGGCGCGTAGGGACTTTAGCTCCTAAGGCAGCAGCGCAGCTGCCTACAGCGAAGTTCGCTTGTGGTTGCCATGGCAGGACAACACCTGCTTTGGTAAGCTCATGTGCAGCTGCAAGATAGCAAAAGGAAGGTAAAGTGGATAAGCTATCTAAGACTCCCTCAGCTATGAGCTGAGGGATTTTGAAAAGCTGGACTGCGGCTTTGACATCATGCGTGTCTATGTAGGCCACGCATGAGTTGGTCGTGCCTAAGTCAATGCCGATGATATAGCGCATGCAGCCTAAATGCCCAACGCGGTTTCTGGCGTGACATATTCGTAGCCAAGATCTGTCGCTACGGGTTCATTCGTCACTTTACCATGGCACACATTTAAGCCCACACGTAAGTATGGATCATCGGTGAGAGCTTTGACATAGCCTTTATTAGCAATAGCTAAAGCATAATCCATCGTGACGTTAGTAAGCGCCATCGTAGAAGTGCGAGCACAGGTGCTAGGCATATTAGTCACACAGTAGTGCACAACACCATCGACAACATAGGTTGGATCTGCATAGGTCGTGGGACGTGAAGTTTCAATGCAACCTCCTTGGTCGATGGAGACATCGACGATGACAGAGCCCGGCTGCATCTTCTTGACCATTTCCTTAGTAACAACTTTAGGCGCCGTTTTACCAGGAATCAACACTGCCCCAATGACTAAGTCGGCATGGATCAGAGCATTTTCCACGGCGGATGGTGTAGAATACAACGTTTGTAGTGCAGGACCAAAAATGATATCGAGTTCACGCAAGCGGTTCGAATCTCTATCGAAGATAGTGACATTGGCACCCATACCTACAGCCATGCGGGCCGCTTCAGTTCCTACGATGCCGCCACCCAAGACAGTCACATTAGCCGCAGGCACGCCGGGCACGCCGCCAAGCAGCAAGCCTTTACCACCGTGATTCATTTGGAGTGCTGTTGCCCCTAATTGGATGGAAACGCGGCCAGCAACTTCACTCATTGGGATAAGCAGCGGGAGACGTCCTTTTCTATCGACTACAGTTTCATAGGCAATGGCGACAACTCCTTTTTCAACTAATTGTTGGGTTTGCACATGATCAGGCGCAAGATGGAGATAACAAAAGAGGATTTGTTCTTTTTGCAAGAGGGGGAATTCACTAGGTTGTGGCTCTTTGACTTTGATGATCATTTCGCATTTATATATTTCTTCGGCTGTGGCCACAATCGTAGCACCCGCAGCGCGGTAGTCGTCGTCTAAAAAACCAATTTTTGTGCCGGCATTGCTTTGGACGAGCATGCGATGTCCTTGATCGACGAAGCGTCGAATCATCGCTGGGGTTGCTCCTACGCGGTATTCATGGACCTTAATTTCTTTTGGAATTCCGATAATCACGTTGTTTTCCTACTTTTAATTAGATTAAATGATGTGATGTTAACAAAATATCATCAAAAGGAAATGATAATTTGGAAGAAAGTTATCATGCAGGAACAAGAAAGTCAAGCGAGGACATATGGACGAATTGGACTGATTGGACTACCTGGACGAACTGGACAAATATGTCTACAATCACGTCCAATTCGTCCAGGTAGTCCAATCAGTCCAATTCGTCCATGTCCAACTTTTTTTCACAGCCATCTTACACTTTTGCAAAGTCCATGGTGAGCAGCTTCGACACGCCCCTTTCTTCCATCGACACCCCAAAAAGCACATCAGCAATAGCCATGGTGCGTTTATTGTGCGTGATAATAATGAATTGGCAGCGGTCGATAAACTCCTTAACGATGTTGACGAAACGCTCCACATTAGTATCGTCGAGAGGCGCATCGATTTCATCGAGGATACAGAATGGAGCAGGTTTGACCTCAAAGATAGCAAAAAGCAAAGCCAAGGCAGTGAGGCATTTTTCGCCACCCGACAGTAAGTTAATAGACCTCATTTGTTTGCCTGGTGGCTGTGCAATAATTTCAATGCCAGCTTCAAGCACATCGGCTGTTTCTGTGAATTGCAAGTCGGCATCGCCCCCATTGAAAAGAATTTTAAAATTCTTTTTAAAGTTAATGCAGATTTGGTCGAAGGTGGTTTTGAAAATTTTGCGGCTTTCCTCATCAAGTTGAGCGATGATCGCCACCAACTCTTGCTTGGAAAGATTGAGATCATCCATCTGTTGGTTGAGGAATTCATAGCGTGTTTTATGTTTCTCACATTCTTCAATAGATGTCATGTTGACATCACCCGCTGCCTCTATCTGCTGACGGAGGGCGCGAATTTGCTTTTCAATCTGCTCACTCGACTTCTCAAGCGTGCCACACTCGGCGCGTGCCTCATCGAGCGTGAGACGATGCCGCTCCCGAAGCTCATTTTCTAATGCGAGCATGTTTGATTCAAGCTGAGCGAGCTGAATACTCACCTGGTTGCGTTCTGCTTCATATTTCTTTTGCACCTGGCGTCGATCGTTGATTTTAGCATCAAGATGCTCGAGCGCATTTTTGCGGATCGACACTTGCTGTTCTAATTCACTGCAAGCCAAGGTGACTTCAACTAACACTTGTTCCATCTCTTCGAGCAGTTTTTCAACCTCACTGCCTTTGAGTTCAATTTGTGATTGGTATGCCCGCCCCATCTCAATCTCATCTTGCAAGCGCTTGACTTGTTGTGAACTTTCAAGGTCTTTCACGTCGAGCACATGGAGAGCATGCGCTTGCTTGCGGTGCTCGTCAGAAGCTTGTTGTAACAACATTTCCTTTTCGCGGAGCTCATCGACATAGCGTTTCATCGAAAGGACTAATTCATTGAGTTGTTCATTTAACACCTCAGCCTGCCTGTGCACTGCCGCAGCTAGCTCTTTGGCTTTGCCGTGGCGCTCTTTGACAGCGTCAAGCACCGTTGACAAGTCCACGATAATTTTGATGAGCCCTTGCAATTCACTCTGCAATAACTTGCTCTCATTGCGATTCCTTTCGAGGTCATTGGCTGTTTTTTTCAACCCGAAATTCATCTCAGCAAGCCGCATCTCACCGCGACGGATTGTCTTATCCAATTCAGCACGTTCGGCTTGAAGATAGTTGCGCTTTTGCTGGATCGTGCGGAACACATGATCGATTTGTGCCCTTTCAGCCTCACTTTCATGCAGTTTTTTGTCTAGAGCCTTGAGTTCGGCTTCGCGTAGGAAAACATTATTTTCGCCTTGGGTGGCATAGAAGATTACAGAACGGCGATCGATCAACGCCCCATCCCGCAAGCACACTTCGATCTCAGCAGCTTGTTTAACGAGATTTAATGGATTTATTTGCTCTTTACTGTAATAGACATTTTGCAAAAAGTGTCGCGACAATTCATTCTCAATGACATGCAAAGCGAGTGGGGACAGTCCTTTCAACTCCTTAGGCTTACTAGATTTTAATGCCGCCACATTTTGTAGACAAAGGATCGCAATATCCTTCATAGCGTGTTGCTCTGCAAAATCTATGACAGTGGCAAGATCGCTTTCGGTTTCTACGACAAGGGCTTGTGCATAGGGACGCATCACGGCCGCTAGTGCAGCTTCGGCCCCCTTTTCAGGCGTGAAGTACTCGTAGAGCCCTTTGATTTTGTTATAAAGAGGACTAGTTTCTAATGCGGCCTCCTCTAACAAGCGTTTACTTGCAGCAGAAAACCCCTCACGTTCATCTCTCAAACGTTGTAAGGCCTTTTGGCGTGCTTTTGCTTCGGAAATTTCTTGGTTGATGCGATCGATCTCATTTTGGGAAATTTGCAATTGCTCTGCGATGTCTTGTAGATCTTGCTCCATTGAAAGGAATAATTCCTTTTGCCCTTCGATGCTTCTTGAAGCTTCTTCAAACTGCTTTTGCTGTTCTTCAGTATGGGCGATAAGCTCTTGCTCAGTCTGTGCTAACCTTGCCTTACGTTCGTCTAAGACCGCTTGTTTCTCTAGAGCGTTTTCTAAGCGCAGGGTTGCTTGACGACTTTCGCTTTCCGCTTGATTTTCACTGTTAACAAGGCGCAGATATTCTTTTTGTTTAATTTGTTGCTGATCGCGCAATTCCGTTAAGCTTTCTTCCAGCGTATTCACTTTATCGCGTTGGGCTTTGACGAGCTTATCGTAGTCGACGCACCGCGTATCTAAAACCTTTTGCGCGCTTTGGATCGAGAGGCGCTCTTGATGGCGTCGTTGCTTGCGCTCCTCCATTTCTTCCAGCTCATGCTGCCAGTGCTTCTCTTTAGCTATCAATTCTTTAAGCCGTTCGGCATGCGTCTGTTTCTCTTTCGACTTGATCTCTTTGGCACTACGAGCTCTAAAAACATCCTCTCCTTTGGCGCGCAAAGCTTTCTCCGCTGCTGCTAGCGCTAACTTCGACTCCCCAAGCTCCCCTTGCAGAGCATCCACTTGTGATTGGACGTCTGTAAGCTTTCCATCTTGATCGTTTGCTTTGCGCTTGCCATCACAAAGTCGGCCATGGAAGAAATTCCATTTCGTGACGAGAAGTCCTTTTTCTAAAGACTCTAATATTCGCTTGCTTTCTTTGTATTCGCGAGCTTTCTCGGCCTGTTCTTCGAGTACAATAATTTGTCGTTCGACTTCACTGTGAATATCTTTAAGACGTGTAACATTATGTTCAGTGTGCTCTAACTTGCGCAATGCTTCTTTTTTGCGCTGCAAAAAGCGCAAGATACCTGCTGCCTCTTCAAAAATATAGCGGCGCTCAAGTGGTGATAAGTTAATGACCTGATCAATCTTGCCTTGTTCGAAGATAGAATAGGCATCTTTACCCATCCCTGAATCTAAAAATAAGGCTTGGATGTCTTTTAAACGAACCAAATGGCGATTGATGAAATACTCAGATTCTCCGCTGCGATGCAGACGACGCGTGACAGACAGTTCTTCATAATCGATGGGCAACATCCCATCAATATCTGTAAGGGTAATCGTGACCTCTGCAAAATTTAA
The DNA here is from genome assembly GCA_013286645.1 of Chlamydiota bacterium. Classification (GTDB taxonomy): domain Bacteria; phylum Chlamydiota; class Chlamydiia; order Chlamydiales; family Parachlamydiaceae; genus JABDFJ01. The sequence continues at coordinate 17,727 of JABDFJ010000031.1, read as the reverse complement.
TGGCTTACGATGGCTCGTGCCCGCAAAGATGACATCAGGCATTTTACTGCCACGCATCGATTTGGCCGATTGTTCACCAAGTACCCAACGAAAAGCATCGGCAATATTCGATTTTCCGCATCCGTTAGGCCCAACAACAGCCGTAATGCCAGCATCGAATTCGAGTTTGGTTTTATCTGCAAAGGATTTAAATCCGAGAATTTCAAGTCTCTTCAGGCGCACAATTGTCTCCATGTAAAATAGCTAAGAAATAACAGACATCTTGCATAAACTAAATTTCGTGCCCGTGCCCGTGTGCGTGCCCGTGCCCGAACTTACTATACGGCATTCATATCACGTTTTCATTCAACACTCTTTTTTCGGGCATGGGCACGGGCACGCACACGGGCACGAAATTTAGATTAGGCAGGATGTCTACCGAAATAAGGATACAAAATATCGGATAAAGAATACAGCATTCCGTATTTCTTTGTGAAAAATAGGCTCAACTAAAATCTGGAGTGCTTAAAGAGATGCTTATGGGCATGGAGTATAGATCTTGACTCTGGATGTCTGAATTTCACGCGCTTACAACAAAATAAAGGTAAAGGTGCCAAGATGATAAAGCTCCAAGCCGCCATCCAGGAGAGATCGTTCGTCGACAGCATGAAAGCTTGCTGCTGCAGCTGCATTTCGATGATATTATTTACAATTGGAGGTGCAAAATTCGGACTGATATTGCCAAGGGTTTCGTAAAAATGTGTCACCAATGGACGATAAATGGTGATGGCTTCGGATAATCTGCCATGATGAAAAATTGAAAACCGGTACCAAGCTTCCATAGCCAGCGAGGTGCCAAAACCACTCCCCACCAGAATCCTAATAAAATTAAAGAGGCCAGCCGCACTTGCATAGCGCTCTTTTGGAATGCCACCTAGTGAAAGTTGCACGAGAGGTAAGAAGAAAAGCAGTAACCCAAAGCCCTGATAAAAACGCGCCAACATCACTTCAAACAAGCTGGTCTGCGTGGTGAAAGAGGCTTGATAGAAATAGCCAAAAGCAAACAATAAAAAACTACAGCATATCACATAACGCAAATCAAACATCTTGAGATATTTCCCCAATAGTGGCGAAAACAGCAAGGGAATGATCCCTATAGGAGCGATAGCAATCCCAGCCCAGTAGGCTGTGTACCCCTGCTGCGTCTGCAACCACAAAGGAACTGTTACTGTGCTGCCAAAAAACAGCATATATCCTATCGTAATGCAAAATGTGCCGACAGCATAATTGCGCATTTTGAAAAAAGAAAAGTCGACAATTTTGTACTTTTGAAAGTGGTTCCAAATGGCAAAATATGCTAACGCTAATACTGAGACGATCGTTAAGCTAATAATGACATTCGATTCAAACCAGTCTAAGTCTTTACCTTTATCAAGCATCACCTGTAAAGCTCCTACACCAATCGTTAACAAAGCCAGCCCCCACCAATCAATGGGATTGCGAATGATTTGACTTTCTTTCTTACGCAACACAATCCATACTACAAGCGCCGAAAACAAGCCAATCGGGACGTTGATATAGAAAATCCAGGGCCACGAATAGACGTAAGTTAGATACCCCCCTAAGATAGGACCTGCCACAGGTGCCACAATAACAACTGCGGCCCAAAATCCCAGCGCCATTCCCTGTTTGTCCTCAGGATTACTTGATATCATCAAACTTTGTGAGAGCGGAATCAACGAGCCAGCGACAGCCCCCTGCAGCACTCGATAAAAGACTAACTCACGTAAGCTGCCAGCAAAGCCACACAGAAAGGACATAATGGCGAACAAGACCAAAGAATAAACGAATAGGCGCACGCGACCGAAGTAATCAGACAGCCACCCCGTTAGAGGCAGGACGATCGCATTGCTAACAGCAAACGAGGTGATCACCCAAGTGCCTTCATCCGCGCTGACGCTCAAGTTACCAGCAATATAAGGCACAGCTACGTTTGCGATCGAGGTGTCAAGCACTTGAATAAATGTGCCCAATCCCAAAGCAATGTTAAGTAATAACAGCCGGGCCCCCGTTTCGTATTTATAATCCATTGCTGATTATTTTTTTTTGTGATTTAGATTCGTGCGGATGACCTTATTAATAATCTTATCGACTTCTGCGAGGTGGATATCAAAAACTTTTGTCGCACCAACAGCTCTTGTAGGGGTTGTTGATGTCAACATTGGCAAATCTCGCTGTGCTGTATGCACTTTGACTTCAGCGGAGACACCCAGGCGAATGGGATATTTTTTAACCATTTCAGGATCTAGACTAATTCTCACAGGTAGACGCTGCACGATTTTGATCCAGTTACCCGTCGCATTTTGAGGTGGAATCAACGAAAACACGCTACCAGAACCGGAGCCTATGCCTAGGACTTTACCTTCAAACACCACATCTGAGCCATACATGTCGAACCATACTTTGGCCGGTTGTCCCACACGCATATGAGTAAGTTGGGTCTCTTTGAAATTAGCATCTACCCACACATAGTCTGTAGGAATCACCGCCATCATGGCCGTAGTCGGATTAACCCATTGCCCCACCTCAACGGAACGCTGGGCGATATAGCCTGTGCTAGGAGCATAGACTGCACAATGTTTTAAGTTGTAATAGGCTTGACGTACATTTGCCTTTTGTTGTTCGATCTTGGGATGAGCTTCTAATTCTGTATTCCCTACAGCATCATAGGCCACTTTTAGGTGAGCCTTTGATTGCTTATATTGGAGTTCGGCGACTAACAAGTCATCTCTTGCATGAATGTAATCTTGGTTAGAAATGGCCTTTGAATTGACTAACTGGGAACGGTTGTCATAGTCATACCGCGCTTTGTTAAGCAAAGCTCGCTTATTATGTACATCAGCCACGCTAGCTTCAATATTATCGTAAAGTTGTCGTACGTCTAAGACGGTGGCAGCTAAATCCGCCAATGCTTTTTCATAAGCCACTTCATATTCCGTCGCATCCAACAACACTAAAAGCTGTCCTTCTTCCACTCGATCAGTGTTATCTGCAAAGAAAGCCACGACAGAACCGGAGATAGCTGAATTGATGTTAATCATATTTCCGTTTGAATATGCATCGTCGGTTGTCTCCCGATACTGCAAATAGGTAAACCATACGAATGCCCATACAGCAGCAACAACGAGCAAACCAAAGGTAAACCACCACAAGATACTAGATTTGCGCTTGTCGCACTCTTTACATTCGTTTGGCGCGCTACCAGATGGATTAGAGACCGGCTCTGCCGGTTTATTCGTCCCTTCAATTGCGGATTGCTTGTTTTGTGTCGGTGCTGTCATAATGATTAACCTTCTTCATAGCAAACGTCGAAACCACCGCCAAGGGCTTTGATCAACGCAAGTATTGCTTGTAATGTATTTCCTAGGGCCGCAACTTCTTGGTCGCGAATTTGCAGTAAACTATGCTCCCTCACCAAATCTTCAATGCCAGAATTCAAATTGTGCTGCACACGCAAGTTGGAAAGTAGATATAATTCTTCTTGTTGCCCAACTGTAGTGCGTATCACCCGCAACATCTGATCGCGGTTGCGCAAAGTGGAAAGTCCATCCAACACCTCTTTAGTGGCATTGAGGACCAAATCATTGTATTTTAATATCGCCAAATCATAATTGACTTCACCACTGCGTAAGTTGGCAATCAAACGTCCTCCATCGAAAATGGGCAAGGTAAATGCGGGATCAACATTGAAAAAGCTACTTTTCTTAAAAAACAATTCATGTAAATGGATCGTCTGAAATCCCAAAAATGCCGAAATATTAAAATCGGGGTAGAAGCCTGCTTTAGCCACTTCAATCTGTTTACCGGCCGATTCGATCAACCATAGCTGTGAAATGATGTCTGGCCGCCGAGCGATTAGATGTAGTGGTAAATCACAGGGGACAGGGATTTTCGGCAGAGGTTTACCAGTGACATTGACAGGAGCAATAGAATCATCAAAGCTGCCGGCTAAATAAGCTTTAAGTTGATGTTCATTAATTTCAATATCCCCTTGAATTTGTAATAGAGCCAGCGTGGCGTCATTCAAGTCTGAGAGAGCAGCAATTCCAGCCTGTTTATTTTCCAAATTGTATTCAATCAACTGATGGATCATATCGGCATAATCGGTGCGATTGCGCACCAAATCTTTGGCAATTTGCTGGCGTTGATAGTCTATTTGGAGATTGTAGTACACCTGGGCTACGGCAATACCTAGCTTAAGACGGGTAAAAGCTTCATCAGCAATTTTGGCCTGCATCTCACCCAAAGCTGCGCGCAATGTGTTGCGATTCTTGCCCCACACGTCGAAATCATACGTCAAATTTAGTTCTGTTTCTGTTTGTGTAAAATACACAGGAATACCCGGAATACCACCTGGAATTGGTATCCCCCCCCCTCCTGGTGTGGCATTCGGTGCGTTAGCGGCCCCAAAAGGGATAATGGCGGTTTCGCTCAGCTTTTGGCGCGAAACATCGCCACCCCAAAGCAGGTATGGATACAAAGCACTACGCATTCTGTCGGCATCGTATGCCGCAGATAAAATGCTCTCACGGGCACTTTGCAATGTAGGATTTCGCGTCAACGCGATCTCCACAAATCCATTTAATTGTTCGTCGTTAAAAAGTGTCCACCAATCTTCGGGCAAGCATTCGCTTAGGGCAATCAAAGAGCTTTGCGAAGCCTCATTCAACGCAGTGTTCAGGGCATTTCGCGGTGTATCGATGGGTTGAACATGTGGTCCTGAGGAACATCCCCAGTTACAACACAGCAGAATGTAGCACAGTGGTTTATAGAAAAAACGAGGATTTGGCAAAAAAACCCCACAAATAGGAATAGTTCATTAGTTTCGCTTCAAAAGCGCCAATGTAACATCAATTTTTTTTTTCACCAACAATAAAAACTAAGTTTTAAGCAATTAGGCTCGTCACAAATTAGAGTACGGCACCCTATTGAACGCGAAGGCCGCGAAGCAAGCGAAGGCAACGCGAAGAAAGTTTCTATTTATTAAAAAACATACTCAAAACAAATCTTCGCGTTGCCTTCGCTTGCTTCGCGACCTTCGCGTTCAATATAGTGTGGTTATCTAATTTGTGATAAGCCAGCACAGCAGTTCGCGCAAATAAACTTTCTCAAGGAAAAGCAATCACTTAAGCAACATTTTTTTCGTACAGTCCCATATTTTCGGGCAAGGGCACGGGCACGGGCAAGGGCACGTTTTTTTTTAGCGGGAACTGCTGAAGCCAGCAATTCCCTCTTTTGTTTTTATTTTGCTTCATTTATGTTTCATGCTTCATGTATCAGCTTTTACAAGGAATTGTTCTATGTTAGACATTAAACTCATTCGTAAAAATCGACACGAAATTGAAGCTAAATTAAAAACTAAAGACCCTTCTGTCGATCTTTCATTGCTCATCGAATTGGATGAACGCATCCGTGAGACTAAGACTAAAGTTGAGCAACTAAAAGCTGTACGCAATGAAAGCTCCCAAGAAATTGGCAATTTAAAGCGCCAAGGCAAAGATACTACCGCTATCATGGCCGAAGTGGCGCGCCATGCTGAAGAGATACACGCTTTAGACCAACAGCTCGGGCCACTAGAAGAGCAGTTCATCCATGAATTAGCCAAGCTTCCAAATACCCCCATGGATGACATCAAGGTCTCAGATAGCCCCCAAGATAACGTTCTCATCAAAGAAGTTGGTAAAAAACCGACGTTCGATTTCGAATTTAAAAACCATCTCCAGCTCAACGAAAAATTGGATTTATTTGACTTCAAGCGTGGGGCCAAAATCGCTGGTGCCGGGTGGCCCATCTATAGAGGAATGGGAGCAAGGCTGGAATGGGCACTAATCAATTACATGATCAGCATTCATGTCAAAAATGGCTTTGAACAGTGGATGCCACCCGCTGTGGTGCGTCGCGATGTGATGTTCGGCTCAGGGCAACTACCTAAATTCGAAAACCAGCAATTTAGAATTCAAAACCACGATTTCGATCTATACCTCATCCCCACAGCTGAAATCCCATTGAATGGCTTGCATCTCGATGAGATCATCCCTGAAGAAGAACTCCCCTTGCGTTACATCGCCTACACCCCCTGTTTCCGACGCGAAGCTGGGGCTGCAGGTTCACAAGAGCGTGGACTCATCCGCACCCATCAATTCAATAAAGTGGAGATGTTTTGCTTCACCAAGCCCGAAGATAGCGACGCTATGTTTGACCAAATGATTGCTAATGCCGAAGAAATCTTGACAGGCCTAGGCTTACACTTCCGCAATATGTTGCTCGTCACAGGCGATATGTCCTTTGCTGGTGCACGCACAGTCGACATCGAAGTATGGCTACCTGGGCAAAACCGCTACTATGAAGTCTCTTCTGTTTCTAACTGCACAGACTACCAAGCGCGTCGCTCTAACATACGCTATCGAAAGAAAGACGAAAAACCCGAATTCTTACATACTTTGAATGGCTCTGGCGTAGCCACCTCAAGGCTGATGGTAGGCTTGCTAGAAAACAATCAAAATGCTGATGGCTCAGTAAATATCCCGGCCGTGCTCCAACCCTATCTTGGAGGGCTGAAAAAACTTGTCCCATCATGATACAACTATTATGCCTTAAAGACTTCAAGCAATACCCCGGAACGATGTTCGATGTGCGCAGTCCTGCTGAATACGCGCATGCGCACATCCCGGGGGCCCAGCCATTACCTTTATTCACCAATGAGGAACGCGCCCAGGTTGGCACGGTCTACAAGCAACAGGGGAAAGATCAGGCGATAGCACTGGGCTTGAAGCTCGTGGGGCCCAAGCTAGCCGACTTCGTAGCGCAAGCCCAACAACAAGCCCCCACTCGATGCGCCAAACTTTACTGCTGGCGCGGTGGGATGCGCAGCAGTGCCATGGCGTGGCTATTGAATTTTGCCGGTATCTCGTCAGTATTGTTGGAGGGGGGATACAAAACCTATCGACATTGGTGTCTTGCAAATCTTGCTCTGCCTTATCGCTTTGTTGTCCTAGGAGGACTTACAGGCAGCGGAAAAACAGCTATCCTGCATGCATTAAGTACCCTTGGTGAGCAGATTCTCGATCTAGAAGCGCTGGCAAACCATCGCGGCAGTGCTTACGGGAACCTTGGCAACATGCAAGCCCAGCCTTCTACCGAGCATTTTGAAAATGCCATTGCCGAACGCCTGCATGCACTCGATCCACAGCTCCCCATATGGGTGGAGGATGAAAGCCGCCTGATCGGCACCTGCCACATCCCCTCCCCTCTCTTTGCACAGATGCGTGGCGCACCTTTTGTATGTATCAATATTCCCATCGAAGAAAGGCTTGAGAGGTTATTTGTGGACTACGGACAATCCTCCGCGCAACATCTTGAAAGTGCCACGCTGCGCATCGCTCGCCACCTTGGAAGCCAGCGCACATCGCGAGTCTTCGAAGCACTACGCAGTGGACTGCTCATTGACGCGATGCGCATCGTGTTGCAATATTATGACGCCACATACCTCCACACATTAGCACGCAAACCATCACCTTTAGCCATTATCGACGAGGCTGGAATCGCTCCACTAGACCACGCACGGAAGCTACAGCAGCTGGTTAGTCGATCATTAATCAATCAATGTAACAATATTCATGCAAAGGCAGCATCATGACAACAAAATCCAAAAATGTTGAATCCAAACTGATCCACTTCCTTAATCACGCTCCGACGGCATGGCATGCGGTAGAATATAGTATCAAGGAACTGCACTCACAGGGATTCCAAGAATTTAAAGAAGAGGAAGCTTGGCACATCAAACCCAACGGAAAATACTATGTTGTCCGCAATGGATCTTCCATCTGCGCCTTTGTCATGCCCAAAAAAATACCCGCAAAATTGCACGTGGCAGCCGCCCATACAGATAGTCCGGCTTTCAAGTTAAAGCCTAATGCCGAATTCACGAAAGAAAACATGGTGATGCTTGGGTTAGAAATCTACGGAGGCCCCCTCATCGCTTCATGGCTAAACCGCGATTTAGGCATCGCAGGACGCATCATCTATGCGGATAAAAAGGGACATCAGCATGAAAAGCTGGTTAACATCACAGACTGCCCGCTCGTCATTCCCCAACTAGCCATCCACCTCGACCGCAATGTCAACGAAAGTGGTCCTGTACTTAACAAGCAAGAGCAGCTGGCAGCGATTGTCACGCTGAGTGATAAGAAAGTCCTTAAAGAGAAAAAAACAGCTAATACTCCTCTCCTCACCCGCCTCTTGAAAAAGCATTTCCCCATCCACGAACTACTGAGCACAGAATTGTTTGTTTATCCGCTTGAAATGGCGCGCCACGTGGGCGAAGATCACACGATGATTGCAGGCTATCGCATCGACAATCTTATCAGCATGCATGCTGCCTTGCACGGCCTTTTCGAGGCTTCCAAAGCAAGCAACGACATGATCAAGATGGTGGTCTTCTGGGACAACGAAGAGATTGGCTCCCATACTGCTCAAGGAGCAGGTTCTCCCTTCGTTCCACATATTATCGAACGCATCGCCTTATCGATGGGGATGTCAAGAGAAGAGTATTTTAGACTAATCAGCCGCTCACTATGCGCCTCGATCGATGTGGTGCATGCCCTGCACCCTAACTATGCGGATAAACATGAACCTCGCCACCCTGTGCTACTGAACCATGGCATCGTCATCAAAAACAGCGCCCAATTCCGCTATGCTTCCGATGCACGTTCTTCAGCGGCTATCATCGCGCTTTGCATCGAACATAAAATCCCCTATCAGCGCTATGTGGCGCGTGGTGATATGTCATGTGGGTCAACCGTGGGTCCCATCCATGCCAACTTGACAGGGATGCCAACGGTAGACATTGGTTGCACACAACTTTCCATGCATTCAGCGCGCGAACTTGCTGGCACCGAAGACATCCATTCCATGACGCGTCTGGTGAAAGCATTTTTAAGCTAGCAATACAGTGTTCATGCTAACTTCTGGCAGCTGCTTGAGCAATTACAACTTGAGAAAATGGCGGTATGGACTGAATGGACTTTATGGACTGAATGGACTTTATGGATTGAAAGTGGATAAGAAATCGTCCATTCAGTCCATGTAGTCCATTCAGTCCATAAAGTCCATTTCTAGAAGTTGCAGCAAGTGGACTTTCGAACTTCTCAATCAACAGTAAGAGAAAGATCATTGGATCCGACGTAGACAACCCCTTCTCCAGTGAACTCACAAACTAGACCTTCGCCACCAAATATAGTGGTTGCTATCCCCCCAATCTTTTTAATCTTACATTCAAGTCCCTCTGTGAAGGCGATGAGGTTGTTGTTATCAATACAGATTGGTTTGTCACCAGGGCGGATATTATATTTTTGGACGATCCCGTTAGCTGTTTTAAAATGAACATCCCCTTTTTCGTTATCTTCTTCTACGTACGCTCGCATATTGACTATGCCTTGGCCTTTCCAGTATCCTGTAAGACCAGCCCATTTTAGCGATAATTCGACATTTGATGTCGATGCCATGAATGATTGGAGCTTAAGCAAAAGGCCTTTTCCTTTCTGTATAGTGTGTGAGACAATTTGCCCTGGTTGATTTTGTTCTAGTGTAATCCAACCCCCATTTACGCTCCCTCTGAAGGTATTAACTAATACATTAGTACCACAAAAGAAATTGCAGCAACATTGCTTTCTTATCCGTGTGTCTATTTGAAGATTTGAATAAGCTAACATAGCGCCCGGTTTGACGAAGAGCTCTTCACCTGCTGGAATTTGGATCATTTGTGGAACATTCATTTCGCTCATTTTTTGTTGGGTGGAACCCGCTATTGGACAACTAGCGTCTACTGAACGATAGGGCATCGTTACACGGTCATACCCGCCTACTGTGTCTTGAACTGACAATGACATAAATTATTCCTTTTTTTATAAAAAAACACTCAATCGATAACTATCGAGAAGAAAATATCGTTTTTTATAAATAATGTCAATTCACCAACAAACACGCTTAAAATAAATATTTAGAACCATTTTGAGGAAATGGACGAAATGGACGAAATGGACAAAAATGGACTTAAAATGGACGAGCCTTATCTACTTTTATTTCATAAAGTCCATTCAGTCCATTTTTGTCCATGTCGTCCATTACCTTTTTATTAGCCTTGAGCGGAAGCCCAACGCTGGTGCTGAAGATTATCTGAGGCTAAATAGGATTTAAACATGCGCGTTGCACTGAGCATTTCACTGACAGAATCTTTGCTATCGATATATTGTCCTAAAATAGCAATCATCGCATTACGCCCCTCTTCATCCATCTCTTTCGAAGGCAACAAACTATTAAGCAAGGCGACTAGATCTTTAATCATAGGTTTAATCATTTCATGCACATCGGTATTGCCATTCAACAAGCTAGCCAATTCCTCGCCTGTCATGCCACCATAGCTCGCACGGTACAACAAATTCAAGGCCATCGCGGTCAACATCAAACGGATTAACTTACTCTGCTCATTCTGATGTTTATTCGTTGAGCGGTCTTGATCGACGCCGTGTTTCACAATACGCATGATCGTATTGGCGTAGTTGATAGCAAAATCGATATCCCCAGGCGTGCTACCTTTTTGCGCCGCTTCCTGGATACTATCGAATGTTGCCTTATACACCGCGCCGCCATTCAATAAAGCCGCCACTAAAGCTGCGGCGGCTTGATAATCACCAGGCAATCCGGAGGTTGGACCGATGGAGGTGAGGGCGTCAGCAACTGGACTGACACTCATTTGATAGCCTAAATTATTATTGTTATCACCAATGGCAAAGCGGATCGTATCCGCATTAATCAACATGGCACCTGCGATGAAACCTGAGCTTGGATAGTCGCGAGACACTTGTGAAGCATGCAAACTCTGATGATGTTCAACCGGTGCTACAATCCATTGATGGACAGCGTTAGTAAATTGCACGACCAACGCACTCCCTGATAGTCCGTCAACTTCTTTTGTGCGCTCTCCTGCTGACAGCGAAAGCAAGTAAGCTAGATAGTCGGCCGCTAGAACCGTTTTACCTTGCTCAGCTTCTAATTCAATATGCTTGATGTAATCTTTCTTTGCTCTTGCCGAAAGCTCTTGCACATTTTTTAAAAAGATATCCCACATGGTGTTAATAATATCATTTTTTACCTGTTCATTATGACGTGCAAGCTGCACCATCGCTGCTGTCGTTGCAGATACAGCGCTCACATTCTGCTGATCTGTCAGATGACTGACATGCGTGGCTACAGTTTGCGGTGGGGTTAAAAGTGGATAACCTGCAGCCAACATCAATGCCCATGTATCAATTTGACTCTGCTCAATGGTTGATTTGGAATAAGCCGAGTGACTGCTTACCGCTTGAGCAGCGCTGATCTGGACATCACCTTGGACACCAAACTGCTGCGCACTGGGATCTTGGGCCCCAAAACCACTAATATTTCCACCCATAATTGACTCCTTCGCTAGCACTTGCTACCTATACCACGCGCAATAGGCTAACTGTACCTACTCTTCATTATATCAAAGAATAATTTTACAATAAATGGTTAAAATGCCAGCATCGATATTTTACTGACTGCTATAAGCAAAGTAGGCAAGACGTCACTTCTTATAGCTATTTGCTTGGAATTGAGGGTAATTACTAGAGGAAAATAGGCGATCACTGTTATCGTAGGAGAAAATAACCAGCCGCAGGTGTTATTGCTATGGCCCATAATCATGACCACTCTCCTTCCCATTTCAAAGGCAAAGATGCCCTTGGGCATGTCATTGAAGCTCAGGCTCAAGGGCTTGTGGCTGCGGCCGAAATGCATGGCACTGAACCAGCTGGCTACCTCTCGGCGGCAAGCGATGCCGCGCGCGACACGGCCATCTTCTTGCCTCTGGTTTGTTTGCTTCTGTCGTATCTGCAAGTTTCTGCTCCTCTTATGTTGACCTTGTTATCCATCCTCGCTGGCAGCCTTATGCTGTGGAAGATTGGACGAGGCGCTTGGCTCGGCTGGTTCCGTTTAGAGCGTTTACATCGCATACTCGAACAAGAACGCTGGGAAATCGAGCATCATCGTCAGCAAGAAAGAGATGAACTACGTGTACTTTATGCGGCCAAAGGATTCGAAGGGAAGCTGCTTGAAGATGTCTTAGATGTGTTGATGGCTGATAATCCGCGCCTCTTAAAAGTGATGGTTGAGGAGGAATTAGGTCTCTCACTAGCTGCCAGCGAACACCCTCTCAAGCAAGGCCTTGGAGCAGGCATTGGAGTACTCGTGACTGCCACCGTCTGCCTGGCGTTGTTTGCACTATGGCCTTTCTATGGGATCTTTCTTGGTGCTTTGGTGATGATTAGTGGTTCCGCAATTTACATCGCGTATTTAACTCGCAACGAAGCCATCCCCGCTGTCATCTGGAATATTGGTTTGTCCTTATTGGCCTACGGTTGGGTCTATTTTCTTCTCAGCTGGCTGCAACTTGCGTTAGGAAATGTATAAATACTATGAGTTTGCCACCCGCATCACCCCAAGCTTTGATTTCCCCAGCACTAGAACTTCTCAATAACTACTTCGAACAGGGGCCGCAGCAGAGTTATAGTCCCTTTCTACGCCCTGAATCCCGCACTTGGGGCGTCAATCTGACCTTAAAAGCGGCCATTGCGGCCGCCTTTTTGTTGCTGATAGCCTTTATATGGTCGTTTTCTCCCAAAATGATGCCCCTCTCCAATTTGCTACTTGTGGCGGTGTACTTCCTAGCTGGTATTCCATCCTTGATTGAAGCCACAGAAGACCTGCGCGATGGGGAAATCAATATTGATATTTTAATGACGCTAGCGGCTTTTTCATCCGTGTTTATCGGTAGCGGCATGGAAGGAGCTCTTTTGCTGGTTCTCTTTTCGTTATCGGGTGCGATGGAAGATGCGGTAACAGCCAAAGCCAAAAGTACCATTAGCAGCTTGCATAAGCTATCGCCTTCACGTGCCTGTATTGTAGAACCTGATGGCACGCTCATTGAAAAAGCCATTCGCGATGTAGCCATTGGCTCACATATGCTTGTCAAGGCGGGACAAATTATCCCTTTAGATGGAAAGGTCGTTGCAGGTGCTTCAGCTTTAAATTTAGTGCATATTACGGGGGAAAATCTGCCGATTCCAAAGGGAGTCGGGGATACTGTCCCAGCGGGAGGAAGAAATCTCGATGGCATTTTGACCGTTGAAGTGACATTGACGAGTGCCGATTCCACCATTGAGCGTATTATTCAGCTAGTCACCCAAGCTCAGGAAGCAAGGCCAAAATTGCAGCGTTGGTTTGATAGTGTGAGCCGCACTTATGCCATGACCATTATAGGATTAGCGGGGTTATTTGCGGTTACTCTTTCCCCTTTGCTGTCCATCCCCTTTTTTGGCATGGAAGGTTCTATCTATCGCGCGCTGGCATTTTTGATTGCTGCCTCCCCTTGTGCCCTCATCATTGCCATCCCCATTGCCTATCTTAGTGCTCTGAGTTCATGTGCGCGCAAAGGAATCTTGCTTAAAGGGGGCATTTCCTTAGATGCTTTAGCAAAATGCCGGGCTGTGGCCTTCGATAAAACGGGCACACTCACCACAGGTGAACTCCATTGCTTAGAAATCGAAAAAGTCGCTTCCCCCTCCACATCTGCTAATGATTACACCGTCGAGGAGGCTTTAGCCATTGCCTATGCGCTGGAAAGAAATGCCGTTCACCCTATCGCCACCGCTATTGTGAAATATGCGGCCGAAAAGCAACCCAAAGCCATACCGCTTAGCGCTTTTAAAGCTATCCCAGGACAAGGATTGCAAGCTAGAGCACAACTTGTCAATGGCAATGAAACAGTGTATATCGGGCGCCCATCTTTTGTGGCGCAACAACTGCCGACACAACAACAGCAAAAACTCTTAGAACGCACGCGAGAACTAGAGAACAAGGGTGAGTTGCTTGGCGTCTTGGCTATTGGTGCGCAAGCGTATATCTTTCGCTTTAGCGATACTCCCCGCTTAGACATTGCCGATACGCTATCCGCGATAAAAAAGCGTGGCTGGGATATTGTCATGCTCACTGGTGATCATGAGACAAGTGCCCGCCGTATCGCGCAAGAAGTTGGCATTACAAATTACCATGCCGATCTAACACCTGAAGACAAGCTACATTATGTGTCGCTGTTGTCACAGGATAAAGGCTTAGCGATGATTGGCGATGGCATCAATGATGCTCCAGCGCTTGCACGTGCTACGGTCGGGATTTGCATGGGGAAAGTCGGCAGCACTGCTGCCATTGATGCAGCTGATATCGTGTTGTTGCACGATAACATTGATCTGTTAGATTGGCTCATTGGCAAGGCGTTGCGAACACAGGCGATCGTCAAGCAAAACCTCACGTTGGCCGTCGCTGCCATTTTGATCGCTAGCTTGCCAGCATTGGCTGGCTTCATCCCGCTGTGGCTGGCAGTGGTATTGCATGAAGGCGGCACCGTCTTGGTAGGCCTCAACGCCCTGCGCCTGCTGCGCTAACAACAGTTCCAGCTAAAAAAACGTGCCCGTGCCCGTGCCCGAAAATATGGGACTCTACAAAAAAAATGTTGCTAAAGTGATTGCTTTTCCTTGAGAAAGTTTATTAGCGAGAATGAACGATATTGAATCCTTTTCCCCAATGATCGAAGGCGAGCCTCCATCCAATTTCAACAGCAGGAGCTGATTTATTAAACGGTGCCGAGAAATAGACATCTTCTAAGCCTATAAAACCGATGAATTCTCCTGTTTCAACTAGGGAAGCCGCCCAAAAACCCCAACCACATCTTTGAATATGTTCCGAAACTAACTTGACAGATGCATCGCTTTCTTGACGGCTTAACAGTCCTGGAAAGAACTCTCTGACGCGAGCATCGGCATTCAATTTGGCAAATGGTTCTAAATCTTTCTCAGTCCAAGGACGTAAAATCAATCGTTTTGTGTTTATGGTCATTTTGTTCACGTTCATATAAAACATTAAATCTCTATGTATATTCAGACTAACATGTATAGAAAATTGCCAAATTCTATACATGGAAGACTGGTCATGTATAGAAAACTGCTATTTTCTATACATGATGGTGTGCTATTACTGTTCAATACTGGATTTTGCTCCCGCATTCAGCAAAAGATCAAATAAGGCTTCGCTTATATAATAATTTTCTTTCCCTTTTTTGTGTTTCGAAAGAATTCCAAGGTTTACAAGCGCATCTAGGTATTTCGTAGCTGTTATGCGTGTGACCCGCAATTCCTCCAAGACAAAATCAATTTTTGTATAGGGATGACGAAAAAGGTTATTCAGGAGGTCATGGCTATAAATTTTGGGAAGTTCTTCACGAATTTTGTGTTTGTAGGACTGCATTAAATCTCTGATACCCAATATTAAGCGCGTGGTCTGATGCGAAGTTTGTTCAATACCGTCAAGAATATAGAGTAGCCATTGCTCCCATTCTCCATCATCACGGACGCCTTGAAGAAGTCGGTAGTATTCTCCTTTGCTCTGGTTAATAAACCGAGAAAGATAAAGTACAGGAGTATCCAAAAGACCATGCTTTACAAGATAAAGAATATTGATAATACGTCCTGTTCTGCCATTGCCATCATAAAAAGGATGAATGCTTTCAAATTGATGATGAATGACGGCCATTTTTGTCAGAGGATCCCAATTACAGAGATTGTCATCATTAATAAATTGCTCAAGGTTGTTCATCAAGGAGCGGATTTGTCCATGATCTTGCGGAGGGCTATAAACGACTTCTCCTGTTCGATCGTTTTTTAGTACAGTGCCTGGAAGTTTGCGAAAGCCTGCACTATTTTCCTCTAAAGTCTGTTGGATTTCCAAAATGGAGGTATTAGTCAATAAGCCATTTTTTTTAACCTTCTCATACCCATTTCGAAGAGCTGTTGCATAGCTGTAGACTTCCTTTGCTGCATAACTGCTGAATTGTTTAGCGGAGACGTCACTTTTATAGAGTTCATCATGGGTCGTTATAATGTTTTCAATCGCAGAGCTATCTTTGGCTTCCTGCAAGGAAAGGGTATTAATAAGAATGCTTTGGTTGGGGATAATGCCGGCAACGCCTTTCAATTCTGCCAAAGCTTGATGAGCTTTTGCTAACTTCTTTAAGACAGGTTTTGTCTCTAAATCAATCGAAAGAGGTAATTTTGGAATAACGTAACTCATAAATTTCTTTCCTAGTGAATGGTTGGCATTTCGTAGCCACATTCTTTGCATAAGGCTTCTAGTTGCTTTCTCGCAAGTTTTGATGGTTTTGTTTGTCCATTTTCCCAGCGATTCACGCTTGTAAAACTAACGCCAAGCTTATGAGCAAGCTCTTCTTGACTCAGTTTAAGATACTGCCTGATTGCTTTGATCTTTTTGGGTAATTCTTCAGTCACAAAATGCCCTCACCGTTGGTGATTGTTGTAATGACTTGATTTATAGCATCTGCTATATTCTATGCAATGTAAAATATTAAGACCTGTTTCAGCTACTTTGTTTTGCGTCAATTATGATTTCAGGTCGACGACAATTATAGTTGCAGATTGCATCCCTTCCACTTAGGAAGTTTTAGTTGTCATCTTATCCTCTCGACTTTGTGTCTAATGGGGGGAGTTTGAGGGGGTTCTCCCCCTCAATTGCTTCTAAAAATCAAGGTAATCCAAGTCCAACAAGGGCGGAAGTGGGGTAGGGGGGCTTTGCCCCCCATTCACGCAACTTTGCCACCTATCACTTTGGCTTGGTGCTTGCCCCTTCCTTAATGGCCTGAATTTCCTTTTCGAAGCTATCAATCTCATTTGATGATAAGCAATAGCGGACTCGAGGCTTTCGACCCTTTCAAAGTCCTCCAGACTAATTCCCTTCTTTTTTGCTTCCTCTATTTTCTTCCAAAATGATTCTCTCATTTCCCTGCACCATCCTTCGTTTTTTTGCTCATCGCAGAATTACTGCTGCGCTAAACCAGATTTGACAAATATAACCATTAATGGTTGAATAAGTTTAATCATTTACCAATGAATAAATATGGATCCAAGATTTTTACATCATAATAGTCATCTCATAGACCCCAAGGAATTCGAGGATCGAGATCCTCAATTGCGCTATGTTAGCAAGCAACCCTTTCGCTTTCAGTCAAAGTTGATCAAAGAGTTTCCGGATGATGTGCCTGGAATTTATACGTTGGCGGGAGGGCGCCAAATTGGAAAGACCACCCTGTTAAAGCAGTGGATGCTTCATTTGCTGAAGAAAAAAGTACCTCCACAAGCTTTGGCTTTTCTTTCTGGAGAGTTGATTCAAGACCACTTTATGTTAATGCATCTTTTGCAAAGTCAACTTGAGAGCATGCCTCAACAGGGAATGAAATATCTAATCCTTGATGAGGTCAACTACATAAAAGATTGGGACAAAGCAATCAAATATGCGGCTGATGCAGGATTGTTGGATGAAACTGCCTTGTTTTTAACAGGTTCTGACACAGGGTTTATTAAGGAAGCACGCATGCGCTTTCCCGGAAGAAGGGGCAAAGCGGCCGTTGTCGATTTCCATTATTACCCCCTTTCTTTTCGCGAGGCTGTTTTTCTAAAACAGCGGTTAAAATCGGATGCAGAGATAACGGTTGAGGCCCTTTATAGCGAGTTTGAAGCCTATCTTATCCATGGTGGGTTTTTAACCGCC
>JABDFJ010000030.1 GCA_013286645.1 Chlamydiota bacterium | reverse complement strand
AACGGGGCTTTTGCAATTACCTCTAAAGAACCAAAACGCCCTACAGGACTAAAAGCATTGACGTTTAGTCCTTTAGGTCTTTTAGGTCCTTGAGGTCCCTTTTTAACTACTGGATGAACCAGCAATTCCCGCTAATAAACTTTCTCAAGGAAAAGCAATCACTTTAGCAACATTTTTTTCGTAAAGTCCCATATTTTCGGGCAAGGGCACGGGCACGGGCAAGGGCACGGTTTTTTTTAGCGGGAACTGCTGGAGATGAACCTACGTTCTTGAGCGATAATTAGGATTTAAGTTAGTATGCTTTTTCAATCATCCAATACTGAGGCAAAACCATGACACAGCGCATTCTAGCAGCCGACCTACACAACCACGTAAACCAACAAGTTCTCCTGCGCGGATGGCTCAATAACATTCGCAGCATGGGTAAGCTCAACTTCTTAATCTTGCGCGACCGCACCGGCTTAGCTCAAATTGTGATTGAATCCAAAGAAGAGCTAAGCAAACTCTCCCAACTGCATCCTGGAACAGTCCTTGCTATCACTGGCAAAGCCGTCGCTTCCTCACAAGCTGGCAATAAAGCTGAAGTCATCAATCCTTCAATTACAGTCGAAGTGCCTATCAAAGAAGTGGCCCCCATCGAGTTTTACAAACCCGAATTGCAAAACGACCTAGAGTTTATTCTCGATCACCGCCCCATCGCTTTAAGAAATCGTCAATTGCAAGCGGTTTTTAAGATTCAGGCTGAAATTGCCCACGCCTACCGTCTCTATATGCATGATCAAGTGCAAGCTGTGGAGTACTTTGCCCCCAACCTCATCGGTGCTTCTTCAGAAGGTGGAGCTGAATTCTTCAATGTCGATTATTTCGGTTACACAGCCACCCTTGCCCAAAGTAGCCAGCTCTATAAACAGATCATGGTGGGAGTTAATGAACGTGTTTTTGCTCTCATGCCCTTTTTCCGCGCCGAAAACTCTAACACCCCACGCCACCTCACTGAAGGGAAACAACTTGAATTTGAATTCGGCTTTTTTAACCATTGGCATGAAATCATGGATATTCAAGAGAATGGGATCAAATTCATTGTCGCTTACCTCCATAAGCACTGCCAGCCAGAAATCGAACTCTTGGACAATAACATCATCAAAGCACCAAGCGATGTCCCATTTCCTAGACTCACCTTCGCCGAAGCCCAAGAACTTTTCTACAAGCGCACAGGGATCGACGAACGTCAAGAACCAGACTTAAGTCCTGCAGCGGAAAAAGAACTATGTAAATATGCTTTTGAAGAGTTTGGCACTGATCTCATTTTCGTGACAGATTGGAAAACGTCAAAACGCCCTTTCTATTCTTATCCAAATGACAACAATCCCGAGCTTACAAATACTTTCGATTTGCTGTGTGCTGGCACAGAAATCACATCGGGTGGACAACGGCGACATACCTACGACTCGATGGTCCAAGGGATTTTATCCAAGGGCATGGATCCGGCCAACTTTGCCGACTATCTAAGCATCTTTAAATATGGAATGCCTCCTCATGGTGGTTTTGGCGTGGGCCTAGAACGTCTGACAATGACGATGTTGAAATTAAAAAATATCCGTGAAGTTTCCTTATTTCCTTCAGATCCAAAGCGTATCGCAGGGACACGTTTGCGCGCCAAAATTTTCTTTGGTGGCGAAAACATTCGCAACGAAATTATCCGTCTACTGCGCGATAACAGCATGGAATTTGAGCATCTTAATCATGAAGAAACGCCGACATCTGAAGACTCTGCTCGTGTCAGAGGCACTTCAATGGAGGAAGGGGTTAAATCGATCATCTTACGCGGCAAAAACACCAAAAAGAATTACCAAATCAATATCCCCTCACATCTCAAATTAGATATGAAAAATGTAGCTGAAGTCGTAGGGGAAAAATGTGAATTCGAAGATCCGACAGTTATCAAAGAACGCTTCGGTCTTATTATTGGTGGAGTACCGCCCTTTGGGCAGTTATTAAATCTCGACACCTATTTCGATCACGGCGTGCTTACCAACGAGCGCTCGGCCTTCAATTGTGGCATGAAAACCGAGTCGATCGTGATGAAATCTAAGGATTTGGTCCATCTCATTCAACCAAAAATGGGATCTTTTTCGAAAGAATAGGGTCGAGATTAATTCACCATTCAGCTATACTTTTGCCGTCTATTAATAATATAAACTTTGTTTTCTTTGAGGTTATATGCAATCACATACGGCCAAACACAATGTCGTTGCCATCATTCCTGCAAGATATGCCAGCACCCGCTTCCCTGGTAAACCGCTCATCGAAATTAAAGGTAAAACATTAATTCAACGCACCTACGAAAACGCTAAACGCTGTAAGCTCATCAATAAACTCATCGTCGCTACTGACGACCAACGCATCTTCGATCACGTGAAAAACTTCGGCGGTGATGTCGTTATGACCCCTTCAGACTTACCTACAGGCAGCGATCGCTTGGCATATGTCGTGCAGCGCGACAAAACTCTGGAAGACGCTGAAATGATCATTAATGTCCAAGGTGATGAGCCCTGCCTCGATCCTCAAGTGCTCAACCAACTCATCGAAATTCTGCGCACAGATCCTGAAGCTGTGATGTCAACTTGTGCTTTCAAACTAGAGAGTGAAGAAGAGGCCTATAATCCCAATAGCCCCAAATGTGTGATCGATCAAAAAGGCAATGCTCTCTACTTCAGCCGCGCCCTCATTCCAGGTGGTCGTTCTCTCAAATTTACCTCCGACATTCCAGTATATAAACATGTGGGCATCTATGCTTTCCGTCCCCATTTCCTGCTGCAGTATGGAAAACTACCGATGACTCCATTACAACGCGCTGAAGATTTAGAACAGCTAAAAGTGCTTGAGCATGGATATAAAATTAAAGTCGCTATCGTCAAAAGCGTAAGCGCCGATGTTAACACACCAGAAGACATTAAGAAAGTAGAGCTAGAATTATGCAAACAAAATTCATCTTCGTTACAGGCGGGGTCTGCTCGTCATTAGGCAAAGGGCTGACTGCAGCTGCCATCGGCATGCTCTTAGAGAAAAAAGGGCTGCAGGTCGCTATGCTAAAACTCGATCCTTACCTCAATGTTGATCCAGGCACCATGAGTCCCTATCAACATGGGGAAGTCTATGTGACAGATGATGGGGCCGAAACAGACCTCGATCTTGGCCACTACTATCGCTTCACCAACTCCCCTCTCTCCGCTGCTTCAAATGCCACGTCGGGTCAGATTTACAACACTGTCATCCGCCGCGAAAGACAAGGACATTACTTAGGGAAAACCGTCCAAGTGATCCCACACATAACCGATGAGATCAAACAACGTATCATCAACTGCGCTAAACAAACAGAAAACATCGATGTTGTTCTCGTAGAAATTGGCGGCACGGTGGGAGATATCGAGTCATTGCCCTTCATGGAAGCAATCAGACAATTTCGCAACGACCACCCATCCCAATGCATCAACATTCACCTTACCTACGTCCCCTACCTTAAAGCAGCAGGAGAAGTCAAAACTAAGCCCTCGCAACACTCTGTACAACAATTGCGTGCGATCGGCATATTCCCAGATATCATCCTCTGCCGCTGTGAGATGTCCCTCGATGAAGATGTCAAAGCCAAATTAAGCCTTTATTGCAACGTCCCACGCGAAGCTGTCATTGAAGAGGTCGATGTGCAACATAGCATCTATGAAGTCCCTCTCCACCTTCATGAGCAAAATCTCGATCAAATGATTTGCCGCATGTTGCATCTTACCGATAAAAAAGTTAATTTGTCCGACTGGGAGAAAATCCTCAATACGCTACGCAACCCCAAAGGCACAGTCACGGTGGGTCTCGTAGGCAAATATGTGCAGCATCAAGATGCTTATAAGTCGATTTTAGAATCCCTGGCACATGGCGCACTAGCGGCGGGCTATCAATTAGAAATCAAGCGTTATGAATCTGATAAATTGATCCATAACAATAGCGTCAAAGAAGCCATAGAAGGGTGCGATGGCTATTTGGTCCCTGGCGGCTTTGGCGAACGTGGTTGGATGGGTAAAATTCTCACAGCCAAATATTGTCGCGAAAGCAAAATCCCTTATTTTGGTATCTGCCTTGGCATGCAAGTGATGGCAGTAGAGTTTGCAAGGCATGCCTGCAACATCCCTGAGGCCAATTCCACCGAGATTGATCCATGCACCCCCCATCCGGTTATCTCCCTTCTGAGCGAGCAGCGAGAAGTGCAAGACATGGGCGGCACCATGCGCTTAGGCAATTATAATTGCACCCTTAAAGCTGGCACCCATGCACGCAAAGCCTACGGGCAAGATGTGATCGGGGAACGCCACCGTCACCGCTTTGAATTCAATAACGAATACAAAGAGCTCATGGAAAAGCATGGTTTCGTCGTGGCCGGTACTCTTGATGAGGGCACCTTATGCGAAATTGCCGAAATCAAAGATCACCCTTGGATGGTTGGTGTCCAATTCCACCCTGAATTTAAATCGAAACCAACCGATCCCCATCCTTTGTTTAGGGATTTCATCAAAGCCACGATCGCCCATAAAGAGCGCAAATGATAGAAAACCCTCTCCAGCCAAGACCTCGCGCCAGCCGCATCATCGGCATCGACTACGGCATGGCGCGTCTTGGCATCGCTCTATCAGATGAACAAAAAATCATTGCAACCCCTCTGCTGACGCTGACGGCAGAAAAAAAGACTGTAGCCACTGCTGCAAAGCTGGCCATTGAACTTAAAAAACATGCTGAAGCCAATCGCTATGACATCGCTGAAATTATTATCGGCTTGCCTTTGATGATGAGTGGCAAGAAGGGAATGCTGGCCGATGAAGTGGTGCATTTCATTGAATTACTCAAGCAACACCTTCTTGTCCCTATTCACACGTGGGATGAACGCCTCACATCAGTCCAAGCCGAACGTTCGCTACGCGAAAGTAGCCTCACACGCAAACGCCGTTCTAAAGTGATCGATACGGTAGCCGCCACCATCATCTTGCAAAGTTATCTCGATAGCAAATCGAACTCCTTTAGTTATTAAATAAAAACTAAATAAAAACTACTAAATAAAAACTTCTTCATTAAACCTTAACACTCTTTTGTTATGATAGTACTTAACAAAAAAAAAGGAGTTACTATGTCTATATGTAATAGTATTGCAACTACGACTGTCAAAGGCGTAGATCTAGCCTTAGCGGTCCCCCGCACAGTATTGCGCGGCATTGGATTTACTGCTGAAAAAGCTGGGCAGGTAGCTAAGCATGTAGGTTTGCCTGCAGCGGCTTTCCTTCTCGTCGATGGCTATCTCTATAATTCAGCAGAATGGCAGCTTAGAAACTGTGGGCTATACAATCTGGGGGGCTGCATTCCACAGCGCTCGCTATTGACGCGTCTGGTTGATCCCAGTATGAGAATGAGTCTTAACGACACCATTGATTTAATGAAGAAAGAAATTCCTTTAGGCCTGATCATCGGTACAACGAGTGTGGTTCTAACACTCGCAGGTCGCGCCATTAAGGATCTGACGTATGCCATTGCCGATGCGATTAAGCTCACTTAAAAAAGACAAAAGGACCAAAGGACCAAAGGACAAAGGACCTAAACGACCTAAAGGACCTAAACGACTAAAACGGCGTTGATTCGTCCTTTTCGTCCTTTAGGTCCTTTTGGTCGTTTAGGTCCTTTAGTCCTTTGTCCTTTTGTCCTTTTTCTATCGAGCACATTATCTATAGATTTTGAAATCGGAAATCTGTAATCTCAAAAATATAAAACAACTTATACGTTTAACCTTTTTTGAGACAGGAGCATTTCCATGACATCTCTCGCAGCGCAATCCCCTCTCCAAGAGGCTAGCAGATCAAAAAAACATATTGATCCTTGTGTGTTAGTGATCTTTGGCGCTACAGGAGATCTCACTGGCCGTAAATTGATCCCTGCCATCTACAATTTGGCGCATGAAGGACAGCTCCCTGCACATTTTGCCTGCGTCGGTTTTGCCCGTCGAGAAAAAACACACGATCAATTTCGCCAAGAAATGTTAGCTGCGGTGAATGAATTTTCACGCAATCGTCCTGTCAATAAAGAGGTGTGGGACACCTTCAACGAACATCTATTTTATCATCAATCTGAATTCGATGACGATGATGGCTATGAAAAGCTGCGCACATTCCTAGAACAAATTGACAAACAACATGGCACAAAGGGCAACCGTGTATTCTACCTATCGACACAACCTAGTTACTTCCCGCTCATTATCGAAAAACTCAATAAACACAAACTCACCTATGACATCAACCAAGAACAAGAGAAGTGGTCGCGGGTCATCATCGAAAAACCCTTCGGACACGATCTAAAATCAGCTCAAGAGCTTCAAAAAGATATCTCCCAACACTTAGACGAAAGCCAAATCTACCGCATCGACCACTATCTCGGTAAAGAAACAGTACAAAACCTCATGGTTTTCCGCTTCAGTAATTCCATTTTTGAAGCACTCTGGAATAACCACCATGTCGATAACGTGCAAATCACTGTCAGTGAAGAAATCGGCATCGGCACCCGCGGGCGCCTATGGGAAGAAGCTGGCATGTTGCGCGATATCGTGCAAAATCACATGATGCAACTTCTATGTCACGTCGCTATGGAGCCACCCACAAGCCTTAAAGCCGATTCTATCCATGCCGAAAAAATCAAGGTGATGAGCGCCTTAAGACCGTTACCCCTAGATGACATTACCAAGACAGCCATTCGTGGCCAATATGGACCAGGCTATATCGATGGTAAAGATGTGATAGGCTACCGCCAAGAAGGAAACGTTGATCCCAAATCTAGCGTTGAAACTTATGTTGCCCTCAAGATTTTTATCGACAACTGGCGCTGGGCAGGAGTTCCCTTCTATCTACGCGCCGGCAAGCGATTGCCAAAACGAGTCACAGAAATCGCCATCATCTTTAAACAAGCCCCCGGCTACCTTTTCCAATCGAATGCAAAAGGCCACGAACCCAACACGCTAGTCATTCGCATCCAACCTGATGAAGGCATCTCGATGAAGATGAATTGCAAAATCCCCGGCTTTAGCAGCGTGATGCAGCCCGTAAAAATGGATTTCCGCTACGGTAGCTACTTTGGATCTACCCCACCAGAAGCCTATGAACGCTTAATTTGCGATTGCATGGCTGGCGATAACACCCTCTTTGCCAGAGCTGACGAGGCCTTGGCCTCATGGCGCCTGCTAACGCCACTGCTCGATCGCTGGGCCGCGGAAAAACCCACCGACTTTCCCAATTATGCCTCGGGTACATGGGGACCAAAAGCTGCAGACACCCTGCTCAATAATGACGGACGTGAATGGAGATTGATTTAAGCCATGACAAGCACTGTTGACATCAATATCCCCAATATAGAACAAGAACTTAATCGTCTGTGGAAAGGTTTAAAAGAAAAAAAACTTTCAAAAGCTAGTCTCTTCACTCTAATCATCTATGCCCATGAGCCCCGTCGTGCGCAATATCTACAAGATTTGGTCCATACCATTCTTGAAAAATTCCCTTGCCGCATCATTTTTATTGAAGGGGAAGACACAGACCGCCAATATTTTCACGTCTCTGTTTCTACCGTAGTGAGCGGAGCCAATAGCGATCCTCAAAATGCCAAAGTAGCCTGTGATCAGATCACCATTGCGGCATCGAAAAATCAATTATTCCGCGTCCCCTTTCTCATCACTCCAAATCTAGTCCCCGACCTTCCCGTTTATCTTTTATGGGGACAAAACCCCTTTGAAGAAAACGTCATCTTCCCCCATTTACAACCTATTGCCGACCGCGTGATCTTCGATTCAGAGTGTTCAGATAATCTCAGCTTATTTTGCCAAGAGATGAAAGACAACTTAGGTGTTTTATCTATAGACGTCATGGATATCAATTGGGCGATCGTCAGCAACTGGCGCGACATGCTCTTTCAACTCTTTGATACCAAAGAGAAAATTGAAGAGCTCAAAGAGATTAAATCGATCGTCATCAACTATCATCATAATGCCACAGAAACGGTACAGCACCCCGAAATACGTGCTATCTACTTGCAAGGTTGGTTAGCAGCTAGCTTAGGCTGGCGCTACCGCGCCACAGAAGTTTTCGAAAACAATATCATCATTAGCTATTTTGGCCCCAATACCCCCGTAGTTATAGCCTTAGCGCCGCAGAAATGCGATAACTTACCACCGGGTGGGATAGCATCATTAGAAATCACTTTAACAAACGGACATAGTTACTCCATTGCACGCAAACCCAACATTTCACAAGTGATAGTCCATGCATCCACGAAAGATGAATGCAAACTTCCCTATACAATCCCCTTGCCAAACGTGCACCGCGGACTGAATTTCATCAAAGAGATCTTCTTTAGCAAGCTGGGAACCCATTACCGACAGATGCTTGATATCATTTCATTAATCGACTACAAAACACTGAGTAAATAATTATGCCATCAAAATCAAATGACAAAATTAAGTTCTTCGATGACCGTCGCGATATCATCGTCCCTGGCAATATGCAAGAAACTTTAACCTTTTGCGTCGAACACTTCATTGCCATTGGCAATAAAGCCATTGCAGCAAGAGGTAAATTCACAGTAGCGCTTTCTGGCGGCAGCACACCAAAGGCCATCTTCCAGCTCTTGGCAAGCCCAGCCTATAGAGAAAAGCTAGATTGGAACAAAACATTTGTTTTCTGGAGTGACGAGCGTTGCGTGCCCCCCACAGATAGTGAAAGCAATTACCACATGGCTATGGAAGCAGGCTTTTCCTCCTTGCCTATCCCAAAAGAGCAAATCTTCCGCATGCCAGCTGATAGTCCAGATCTCAGCGCCGCTGCCAAAAGCTACGAAGAGCTTATCTTGAAGCATGTGCCAGCAGGTTCATTCGACCTCGTCATGCTAGGCATGGGTGAAGATGGCCACACAGCTTCTCTCTTCCCAAAAACCCACGGCCTACATGCCGATGATGGATTGGTCATCCCAAACTACGTGCCCCAAAAAAATACCTGGCGCATGTCTTTTACTTTTGATTGCATCAACAACAGCCATAATATCGCCATCTATGTGATTGGCAAAAGCAAAGTCACCATGCTCAAGCATGTGTTGACAGCGCCCTTTGATCCAGACACATTGCCTATCCAAAATATCGGCACCCGCAGCCATAAAGCCCTATGGATCGCCGATGCCGATGCCGCGCAGGGCCTAAACCTGAAATAAGTTGCAATTTAGCCCTGCACCGCATAAAATATTGACTTTCAACTACAAAAGTATTTTATGCTCGTCTTAGGTATCGAAACCACATGCGATGAAACTAGCTGCGCTGTCGTAAAAGATGGTCGCGAGATCTTATCCAACGTAGTCTCTTCCCAAATCGATCTGCACGCCCAATATGGGGGCGTGGTCCCTGAGCTTTCCTGCCGCCGCCATGTCGATGTGTTAATCCCTGTATTGCAACAAGCCCTAGAAGAAGCTAAGCTGACCCTAGATAAAATCGATCTGATCGCTGTGGCCCATGGTCCTGGCTTGATCGGCGCCCTACTCATTGGCGTAACGGCTGCCAAAAGCCTAGCAATTGCTACCGGCAAGCCTTTCATCGGTGTCAACCATGTCGAAGCACATCTTTATGCAGCAATTATGTCTCAGCCAACCCCTGTTACCTTTCCCTGCATTGGCGTAGTGCTTTCCGGCGGCCATACTGCCCTTGTCCTGATGAAAGATATTGGTAGCTATCAACTCATTGGCGAAACCGTCGATGATGCTATAGGTGAAGCCTTTGATAAGATCGCCAAACTTCTCAACCTCCCCTATCCTGGTGGCCCTAAAATCGAAGCTTTAGCTGTACATGGTGACCGCACACACTTCAGCTTCAAAGCTGGACGAGTCAAAGGACGTCCCTTAGACTTTTCCTTCAGTGGTTTAAAAACAGCTGTTCTATATACCTTAAAAGGGCAAAATTGCCTTGACAACCAAACGGTCGACTTAACAGATCAGTCTCGGGCAGATGTCTGTGCTGCCTTTCAACACACAGCCCTCAATGATGTGGTAGACAAAGCTATCATAGCCGCCGAACAGTATCATTGCCAAACGCTGATTTTCGGTGGCGGTGTCACCAATAATCAACGTTTACGCCACCTTGTAGCTGAACGCGCTCCTAAATTAAATGCCCTATGGCCCTTTGGTGGGCTGAGCTTAGATAACGCCGCCATGATTGCCGGGCTAGGCTATCACACTTATCGCCAGCAAGGGCATGGCGACTCCCTAGATTTAGCTCCCGCCACCCGCATCCCATTTCTTGTGTAACAAAAAAAACAGCTGTTCCCGCAAATAAACTTTCTCAAGGAAAAGCAATCACTTTAGCAACATTTTTTTCGTAAAGTCCCATATTTTCGGGCACGGGCACGGGCACGGGCACGGTTTTTTTAGCGGGAACTGCTGCAAAAAAATTGATTTGTTGACAAACCTAAAAAAAAGCGGTATTTCTAACGCCGTTTTCTTATAGGAATGCAAGCGCATGACACAGCCTTCACCGTCAAACAAACCGATCGTTGCTGCTTTCGATTTCGATGGCACCATCACCACGCGCGATGCGTTACTCCCCTTTTTAATCGAAGTGGCAGGCTTTTGGGCTTCATTGCGCAAATTTACCAAGCTATCCCCAAAATTCGCAGGATACCTACTCCACCAGATCACACGGCAGGAAGTGAAAGAAGAAATTCTCACGCGCTTCTTCGCAGGCATGCCTATTGAACAACTGCGCGAATTAGGCGAAGCTTTCGCCCGCTCCAACACCTTAAAACAACTAGTTCGTCCAGAAGCCAAGAGGCGCATCGATTGGCATCGGCGTCAAAATCATCGTTGTATCCTAATTAGTGCCTCCATTGATGTGTTTCTGCAACCTTGGAGTAAACGGGCAGGGTTCGAGGATCTCATTTGTTCACAACTAGAGGTGGATCCCGGTGGCAATGTAACCGGACGCCTTAATGGACTCAACTGCTGGGGACCCGAAAAACAACGGTGTTTAGAAGCTTTGTTAGGTCCACGCAACACCTACACCCTGTATGCTTACGGCGATAGTCGTGGTGACAAGGAATTGCTGGCCTATGCCGACTTCCCCTTTTATCGCAAAATGAGCTAACCATCTACCTCGTTCCTAAAAACCATGCAGAGTACCGCACTTTTTGAACGCGAAGATCGCGAAGCTAGCGAAGGTAACGCGAAGATTTTTCTTTTGTGGATATGCTCTAACAAACCTTTGAAGCTCAATTTCTTTCATATTTAAATCGACAAGATTTTCAGGGTTCTTGAGTAATTCCAAGGAGAAAGCATTCAAAAATAATATCAGATGATTTGTTTTGAACGTGAACTCCAACAAATAAAATCTTCCTTCGCGTTTTCTTCGCTTGCTTCGCGATCTTCGCGATCAAAAACACATGTGTCATCAATACTTTTCCTACAAGTGTTTGCGATTTTTTCTTTTCAACAATCCTATAAGTAAGCTATGATTTCTCTCTTTAAATGAAATCGATTCATCGGAGATATTGCCATGGCAAAAAAACGTGAAAACATCAAAATGAAAAGCTCAGAAAGTGCTTTCCATTACTATACAGAAAAAAACAAAACCAACACACCAGATCGTTTGGCCCGTAAAAAATACGATCCAACCCTACGTAAACACGTCGAATTTAAAGAAGCGAAATAAACCGTCGCCTTTAGAGGATCTATGTTCGAGCTGTCGGTAGCCTGTAAGTATCTTATTCCACGCTGGCGGCAGCTCTCTGTGTCGATCATTAGTTTGGTCTCGATTTTAGTCATTGCACTTGTTGTGTGGCTGATCGTTGTCTTTTTCTCTGTAAAAGACGGATTAGAAAATAGCTGGGTAGACAAAATAATAGCTCTCACAGCTCCTATTCGCGTTACCCCCACTCCAAAATACTACAACTCCTACTATTATTTAATAGACTCCGTAAGCGCCCAATCGGACTACACCGCCAAATCCATTGGCGAAAAATTGGTCTCTCCGCAAACCGATCCGTATAATAGCGAAGTCGATGAAGAATTTCCCAAACATTGGCCTGCACCTGATAGAAACACACAAGGAGAGCTCAAAGACCTTGTCAAACTAGTTGCTCAGAGTGCAGACGCCCTCCCTGGCGCTAACAGCATTAAAGTCACCGACTACGAAACCACCATGGCAAATGTTCGCCTGCGCCTAGTGCGCCCATCTGCCGGGCCCACACAACAATCACAACAATTTCTCGACCACGCCACCTATGTGGGCTCTTTTGATACCAACACACCAGTACTCGCCAAAGCTTTACTCCCCTTTACCGCGGCCGATTTCAATAATCTGTTGCATATGCAGTCCATCTCTTCCGATAATATCCTCGAGGACACACCAGACACAATCAACCAACAAGAAATAGCGACTTTACACAAGCGTCTACAAGCCTTTTTTAGCGTCATCAACGTCACAGCTCTCAAAACACCTGCCACCGGATGGCGCTTGCCACAGCACTTGCTACCAGCAAATGCAAACTTCAAGGTGAGCATCCTCACTTCACATGGTGACACATCGCGCATTACCATCCCCAACAATCCAAACGAATTCGAACCTTTTCCACAAAATCTTTTGAGTGCACACGAACAAATCATCATGGGCGAGCTGAACATCAAAGACGGTAAAAGATTCATCAAACTTCCCGATCAAGAGCCCAAAGAAATCGAAGCTTGGATTCCTTTGCTCTTAGAAGATAACACCATCCTCCAAGCCTCTATAGATTTGAGCTCTCTCCTTCAAGCTAATAGAATAAAAAATCTTCACTTCATCATCACCACAAAAATCCAAGGAAATATCCTGCACGGTAATGTCCCCTTAGGAACCCTTGAAATCGCCGAAGCTACCATTGAGCAAAGTAAAGATACCCCACTTTTTGCGCACCTCACACCAGAAAATACAACAATTATCTTGCCGCAAAATACGGCTGAAGGTGATGGCATCCTATTACCACGTAGCTTCAAAGATGCAGGGGCTCTCATAGGCGATCAAGGATACTTGTCTTACTTTTCCCCCACCCCAAGCTCTGTACAAGAGCAACGCCAACCGGTATTTATAGCAGGCTTTTACGACCCAGGCATTATGCCCCTTGGAGGAAAATACATTTTAGCCCCTAAAGAGCTAATAGGCATGATACGAGCTTCGTACAACAGCAATGAAAATCTAACGAGCAATGGACTTAACATCCGCTTTGACAACTACAAAGATGCAGCAAGAATTAAATCTGAATTGTCACAAGCTTTTGAACAAGCTGGCATCGCCCCCTATTGGCATATTGAAACATACCAAGAATATGAATACATCAAAGACCTCATCCAACAACTCCACAGTGAAAAGAACCTCTTCAGTGTGATCTCTCTTGTCGTCATCATCGTCGCCTGCTCCAACATCATCTCGATGCTGATCATCTTAGTCAACGACAAGAAACTAGAAATTGGCATCATGCGCTCAATGGGAGCTTCCTCAGTCAGTATCGCCACCATCTTTGGCATTTGCGGCATGGTCATGGGCACAATCGGTAGCTTGATCGGCATCCTAGCTGCCACGCTCACCTTGCGCAATATCAACGAACTTGTGTCGATACTAAGCAAACTGCAAGGTTACGATCTCTTTAATCCCGTATTCTATGGTAATACCCTCCCCAGCGAGCTTAGCTTTGAAGCCTTATCCTTTGTGGTCATCACCACAGCCTGCATCTCCCTACTAGCAGGCATTGTTCCTGCTGTCAAAGCATGTATGCTGCGTCCATCGACTATTTTGAGGGCCGAATAACTGATGAATTATCAAGATAAACCACAGACTATTCTAAGGGCAACAAACCTCAGCAAAGCTTTTTACCACCCTGCCCAGCTCGAAATTCTCAAAGATATTTCCATCACCATCAATCGCGGTGATACTGTGGCTATCATGGGGCGCTCTGGAGAAGGTAAGAGCACCCTCCTGCAGATTTTAGGCACTCTTGACACTCCATGCAATGGGGGCTTAGAGATCGATGGCCACAACATCACGCAATTTAACAAAAGCCGAATCCGCAATACAAAACTCGGATTCGTCTTTCAATCTTTTCACTTACTAGACGACTACACCGCACTTGAAAATGTACTCATGCCTGCAAAGATTGCACGCGTACCTACCAACCCTAGCTCTCCAGCATATCTAAGAGCTTGTGGCCTACTTGAACACGTTGGACTAAGCAGCCGCAAACACTACAATACAAAATTACTTTCAGGTGGTGAAAAACAACGCGTAGCTATCGCAAGAGCACTATGCAATAACCCGGATCTTATCCTAGCCGATGAACCTTCTGGAAACTTAGATCGCCAAACATCGCAACAAATTCACGAATTACTTCTCGACTTTGCCCATAGTCACAACAAGACATTGATCGTGGTTACACACGATCAAGAGCTCGCCCACCTATGCAAACGGCGTTACAATCTCGTCAATAAAAAACTCGTTGAGATCTAGAGAGGTAATTCCGAAATTACCTCTAAAACACATTTTGCAACAACACATCCTCAGCCAACACATTCGCCGATGATACGGCATTCGGCTGGCGCTGGCGCGCCCGCCCAAAAACAGCATGCGCCTTGCTAAAATAACCTCCAGCCATGGCGGCTGCAATCGAAACTTCACCCGCTAACGCTACGCCGACAATAATTTCCGCAAATGCCAATGCCGAATTATCTCCCCGCAAGCCAAGAATATCTAGGGCCGCCGCTGCAGCAGGCAAAGAGCTCCCCCCTCCCACAGTACCTACAATTACATTCGGTAGGGTAAGGCAGGCATAAAGATCTCCATTTTTTTCCATTTCGACTGTAAAGACGCCAACAGCGGACTCGGCTACACATGCAATGTCTTGTCCACACGCTAGATAAATGGCTGCCAAAGCATTCGATACATGGGCTTGGCCTCCAATCATCCCACTAAACAGAGCCCCCATGGTAGCCCGTTGCACATAGGCTACTTCCGCCTCAACAGTAACCCCCATTGTCCTTTCAAATAAAGCCTTAGGGATCGCAACTTCGGCTGTCACGCGCTTGCCACGCCCTTGTTGAAAGGCTCTGGCCGTGGCTTTTTTATCTCCAGAAAAATTACCTTCCAGATGAAAATATTTCGGTGCTATGGGAAGATGTTTAAGCATATATTTGCATATTGCTTCTGTAGCAATCGTCACCATGTTTTGTCCGGCTGCATCCCCTGTAGAATAACGAAAAGTAAGAAAAACGTTTCTGCCATGAACAAGTGTATCGACACCTTTAAAACAGGCGTGTCGACTGGTATTAGCTACGATGAGGCGAAAATCTTCTAACACCGCTTCAACATTTAACCACTCAACGAATGCCAATGCTTCAGGCAAACTATCGAATCCAAACACAGGACTTCGTGTCATCACATCTTCCAAAACAGCAGTTCGGCATCCACCAGCATTTGTCATTAATTGCATACCGCGCATATAAGATGCGATTAACGCCCCTTCAGAAGTGGCCATAGGCACATAATAATCACCTTTCGCATGTTGTCCCAAGATACGAATGGGACCGGCCACTCCCATAGGAATCTTGGCAGTGCCAACCATATTTTCGATGTGTGACGCATAGCCCGCCAAATTCTGACGTGTATGTGTGTCAAACAAAACATCACTCACAGCAGGATCTAAAGATAACTTCTGAGACAATCGATAGATAGATTCTTCATTATTGCGAAAAATACGCGGTAAAGGTGCTTTGCTAGCCATACTCTCGGATTTAAACGTGCTCATCTACAACCTAAATTGATATATAAATATCGGAATACTTGTACTGTAACATAGAATATCTTTTAGGTTTTAGTAAAGGTAGTTATCACTCTTAAAAGGCCCTTGCTTAGGCATCCCTAAGTAGGCCGCCTGTGCATCAGTAAGCACGGTGAGATGCACCCCAAGTTTGGTAAGATGCAAACGCGCAACCTTTTCATCCAACAATTTTGGCAAGCGATGGACGCCAAGTGGATAGTTTTTAGTCCACAACTCAACCTGCGCCACAACTTGATTCGTAAATGAAGTCGACATTACGAACGACGGATGCCCTCTGGCACATCCCAGATTCGCTAAACGTCCCTGTGCTAACAAGATAATGCTTTTGCCTGTATGCTTAAACAAATAGCGATCCACTTGAGATTTGATCGGTATTTTTATCACATCAGGATTTGTGTTGAGCCAAGCGACATCGATTTCGCAATCAAAATGGCCAACATTGCACACCACCGCCCCATCCTTCATGACCTTTAAATGCTCAGGCCTGATGATATCCTTACACCCTGTGGCTGTAATAAAAATGTCAGCTACCGGAGCAGCCTCTTCCATTGTGACCACTTGGAATCCACACATTGCCGCCTGTAAAGCACAAATCGGATCAATCTCACATATCAATACACGCGCTCCTGTCCCAGATAACGCCTCTGCCGTCCCCTTGCCCACATCGCCATACCCTGCAACCACAGCGACCTTGCCTGCAATCATCACGTCAGTGGCATGTTTTAAACCATCCAGCACAGATTCACGGCAACCATATAGGTTATCGAATTTGGATTTTGTCACTGAATCATTAACATTCATGGAGGGGACACCCAAAGTGCCATTTTTAAAGCGCTGCAAAAGATTGCGCACACCGGTGGTTGTTTCTTCCGAAATGCCTTTTATGCCCTTGAGCATTTCGGGATGTTTGTCATGGACATAGTTCGTCAGATCCCCCCCGTCATCAATGATCATATTGAGGGGTTTGTCGCCAAACATCAACGTTTTGGCAATACACCATTCGTATTCCTCTTCTGACATCCCTTTCCATGCAAAAACAGGCACACCAGCAGCCGCAATGGCGGCAGCCGCATGGTCTTGCGTAGAATAGATGTTGCATGAAGACCAGCGTACTTCAGCGCCTAAGTGGGCAAGCGTTTCGATCAACACTGCTGTTTGAATAGTCATATGCAAACAACCAGCGATTCTTGCCCCCTTCAAAGGTTGATGAGAACCATACTCCTTGCGAAGTGTCATCAATCCCGGCATTTCCTTTTCTGAGACTTCGATTTCAGCGCGTCCCCAGTCTGCCAAACGCTTACCTTCGGCAGATGTCACATCTAAGTCGCCAGCAATTTTGTAATCTCTTTTTAAAGCGTGCATCATCATCCTCACCGTGGTTCATCTGTCAATTTTATAAATCCTACTTTATCCCAATATGTTCCGCATGAAAAGGATTTTTTCATTAGATCTCGTACCACTCCCCGAACTTACTAATTACGTGCCCGTGTGCGTGCCCGTGTCCGTGCCCGAATTTACCTACAAGTCATGATTGCAAAAAAGTTATCGGGCACGGGCACGCACGCGGGCACGAAAATTAGTGCGTTCGGGCACAATATTTAACCATCAATATATACAAAAAAAAACACCAATTGCTAGCATGCAGTCATGGACAAATACCTGCTATGTAGTGGCCAACTACACTTAAAATCTATCGGCGAAAAATTCAATATCGCATTGATCCCTGCTACCACCATGCATGACATCATCCACAAAGTTAAAAAGGACACAATTGTAGGTATTATCCTTGATGATCCCCTGCCTTCTTCGCTAGAGCTAAACGCTGTTCTTACCCAGCTGCACCACAACTCCTCCACACCTTTAAAGATAGCTGTCTGCAGCCAGCAATTTAGGGACCCCACATTCTATCAAAAACTGACAGAAGAAATGAAAATCACCTGGGTGCTGCCAGCCCCTTTGGATGAAACAACCACTCAAGCGTTATGCCATTCTCTTTTCTCCCACGTGGACGAAGCCAAGGAGGGAGAATATAGACCATCCCCCGCCCTGCTCGATCGCTTTAATAAATCTATATTTGAAAAATTGCAGCGCATCTCAGGCCTTGTAGACTGCATCCATCAAAACCCTAAGATACCTAATCTTAATGAATTAAAAAACGAAGTGCACAAAATCGCAGGCAGCGCCGCCCCTTACGGCTATCAAACCGCCGGCACTCTGTGCAGGCAGCTAGAACACTATCTACACCATTATGTAGAAGAAAACTCTCTCCCGGGAACTGACACGTTGTTTGCTGTGCTCGATAGATTCTACACAAACCTCATCCTAGCCTTTCAACACATCCAAACTAAGGAAATGGACAGAATGGACAGAATGGACTGAATGGACGGAATGGACGGAATGGACAGCTTTCTTGTCCATTTCGTCCATTCCGTCCATTCCGTCCATAAAGTCCATTCTGTCCATTCTGTCCATTTTGATACTACAAAAAATAAAGACAACAAAAACAATATTTTAATATAATATAAACATAAGGTTTATTTAACCATCAATTAAATCATTCATGGTTTGTTTATGGCAACCCATCTTCCTTCGGAATCACCATTTCCTCAATTGCCTTCGTATAGGGAAATTTATGAAACACTAGCCAATAGTACGAAAGAAGATGCTCAAAATAAAGTTGACGCTTGCATCCGATCGTTTTTAACCCTTCTGGAAAATGAAACAACAGCCATTCCTGCAGACCAATCCTCTTGGATACAAAAGATCAAGGACACGCTGGAAAAGAGCGCGTTGGTATCTACATCGCAACACGAAAAAATTAAGCGCGCTTATCAGCAGAGCCTCTTTCCCAAAGAAAGTAGACACACCACAGGCACCGAACTTCACCAAACACCTCCCCTTCCTGCTGAAATTGAACCGGGAGAACAGCCCACGAAATCTCCACTTTTAGAAAGAGATATTACAGCATTCCTCATCCAGGTGATGGTAAAATTCTCTCCCCCCTCTTCATCTATCCCTGAGACAGTTGATTCAATTTCAAACCTACCTTGTCATATTGAACCCCTGCCTTATTTAAAAGAGCTACTCTCTGAGATGGAAAAGTACCGCTCCAATGGAACTTCCTCTGCTGATCAGAAACAGAAAGAAATCATCATGCAGCTAAAAATTGTGGTTGAGCTGCTTTCTCAGGGAGTAGCAAACCCAGCATGTACAATAGCGGGAGATCCCCGCAATATTGCGAGACATCTGCGCAAGCTAACGGGATTAGTAAGATCATTTGATAATAAGTCCCACCAGACCAATTTCAAAGATTTGCAAAAGCCTGTGGGTAGTCTCATTCACAAAATTTTAGAAACAAAAAAACCTTTGGTTTATACCACCGAATTTGCCCATAAATTCAAAACGCTTAATCAACTCCCCGCACCTTCGGTAGTCGCTAGCCAAATCAAGCAGTATAGTAAGCTGGGTCAAGCAGTTCTTGGGAATTTCACCAAAGCGATACGTGGTAAGACACGTTATGACGCAAACCAGTTCAGTTTCTATGAAAACGATTTAAGATGGAGGACTTATTTTGCCGCCGAACATTTAGGCCAAGGCCCCCTAGCAGGAATGTATAGTTATCCAGCCATCGAACTCACCCTTGAATTGATCAAACACATCGATACACCATCGCCAGCGCTTGAGCGAATCCAAGCAGGTTTAGAATTCGCTCTTGAATTATGGCGTAAAACAGCATCTTGGCTACCTAACTCTATAACGCTCCACAACATAGCTGAACATTTGATAGAAGCTGTAGCTAGCTTGAAAGTTAATGAAAGTTTGCCTTTTTCAGCGAATTCTTGGGATCATGGCATGCTGATGGTGGTGACTTGTACTGGTTGGGATAGCAACGGTAAGAAAGTCTATAAAATTGTGCATCATAATGAGGGAGACGGAGTTGACAAATATCACTATTCCAAAGTGGATCGCGATGGAAGAAGGATGTATCAAACGGCATTAGAAATTGAAGACATTACAGCTGAAAATTTAATAAGTTACATGTCCCCATTTTTCCTCATAATCAAAAATATGTTGTCTATACCTCCCTCAAAAAGCACTACGGGTGTCTATGAAGAGATCATTCCCTTGTTGAAAGGCAGAATTGCTCCCCCCAGCGATGATGCGCGCTTGTGGAGCCCTGGACAACTAGGAGGCTCTTGCTCTACTAGCTGCATCGTCTCTTACATCCGTTCCCAACTGCCCACCGAAGATTTTGAGCAATTGATGGATGTGGCAAGGCATGAAATATTATTTAAGTCGTATCGAGAAATTAAGAATGGCTGGGGAAACACCACCATCCAAAAATTAGTCACTTTGGAAATCGTTGAAGAATTACAACATCGTCATCAATTAGAAGGTAGGGAGTTACCAAAACAATTACAAGAAATGAAAAGGCAATTGATGGCCATGCAAACTCCCCAAACACCATTTGACTCTTTCTTAAAAGGTAATTTCTATCGCGGTTTTGCCCAAGCTGCATTACAAACGCTGCATCTGAATGAAATTTCAATCTCTCCTTTTTTGGATATAGAAGAGCAATTGGCCTCGAAAAGCTGTATAGATAATCTAAATATAGCTTTTACCATCCTGCAAGAGAATGATTTTAAATCATTCTCCAAAGCGCTCGAGTATTTGAAACAAGCTGAAAAACAAACCATATTACCAGAAGAAAGCGATAAATTAACGGCATTTTATCGATTAGTCAAAAAACAATACCTCAGCAAAATATGCACTAAAGAGCAAATATACGTATTCACCGTTCTTTCAACCCTACTCCACGATCAATATCAAAAAGTAAAGCCGGAGTTTCATGGGGATTTCGCCTTATTCGAATCTGAAATACACGACAAGTATAACCGGCTGCATTTAGGTAATTATTTTAGAGATGCCCCTTTCAACCAACGCATTACAGAGCAACAACGGCGTAACAACCCTCAACAGGAGCCAACAATTCCAGCCGGACTGGAGCGAATACAAGAAAAGATGAAAGGCTAAAAGCTAAAGGCGAAAGGGTAAAAATATTGCAAATCAGCGAAAGTTTATATGAAGCTATCCCAGGCTAATAGATATTCAGTCAGATCGCAGATGGGCAGTTGTAGACAGTCTTTACTCAACTGCATTTTTTTGCCTCCATAGGTCACAACGATGATTTGATCGAGAGAAACAGCTTTTAATAGATTCGGAGGGATCTTAATAGCATCCGTCCCATGAATGCCCAATTTAGCATCAATGGCCAGGAATCTCCCTTGACCGTTATCTATGATAAAATCAACCTCTTCCCCGTCTTTGGTCCTCCACATAGACAATTTCCAATTCTTCCCAAAATTTGTGATGCATTTCACAAGCTCTCCAAGAACGAGCGTTTCAAATAGGGCGCCAGCTTGAGGACTTGTGAGGAGAGGCTGCACATCCATCCACCCTTGCAGGCGCGTAGCAATCCCTGTGTCTAAGAAATAGACTTTGGGAGCTTTAATAAGCCTCTTATTGAGATTTGCTTCGAATGGAGGCAAAAGATAAAGTAGCTGAGCTCTTTCGAGAACAGAAATCCATTCGGATACTGTCACTGATTTAACGCCACTGTCTTTAGCAAAAGAAGAATAGTTAAGAATATTTGCTGTGCGTGCTGCCAGCATCCCTAATACCGTATGGAATTCTTTCTTTTTGATGATTCCTGCGCTAGCAATAATGTCTTTCTCAATGTAATTGCGGATATAATCATTCAGATATTTAACCGGATCTAAAGCGCTATTGGTGTACAATTCAGGCCAGCCGCCTTTAAACATGATCTCGGTTAATTTTAACTCTGGAAAAGCGTTTTTGATCTCATGGAGAGATAACGTATTCAAATGGTACCAACTCGCCCGACCAACCAACGTTTCCTTGACTTGTTTGTCTAATAAAATTTGATTCGAGCCGGTTAAGTAGAAAAGAACTTCAATCTCGCCCGATAAGTTGTCAAGCAATCGTTTCTTCTTGATCTGGTCTATCGTTTTCTTTATTTCAGGAAAGATGTTCGGCGCATATTGCACTTCATCAATGATAAGTGGAGGCGGATATTGTGTAAGAAAAAACGCAGGATCACTTTCAGCTAAGTTGCGAAGCTGGAAATCATCAAAGGTCACTTCATGATATTTCCCTTGCCCTAACACAGACAGTAAGGTACTTTTTCCACATTGCCGCGGACCAATCAAAATCTGAACGTAAGATCCTACATCGGCTCTAAGACGGTTAAAAATATCGCGTTTGATTAACATATGGCTAATTTAAGTTTACAACTTAAATTAGTCAAGAAAAAGCTAAAAGCTAAAGGCTAAAAGCTAAAGGCTAAAGGCTAAAGGCTAAAGGCTAAAGGCGAAAGGCTAAAGGCTAAAGGCTAAAGGCGAAAAAGAAAGGATGAAAATCTTGCAAATTAGCCAAATTTCTTATAAGATCTTAACGTTCAACAACAAGATTCTCCAGGAATTTTATGAATCAGACAACTTTCAATACCACACTCCATGCCTTCCAGAATTTAACTTCGACAATCATTGAAAATCCCCCCGAGACAACTACTTTGCTCGCACGCATGAGCACCTTAGCCCTTGGGGCTGTAGGCGCCATCGCTGGCACCTTAGCTTTAGGCTGTGTATATCAGTTCATCGCCACCAAGATTGATGAAAAACGTTTCCCCGCCCCTGGCACCATGATCGATATCGGTGGTTATCGCTTGCATTTACATAGTTCTGGTGAAGATGGACCCTCCGTTATTCTGGATGCCGGTATGGGCTCATATTCCATGGATTGGGCCCTTGTGCAACCTGAAGTGGCGAAATTTGCCCATGTCTATAGTTTCGATCGCGCTGGCTGTGGTTGGAGCGATGAAAGGCCCAACGCTGCCACCACGAGTACCAGCCAAACTATCGTTGAAGAACTACACACACTTTTGAGCAAAGCCGGTGTACCTGGCCCCTACATCCTCGTGGGGCATTCTTTTGGGGGCATGAACGCGCGCCTCTTTGCCAGCAAGTATCCCAATGAAGTGGCGGGCATTGTTTTGGTTGATGCAGGACATGAAGATATCCATGTGTACATGCCGCCAAACCCTATAGAAAAAGCCATGGAGAGTGCTTTGAGCCGAAACCTCATCTTGCTAGCGTCGTATGTAGGACTGGGCCGCCTATTTTGCAATCTCCCTTCGGCTAAGAAAAGTTTACAAAACTTTCCAGAAGAAGTTCAGAAGGTATATTTAGTTAAACGCGTTACAGCAAAAGCCATTAAAGCACTTCTAGCAGAAGCCACAGATTTTAAAGAGAGCTGCCAACAACTAAAACAAAATGGTGGATTGCTTGGCGATAAACCATTGATAGTCATCACTGCCGCGAAAAACCTCACCACAGAAAGTGGCTTATCCCAAGAATTTATCGATAAAAGTGCAAAGGCATGGAAAATCTTGCAACAAGACTTAGTAACCAAATCTTCGAATGGAAAGCAAATATTCGCGGAAAATAGCGGCCATATGATCCCCTATGAGCAACCTCAAATAATTGTAGATGCCATTCGCGAAATATACCGAACGTGACTCAAAAAAGATTGACATAACACCTCTATCGCAACTAAGTTCAAGTCATTCTTTGTTCTGTAAAAAACCCCAATTCAGATCATAGCTTGTGCTTCGACCTTTGCTTGAGTTTTGAAGGATGACCTTTTTCTCGACCAAATTTGTAATTTCGCGAAAAGCCGTCGCTCGGCTCACTTTTGCAATAGAAGAATATTTACGAGTGGTTAACTCTCCTTCAAATTCATCTTTGCCAGCATTTAAGAGGACATTCACCACTTTCCGTTGTCGATCGCTCAGTGCGGTTTGACTGAAATATTTCCAAAACGAGTCTTTAGCAAGCACTTTTGCAATCAGATTAGAAGAACTTTCCAGCGATCTAATGTAGCTTGTCAAAAACCACACAAGCCAAGCTGTTATATTCATATCTCCTCGTTGGCATCGTTCCAAAATATCGTAGTAATCCTTTTTCTCCTTCATGATTTGCGAAGAGAGGCTATAAAACCTGGTGGAGATTTTTTCATCCTGAGCTAAGGCCATATCTGTTAATGCACGAGCTATACGTCCATTACCATCTTCAAAAGGGTGAATAGTCACAAAGTAGAAATGAGCTAAACCTGCACGTAAAAGACCATCTATTTTATCCAGACTACTTTTCCACCAAGTGAGAAACTGACCCATCTCGTTTCCTACACAAAGGCTTGGCACGGCTTCAAAATGGAGATTCTCCTTTCCGACCACTCCTGAAACCACTTGCATGGGTTCTTCTCCAATGCGCCATTCGCCTACTTGAATGCGCAACAGTCCTGAGTAACCTGTGGGAAATAATGCAGCCTGCCAAGACCAGAGTCTTTCCTCTGTAAGAGGTTGATCATACTTTTTTGTAGCGTCGATTAGAATATCGACAAGACCATCAATTGAACGACTTGCCTGTGGCAACCCAAAGCTTGGAAGCCCTAAATGCTTCGCTACCGACGACCGAACTAAATCACGATTTAAATAGGCCCCCTCGATTTCGGACGTTTTGATAACTTCCTCAATCAAAATATCGGCGCCCGCTTCTTGGCTAAGCTCAAACCCTAACTCTTTCGTTCTACCTAAAAGTTTACCTTGCTCTAGTCGAGCTTTGCTAAGAAAAGGAAGCAAAGCTTCTGTTTCCCAAATAAAATCTGGCCAATTGGGCTGTTGCCAAATCCATTTCATTAATCACCTCACATATTGAAGCGATTATAACACATAATTGTCTCATCGGGCAACAAAAATTGCTACAACTCTATAATCAACTCAAAATTTGAAGCGATTAAGAAAGACAATCGCTTCAAAGCACCGGCTCAAGATTTGGTACATGTTCACGTAATGGCGTCAACTTAAAGAAATTGCTAACATTTGTGCCTATGAAGTATTCGATTGGACATGGACGAATTGGACTACCTGGACTAACTGGACGATTTGGACGTATTGAAAAGAGGACAAAAACACCCCCATTTCTGTCCAACTGTTGGAGCCACCTCAGTCCAGGTAGTCCAGGTAGTCCAATTCGTCCATGTCTAATTGCTTTTTCACAGTCTTTATGAAGTAATAATATTCTTTAAGTTGACGCCATTGTTTATTCACGAGGTAGCATTACTACATATACAAGATTTGGGCTTAAAGAACAGCAATAACTACTTAATTATTAAACACCACATTTATTATAATATAAATATAGATGCAAGCTTTTCAGTAACTAAGAGGATTGCTTGCGATACGGTGCCATTTCCGATCCTACATTGCGCCGAAACATCGACCAAAACCATTTAGTACTATTTCAACGGTAAAACTTACGTACACCTTTCTCAAAACAAAACTCCCTTCCGATTGGGAGCAATAACTCCCAACTTCAGAAGAAGAGACAATCCTTTTTTGCTAGTTTAATTAAAGACGTTTGAATAATTTGTTTTACAGACAGTTTTTTTTCAAAAATCGGTGGCGATGCTTGCGGGTTTTTTAGCACTTTTGGCTTTGATCTTGGTCCATTTTTTTGCTAATCAGACTAGGGTGTTGGGGTGGTTGTGGCACGGTCGATTCCTCTCCTTTGCTGCAGGTATCTCTTTTGCCTATGTTTTTGTCGACCTTCTGCCCGCATTAGAAAAAGGGCAACCCGTTCTAAAACATACTTTTGGAGAGATCATCCCTTATTTTGATCGTCATGCTTATTTGATAGCGTTAATAGGTGTGCTTGTTTACTACGGTCTGCAAACACCATCCGCATCAAATTCAACAAAAGGATTCTGGTTTAAAATTGGTGGTTATTTGCTATTTAACTTCTTTGTTGGGGCAAGTCTGGCTGACAGCAATAACCCCGACATCCAACCAATATTTTTATTTACCATTGCGATGAGTATGCATTATTTCATCCATGATCATAATGTGAGTATTGATAACCCAACCTTATATACTCATGCGGTCCGGTGGTGGCTTGTTCTGGCTTTGTGTGGTGGATATCTTGTCGGCTATTACACACATATCCCAAATGCGGTGGTGGCTGTGGCTGTTTCATTTTTGGCCGGAGGAATGCTTCTTAATGCCTTGCGTTATGAACTGCCTAAAAGAGAACAGCTGGGCTATGCTTTTTTCGTTATGGGAGCATTAGG
The DNA here is from genome assembly GCA_013286645.1 of Chlamydiota bacterium. Classification (GTDB taxonomy): domain Bacteria; phylum Chlamydiota; class Chlamydiia; order Chlamydiales; family Parachlamydiaceae; genus JABDFJ01. Next base: position 843 of record JABDFJ010000030.1, on the reverse strand, counting down.
TTATACGGCAGTCCTGCTGGGAATCGGTGAAGTCTCTTAAATAGACGTTTAATAGATGACTAAAACAATATTTAGGCAGTGACGTTAAGCTCGGTGCTGGTGCGCAGCCACTCGAGATACTCTGCATGCCCCCCGTCTATCTTGTGATAAAGGATCTCAGGCAGTTGGTATGAGGTGTTATCTATAATGATTTTCTTAATCGCTTCAAAGTGCTCTAGACGTGTTTTAAAAAGGATTTTGCTCTCTTGCGTCGTTTCAAGTAAGCCATTCCACGTGTAAATTGATTCAATCCAAGGGATAATCTGGGCGGAAGCCACATAGCGTTCTTGCACCAGATAACGCGACACTTTGCGCGCCTCATCGATGCTGCCACTTGTCCATTGTATTTCAATCAATTCCGACATACTTCATCCCTTGTATTGTTGACATAACGTACATGTTCACGGGATAGCATCACTACATGTCAGGCCTTCAGCCTGCGGATGTTATATCAGTTACCTAGGGCGTTGCCCTAGGCTTTTAAATTCCAGGGCGTTGCCCTGAGGGTGGTGTTAAAGGCTGAAAGCCTTAAGTGTGAAAGCCTAGGGCAACGCCCTAGGTATATCAACACAAATAACTCAGGCTGAAGGCCTGACATGTAGTGATGCTATCCCGTGAACATTTACGACATAACAACATATTAGGATACCCAAGATAAAATTCAAAAGAGAATTATTGAAAGTAAGCACAACAACGGCATCAATTTAAAAAATCCATCAGCAACTTTCAGCGTCGCAGACAAAAATTATGTTAGCAGCGCCCTAAGCGCTGTTAACGATGCTCTTCTCTTGGATTGCCTCAGCA
>JABDFJ010000029.1 GCA_013286645.1 Chlamydiota bacterium | reverse complement strand
AAGTTCTAGCTGTGCATAATCGATACTCGCATCTAATTCTTTCATAGCTTCTTTTTCTCGTGAGCGTCGCTTTTGATCAGCGTATATATGTCTCTGCCGTTTTGAATATTTGGTATCAATTTGATCATTATTTTTGTTTGGACGTGAGCGTTTTTTGGGAGCTATTGTCTGTAGCTCTTCCGTTTTTAGTACCACTTGCTGTGGGTTTAAATGTGAATCGACACCTTCTAAAGGAGGCAGGCTACTTTCATTGCTGCTCGAGGATGAAATCGTTTCGGTTGAAGTAGGGCGGCTCAGTAACTCACTGGGGGAATGCTGGTATGTTGGTTGAGATGTCTGTGGCCACACCCATTGTGAGGAATGGGCAGTCTGAGAGCTGAAAGGTGGTGTTAGCAGATGGTGCATGGGTGAGGGCGTGAGTAGTTTTGTAGGGGAGTCTAATAAATGGGGTATAGGGGAGAGTGAGCCTAGGAATGAAGTTAAAATTGCTGAGTTGACTGGGCTTGACATACTATACCTCAATAATATAAATAATGTTTAAATTATAATCAATTTAGAATTATCTTGGTAGGTTTTTTTTTGTTAGTTTTGTTGGTTATGTGATTAATAATGAAAGCGTTTTAGAATGTAAATTTTTTATATGGTACATGTTCACGTAATGGTGTCAAGTTAAAGAAATTTTTATTAAGAAGACGCTTGGACATGGACGAACTGGACGAATTGGACTATCTGGACGAACTGGACGGAATCGGAATGAGTTGTCCAGTTCGTCCAGATAGTCCAATTCGTCCAGTTCGTCCATGTCCAATTGAAGATAGACTAGCCCCAATTTTTAGTTGTAAATATTTTTTAAGTTGACACCGTTGTATGTTCTCGGGCGTTAAGAGAATTTAAAGAGCGAAGCGAAGTGCAAAGCATTGTAGCTTACGCTTTGCTTCATTACGCGCGGATGAATCCATGCTCAAATTTGGATATTAAGCGCGTTGGTTAGGCAAGATGCCGACATAATCCCCATATTCACCCTGTGACCCTGGCACCTCATGTGAAGCCGTAACTTTGGGTTGTTGTGCAGGAGGAGAAGCTGTTGCGACCTGCTGCTGCAGCAATTGCGCGACTGTGGATTGAAGTTGTGCGACTTCTAATTGAAGTGAGCGTACTTGAGTTTTTAAACCTGAGATTTCTGACTCAAATGCCGTGACTCTTTCTGCATTTGTCGCAGTGAAAGGTTCAGAAGGAGAATAATATGTGTCATAGTTATTCTCTGAACTCGAATGGGACCTTGAGCGCGTGGGAGGGGTGTATGCGGAAGGAAAAAGGGGAGGCGTGTGTGGGCGAGTAGAGGGGTGAAATACTGGAAATGACATCTGAAAAATCCATGTGTTAAAGATAACGGAAATAACATGTTTTTGTATCAGTGATGCCTAACATAAAGCAAGGCATCACTTTAAATCAGTCTGTGGCTGTGAAAATCACAGGCAATTCGCTGGCACTTAGGCAATTGTCACTTCTGGTGTCAGATAGACGTCTTGGATGAGGTGGAAGAGTTCGACCCCTTCTTTCATCGGTCTTTGGAAAGCTTTGCGTCCACTGATTAAGCCCATACCGCCAGCGCGTTTATTGATAACGGCTGTTTTTGCTGCATCGGAAAAGTCATTTTTACCTGATTCGCCGCCGGAGTTGATTAAACCGATGCGGCCGTTGTAGCAATTGAGCACTTGATAGCGGCAGAGGTCGATCGGGTGGTCGCTAGCAAGTTTGTCATACATACGATCGTCATATTTGCCATAGCCTTTCTTTTCCTTGTTGAGGGCGGCGTAACCTCCATTTAAGGTAGGCATTTTTTGTTTGATGATGTCGGCGCCGATGGTGACACCTAAGTGGTTGGCTTGGCCGGTTAAATCGGCGCTAGTATGATAATCTTTATCGCCCACTTTAAAGCCTGAATTTCTCAGGTAGCACCATAAGATGGTCGCCATGCCCAATTCATGCGCCATTTGGAAAGCTTGGCTTACCTCTTGAATTTGGCGGTGACTTTCGGCCGAGCCAAAATAGATGGTCGCGCCTACAGCCACAGCGCCCATATCGTAAGCTTCTTGGACATCGGCAAACATAATTTGGTCATACGTATTGGGGTATGAGAGTAGTTCATTGTGATTGAGTTTCATGATGAAGGGGATTTTATGGGCATATTTGCGCGCCACTACACCCAAAACGCCGCGGGTAGAAGCCACGCCATTGCAACCACCTTCGATGGCTAATTTGACGATGTTTTCGGGATCGAAATAGATGGGGTTGGGGGCAAATGAAGCACCAGCTGAGTGTTCAATGCCTTGGTCGACAGGAAGGATAGAGAGATAACCCGTGCCTGCAAGCCGTCCATGGTTGAAAAGGGCATCAAGGTTACGCAGGACGCGGATGTTGCGGTCGCTGGGCAGCCATACTTTCTCGATGAAGTGGGCGCTAGGGAGGTGGAGCTGGTCTTTGGTAATTGTTTTGCTCGTATGCTCAAGGAGATATTGAGCTTGATCGCCTAGCTGCTGCTGGATTTTACTAAATGCTGACATAATAACGTTCCCCTGTTAGTGTTTGCCTTAGAAACTACTTGACTGGAGCATTAAATATCAAACAAGAATTGATGGCAAAGCAGTGCGAGGCTTTGCCATCAATAGAATAAACGATTAACGTCGGGACTGCTGGAAGCGACGCTGAGGTTTGCCTTGGGGCTTATTTTTATGCTGTCCAAATTTCGGACGGGCCCTAGCTACCGGTTCCATCCCTGCCACAGTGTGCGGTGAGATAGTTTGTCCAATAAACTGTTCGATCTTAGACACTAAATGGCGTTCGTTGGAAGCTGCAAACGACATGGCCAAGCCCGTAGCCCCAGCTCTGCCTGTGCGGCCAATGCGATGCACATAATCTTCGACACTGCGTGGCAAGTCGAAATTAATGACATGGCTGATGGTTTGGACGTCGATACCGCGCGCAGCCACGTCAGTAGCGACCAAGAAGCGTATTTCGCCTTGGCGCAAGCGCATAATGGTGCGTGTGCGCTGCCTTTGATTCATGTCGCCATGTAATGCTGCAGCCCGGCAGCCAAGTTGATAGAGTTCATCGACGAGCTGATCTGCAAAGCGCTTTGTTGCTGTGAAAACAATCGCTTGGTTGATGTCGGGATCGTTAAGTAAATGGTTGAGTAGGCGGTACTTATGTTGTAAGTCATCGACATAATACAGGCGTTGTTCGATATTTTCATGTCGATCATGCGCTTGCGAAATAACGATTTCTTTAGGATTGTTGAGCAAGTTGCGCGATAATTTCAATACGCTGCCCTGCATCGTGGCGGAGAAGAGTAGAGTTTGCCGTTCTTTAGGCGTGGCCGCTGCAATTTGTTCGACAGGTTCAACGAAGCCCATATCTAACATACGGTCGGCTTCATCGAGGATGAGGATTTCAAGCTTAGAAAGGTCGATGCGTTTCCTTTCAAGGTGGTCGATGAGGCGTCCTGGTGTGGCCACTAAAATTTCGTGGGGGCGTGCCAGTTGACGATTTTGGACCGGATAAGGGGCACCGCCGTAGATGCAGACGGTTTTTGTTTTATTGAGATAGCGACAGTATTTAACAGCCTCTTCAGAAACTTGGATCGCAAGTTCACGTGTCGGGACTAAGATCAAGACACGCGGATGAATGCCTCGGTGCACGCGCGGTGCCATCAGTTTACTGAGTACAGGTAACAGGTAAGCAGCTGTTTTGCCGGTACCAGTTTGGGCAGAGGCGCGCAAGTCGAAGCCGCCTAATATCTGTGGGATCGCTTCGGCTTGGATCGGAGTTGGGGTGGTAAACCCTGCATCTTCAATGGCTTTAAGGATCTCATCTTGCAAATTCAAATCTTGGAAAGACATGTTTGTTAACTTTTGGTTGGGTTAGTCCCAACGATAATAACAAATCGTTAGTTAAAAAAATATAAGTTTCTTAGTTTTTTTTATATTTTTTGTTTGTGTCTTCTGCGTAGGTTAATTTTTTTTCTGATTTTTTCTAATTCCTCTTCTTCCATTTCTTCGATCGCGATGAGTTCGGCGGCGGTTTCATGTGAGGCTTGCAAAAGTTCATCGATTTTCATATGCAGCGCTTTGCTTTCCCGATTTTGGGTGTTTTGGATGATGAAGACCATTAAGGAGGCATTGATCGTAGCTATCGTATTGACAACTAATAGCCACAAATCGGTAAATCCCCAAATTAAGCCTCCCAAAAACCATAGTGTTACAAACGTCCAGGCTAAGATGAAAGAGAGGGGTTTACCTGCCATTTTGGACGACCAGGTCAAGAATCTCGAAAGATAAGAGGTTGTTTTAAAGACCATGTTCTAACCTCCCTTATTAGCGCTGGCGATAGGTGTATTTCGAACCTGGTTGAGCTAGCATATCTTGATGAATCATGACGCCACCATTGAGGGGGGTGCCGGACCAGTCGCTGATGACACAAGGGAAAACATCAGCGTTAGCCGGCTGGGCTTCTACCCACCAAGCAAAGGCTGTGTAATTGATCTGATTGGCATTAGCATAAGCGAGGATGCGCGTGTACACATCTTGGTAGCCCGTGGGGAAATAGTTGCTTTGGTTGACGCCAAATTCGGTAAAAATCAAAGGAAATTTGCCTAACACCCCACTGAAGTTGTTGGCGAAATCTTTGCCAGGACCTTGATAGCCGGGAGCGCCTTTTTCATTGTAAGGGTGGGAACCATAGACGATATTAACACCATTGAGCTTAAAGTTGTCGTTCACAAAGCTCAGATCATAGCCGTAATCTAGCCCATTCACGATACAAATATTATTGGCACCAGTCGCACGGACAGCATTGTACAGTTGTTGATACCCTACATAAGTACCATTGCCATTGAGCCAAGTATTTTGATCGATCCCTTCTGGCTCGTTGAATAATTCAAACAAGACTGTCCCAAAACTCTTGTAGTCCGTAGCGACTTCACTCCAAAATTGCAAGGAATCCGGGTTGGCCATCGGACTTTGCTGTCCATTGACCACCCAATGCAGATCGAGGATGACCGCCATTTTATTTTGGGTGGCATAGTACACAATGGCGTTGATGATTTGTTTGTAAGATCCATTTTCGGTCACGGGATCAGAAGCTAGCCAGTAATTTTGGTTTAAATCCAAGCGGATGGCATTGGAATTCCATTTGCGAATGTTTTCAATGTCTTGTGGGCTTAAAAATTGCCCTTGAGGATTCCATTCAAGCGATGGGCGCACAATGCCTTTGAGAAGGATGTGATCGCCCTTATCGTCGATGATTTGTGGACCGCTGACGCTAAAGTTGATGGGGGTGTTGGTACCTGGGTATACGGCGGGTGTGGCGAGGGGGGCATTGGGGAATGGACCTGCGGAACCGCCCCCATGGATCTGGTTGACTGTGAGTTGGTAGGCGTTGATGTTAGGATTGAAAGTAAAATTAATGCCTTCGAGGTAATAGCCATTTTGTCCAGCAACATACCCTTGCCATGTTGCTGTGTTGCCATCACTGAGCAGGGTGATGGTGCCATAGTAGTTTCCAGCTTCATCTAACACATTCCATGGGCTCCAGTTGCTGGAAGGATCGCTGCTCCACGGCAGATTGCCAATCCCTTGATAGTCGATAGTAAATGAGCCCCATTTTGGTCCATTGTTTGGCGATAATTGCAATGTTAAGCGTGGATTTGCTCCTGTTCCTAAGTAGTTTGCTAACTGCTGTCCTTGTGCATTGACGAGGGAATAGGTCAATAAAAATACAGCGAGCAGTAGTGCGCTTAGCTTTGTTCCGAACATAGTAATCTCCTGTGTTATTGACACACAAAGTAAGCATATGCGCGAGTTTGTGTAAATAATGTTTTTTAGGCTCATCACAAATAGTGCAGCACTTTTTGAGCGCGAAGATCGCGAAGTAAGCGAAGGCAACGCGAAGATTTTTCTTCTGTGGATATGCTCTTACAAATTAATAGTTTTGTTTGTTAATTAAAAATGTAATTATTGATATAATTAAATTATGAATGTTTTTGTGTCTTTTATTTGTTTTGTAATTAGTGGTGTTTATGAGTTGGTTAAATACAGACAGTTTCAAAGCTGGTTTCATCAGTTCGAGTTGTGAATTTTTGAAAAACAACTTAGTAAATGCTCACGATTCTGTGGGGACAACCAAGGCGCTATCAAGCAGATTAGAGCTTTTTAAAGAGCTTTTTTTAAGTATTAATGAGACGAAATTGCCATCAAATTTGTCACATCGAATGATCTTTACCTTGAAGGGAGTGGTTTACGGTTTTAATAAAAGTGCTATTCTAAATGCCGTGACATCAGGAGAGTCACTTAAAAACCTATTGTCTGGGGTTGTAGCGCATAATGCTAAACAAGGGAAAAAATTTTGGAAGGGGCTGTCGCAACATTGTCTTTTCTTTAAAACTGTGGTCGATACGCTTAAATTGGGAGCGGACCATTCTGCTTGGTTGGAGCATTGCTTTGGGGCGTCGATAGATAGTTTCCAAGGAAATAAAAGTTATAAAAAATTTGAAGAGACAATCAAGCTGAACTTTTCAATCGAAAGCATCAGTGCAGCCTTGAGCAAGAAGGCTATTACTCCTCTACAAAAACTGGAGAAACTAGCAGCACTTACATCAGGTGTGGCGAATATAGGCAGAAGCATGGCTGTGCAGTATGAGCAAGAGGAACTAGCCCTCTATCTAGGGGCTATTTCCGCTTGGACTGCTATTATGAAATTTTATCTAGAAGCAAAAGATAAATAGTATCAAATTTGTTAAATTTAGCGTGTTTGATTAAATGGTTTACAAATTGTTTTTTATGTTATAGTTAATTAGATATATCTGATTTTACATAAAATATAAGGAGGCTTTCCAAAGTATATGTTCAGGACATATGCAGCCTGCCGCGGTAGCGGCCTAAGAGATTAGCCCCGGGTGGAGCGATTAGCGGAACCCGGGGTTCTTAAAAGAAACGATATAGCCCCGGTAGGGGCGTAAGAAAGCGTTTAAGCAAAATCTCTATACCACGAGCTTTCTTACGCCCCTACCGGGGCTGGTATTTTTTTTCCAATACCCCGGGTTGCGCTAATCGCTCCACCCGGGGCTGATCTCTTAGGCCGCTACCGCGGCAAGCTGCATATGCCGTGAACATGTACTTGTCAAAGTATATAAATCGGTTTCTCGTTGTTTTCTAAATATCTAAGGAGGAAGAATATGAAAGACGCAACACATCATCTCAAACAACTTCAAAAAAAAGTGATTCGCTCTGCTAAGAAGGCACAAAACGAAGAACTATCTGTGAATGTGACGGAGCAAAATTCTTCCAAGTATTCGAAAGAAAATCATTCAGGCAAAAAATTTAATCAGTTTTGAGTGTATTAAGTATTATAAACTTAATGTGTAGTTTTTGCTACTTGTCATAGGCTTTTCAACGACCCCGAATACTTCTTGTAGAAGATTCGGAGTCATTAATGAATTAAAATTGCCATTGCCGACGCATTGTCCGTGGTGTAAAACAGCCACGTGGTGACAATAGCGTTCGGCGATTGCCAAATCATGTGTGGTGACGATCACGATCTTGCCATTTTTGACAAATTGCTCAAGCAGCTGCCATATCTCCAGTTGATGTTGGATATCTAGGCTGGCAGTGGGTTCGTCTAACAAAAGAATGGGCGATTCGGTCACTAAAGCCCGAGCAATATATACACGCTGCCTTTCACCGTATGAAAGTTGATTCACACAGCGTCTACGCAAGTGCCATGCATCTACAGTAGTTAATGCTTGGTGCACCATGGGTGCTTCAGCCGCATTCCAATAGCTGCGATCATAAGCATAACGTCCCATGGCCACAACATCTTCTACCAAAAAATCAAAGGAGGGTTGAGGGTGTTGTGGAACCAGAGATATAATACGACTGATCGCTTGTCTTTCTTTATCTAGCAATGCGGTGCCGTTCCAGCTGACAGATCCTTGTGTGGGCTTCCATATGCCAGAGATTAATTTTAATAAGGTGGATTTACCTGCGCCATTCGGACCCAAAATGCCGTGTAGGCGTCCTCCTTCAAATTCGAGAGAGATATCTTTGAGTAAGGATTTCTTATTGAGCGCATAGCTTAAATTCGAAGCGATTAATTTTTGAGCCATCTAACGCCTTCCTCCCATATGCAAAAAGCGCCGCGAGCCACGCATTAGAACTAAAAATGCGACGCCGCCGAGGATAGCAGAGATGTTACCGATGGAAAGCGCATGGATTTCTAACATGCGCAAAAGGAGATCCATCGCCGTGAAGGAGGCACTGCCGACTAAGATACACAATGGAATCAGGTGGTGATTTGCCGGACCCTGCACATAGCGCACGAGATGGGGTAAGACGAGGCCAAAAAAAGCGATCATCCCCACAGATGCAATGGCGCCGCCAATCAATAAGGCGACACATAAAAATAGGCGCCAACGCACCTTTTCAACTTCAACGCCAAGATTCTTTGCTTCCTCTTCACCTAAAGCTAAGATGTCGATTTCACTCCGATAGAACCAGCAGCCATATAGTCCCACTAAAGTCAGAGGGAGTTGCATATGCACGTGTTTCCAATCGCGGTCGACAGTCGATCCAGCCTCCCACTCGGTTAATGTTTGGATGAGCATCCAACGATCGCGTAGGGCGTACATGATGGCAGCTTGAATGGCAAAGAGCAAAGAAGAGACGGCAATGCCGGTGAGTATTAGGGTGTTAAGCTGTACTTTTCCTCCAGAGCGCGATAGAGAATAAACGAAGAGGAGGGTGAGTAGCGAGCCTGTAAATGCGGCGATGGGGATGGCAAAAGGGTACTCTAGATGCCATTCTAGCACGAACACAAGCACAACGAGCAAACCTCCGCCGCAAGAAATGCCTAATACGTTAGGGGAGGCAAGTGGATTTTGGAATAACGCTTGCATGACAGCTCCAGCTACCGCTAGCGAAGCTCCTGTGCATATAATGACGATGAGGCGAGGAATGCGTTCATCAAGGAGAGGATTCCATGGCAGTGCTGTGCCATCAAAGCGCTTGAGCACATCTTGCCATACTAGCTGCCAAGGGGTGTCGCCAAGCAAAAGGGTGAAAACAGAACATACCACCAAAAGAACGCTGATAATAATATTGAGTTTGAGGAAAGAGCGTTTTTTTTGTGTGTTGTATAACGAAATCATTGGAGCCCTGCCATGCATTGAATGAGATCGAAATAAGCCAGGACAATATATTGTGTAGGGGAGTGTTGAATAGATTCGTCCACAAAATAGAGATGGTTGTTACGTACTGCTTTCAATTGTTTGAGTCCCATGTTTTGTCTGATCTCTTTATTTAGAGCCTGGGTGGCTTCAGCGGCAATGATTAAATAATCGGGATCTAAATTAATGATCTGCTCTTTATCGATAGGCATCATCCATTCCTGACTCTGTTGGTGTGTCTCAACATAGGCAAGAGAAATATCAAGATCACCCATGCGCGCTAATAGTTGTCCGCTAATCGTGCGTGGGGTGGGAATGGAGAAATTTTGATGATGATTTAAAAAGAGCAGCTGAGGGATTGGCGTGTGTGTCGTAATTAATGGTCTGGTCAAGGTTAATAGATGATTATCCAAGGCTAACATGGCTGCATCGATAAAGATTTTGAGCAGTTCGGCTTCAAAAGGGCGATTAATAATATGACCCATTTGTAATAGCTCGGCAGAGATGTCCTCTATGCTCGTGGGATTTTTCATGGTGTAAAGAATGACCCCTTGATTAAGGAGCGCCTGGATGGTAGCGGGATGAGAGTAGTGGGCGACAAAGGCAATTTCTGGTTGGGCTTGGAATAATTTCTCGGCATTATAGCGGTCAATGTCGAGAGGAATTTGGGCGGTGAGGTCTTTGGGGTAGAGTTGCTCATGTTCGCGTAAGCAGCGCGGAAGAGCGACGATTTCGTCTGTGGGTACCAAAGCCAATAAGAAGCTGGCGGAAATATAGGTTTGAGGGAGATAGCGTTGAAAGGTTTTATCTAGTGTAATCGTATTGCCAGCATCATCCGTGAGGCTTTTTAGGCGGTGGTTTTGTTTTATGATGTTAAGTTCATCAGGCGCCGTAGTGAAGAGGTGTCGTTTGAGAATTTGACTGCGCAACAATTCATGTGCAGGGAGGCGTTTAACAGATGATAGTCCGGTTTGCTGCAAGATTTGGGCATTGATATCCCATTCTACAATAAGCTGGGCCATGAGCGCTAAATCTCCCGCCAGAGCAAGTTTGAGCTGTTCGCGCTTTACGTTGATTAAGGGTGGTGCTACGGAAGGTTTTGGCTCTTGATTGGAGACCTCTGCCAAGCTGATTAAAGTAGGGGATGGGTCATTTGACGATTTTTGTTTAAAAGCAAGCGTCCACCAACCGATGACAAAAAGGGCAACAAAAGCATAAACCTTTAGAATGTTGGACATATTAGCGATGTGTAAATTTGTAGAAAAAGGGACCTAAAGGACCAAAACGACCTAAAGGACTAATAGACGAAGCTCTTTAGAGGTAATTCCGTAATTAAAACGCCCCAGATTTTAGGGCATTTTTTACGCATACTAGATCCCTATCTTGGAGATTTGGGCCATTAGCCGATCATTCCGCAGGCAATATTAGTGAATATTACCAAGGAAGGATAGGCTAATGGCCCAAAAAAGGCCCAAAATATGGGGCGTTTTAATTACGGAATTACCTCTTTAGTCCTTTAGGTCGTTTTGGTCCTTTTAAATCAGAGTCTTATTTCTCTTCCTCTTCAGGAGCATCACCGATGAGGGCTTCAGAGATGATGACAATCCCAGCTGTAGATACAGCATGTGTGAGGATGTTTTTAACCACTTTAACGGGATCTACGATGCCTGCCACCATGAGGTCTTCGACTTGGTCTGTCATGACATTAAAGCCGACATGCGGGTTTGCTTGGATCACTTCAGATAGAATGACAGCTCCGTCGCGTCCTGCATTGCAAGCAATTTGCTTGATAGGCGCTTCACAAGCGGTGATTAATATTTTAGCGCCGATGGCTTCATCACCTTCGAGTTTCAATTTGATGTTTTTGCTAGCGCGCAAGAGAGTGACTCCACCTCCAGTGACAATCCCTTCTTCAATAGCCGCTTTAGTTGAATTTAGGCTATCTTCAAACATTTGTTTCTTTTGTTTGAGTTCTGGTTCTGTGGCAGCACCTACGCGTATCACAGCCACGCCACCGCTCAATTTGGCTTTGCGTTCTTCGAGCTTTTCTTTGTCATAGGAGCTCTTTGTGAGTTCGATTTCGTTTTCGATTTGTTTGATGCGGGCTTCAATTTCTTTGGGTTTACCAATGCCATTGACGATGATGGTATTTTCTTTGGTCACGGTGATCTTTTCGGCCGATCCCAGTGTGCTGGCAGGGATTTCTTTGAGTGAGATGCCTGTTTCTTCAGAAATCACTGTGGCACCTGTGAGAACAGCAATATCTTGCAGCATCGCTTTACGGCGATCGCCAAAGCCAGGGGCTTTGACTGCCACGACTTTAAGCGTGCCACGCAATTTGTTGACCACGAGGGTGGAAAGAGCATCGGCTTCGACATCGTCGGCGATGATGAGCAGTTCCTTGCCTGAGGTAGCGATGGAAGATAACACAGGCAGGATTTCGTGGATGTTATTGATTTTCTTGTCGACGATAAGGATTTGGGGAGAATTGGTCAATTCAGCCGTGAGCTTATCGGTGTTGGTGCAGAAATAAGCGCTGATATATCCTCGATCGAATTGCATCCCTTCAACCAGTTCGATGGATGTTTCGGTACCCTTAGCTTCTTCAATCGTGATCACCCCTGTTTTGCCAACTTTTTCCATGGCTTCAGCGATGATAGTACCAATCTCTACGTTACCTGAGGCTGATGCAGTGGCAATATTTTGAATTTCTTTGGCATTCTTAATTGGAATTGCTGTTTTCTCAATTTCTTTGAGCAAGGCTTCTAATGCCTTATCCATGCCGCGTTTTAAGCTGATAGGGCTCGCTCCTGCCGCAATTTGTTTGATCCCACCTTCTACCAATGCTTTTAAAAGCAAAGTAGCTGTGGTTGTGCCGTCGCCACACTTTTCTTTGATTTTCTGCACGACTTCCTTAGCCATCGCTACGCCCATATTCTCGTATTGATTTTTTAAGGAAACGTCTTTCACGATGCTGCTTCCATCGTTGGTGATGGTTGGTGCGCCCCAGCTCTTTTCAAGGCCTACATTGCGTCCTTTAGGTCCTAGGGTAAATGCGACGACATCTGCTAGCTTTTTGATTCCTTCTAACAGTAGGTCACGTGCAGCTTCTTCGAATATGATTTCTTTTGGTGTGGAAGACATCGTGTTTTTCTCCTTGTTATCCGTGCTTATCAGTTTTTTGAATTTCTTACTTTTCTAGCTTTTAGCGGCAATAACCTCTTTATGGCCGTCCGCATGGGATGCTTTATGTGGCTGGTAGAGGCGCAGGCCCATTTCAATATCCGCTATGGAATGTGTTAAGGCAGACACTGAGACGCCATTGATCCCAGTTTCGGCTAAGGCGCGTATCGTTTCTAAGGTGACGCTGCCTGAGAAGGCTAGGTAGATTTTTTTGTTGACGCTGCGGATGGTGGCTACACATTGTGCTAGCTCATCTATCGTCATGTTACGCAACATAATCGCTCTAAAATCGTGCTTAAGAATGGTTTCGATATACTCAGCATTGTCGATTTGAATTTCGATGGGGAGCTGAGGATTGTAGGCTTTAACGCGTGCTACGGCTTCGTCAATGGGGTGATTAGGTCCCACCAATAAAAATGCTAGATGGCTCGATTTAATCACAAAATAGTCGGCTAGGTTGTAACGGTGGCTTTTTCCTCCACCTACAGCTACAGCATATTTTTCAAGCGCTCGTAAGCCTGGTAACGTGCGGCGTGTATCGATGATGTCGCATTTAAGGCCTGCGATGCGACTTACATATTCTTGGGTGATTGTAGCCACGCCGCTCGCGTGTTGTAAGATATTCAATGCGACAAGTTCGCCCGTTAAAATTGCGCTGGAAGATCCGGTGATACTAGCTATGTGTGTGCCAGCTTTTTGAAATGAGCCTTCCTGCACAAGTGGATTGACTTCAATGGTTGGATCCAGCAGTTGGAAGATGCGTGGTAATAGCGGTAAGCCAGCCACGACACCTGATTGCTTGAGTTGGAAGGAGCCTTGGATTTCGGTTGATGTGTGAAGACAGGCTTTGGTCGTGATATCGCCATGATCCACATCCTCAGCAATGGCTCTTTTGATTAGCAAATCTATTTCTTTTTCAATATCCATGCGCGTAATCGTGAAAACGGATTTTTGTGACATAAGTCAAGGCGTCATTGTAGTTGAATCGCAGGAAAGAGGCAAGTGTTTTTTAGCAATTTACCCGAGTGATTGCTAGGTTGGTTTGTGGGTGGTTAGTCGTCTTCGACAGGATCGGTTTCTTCTTTGGGGGAACCAATATGCTCCAAGCTTTGGGTAAGCAGCATCATCAGGGAGTAGTCTAGGAAGTTCTTTTTGATCTCGCCACCTTCTTTTAGCACAAAAACGTAAGGCTGAAAGATGGATTGTAATGAGTTGCTCGCTCTGGGATTCATGTGTTCGGCTCCATAATGGGGAGAATCAGAATAATTCTTGCCGATTAAAACCGCAAAGCAAAAAAAATGGACTGCATGGACAGGAATGGACGGCATGGACTGAATGGACTACATGGACTGAATGGACGCCTTGTCGCTAGTCCATAAAGTCCACTTCGTCCATTCAGTCCATGTAGTCCATGCCGTCCATTGCCTTAAGTTTCTATTGTTAATCGCTTTCGCTTTTGATATTGTTGGTAAGCCTTTAATCATAAGAAACATATTTTAATGAGTGAACCATGCGCATCCAATTTTTTACTACAGCACCTTTAGACCATACAAATCCAGCTTCCACAAAAAAAGAGCACGTCCATCCCGTGAAAGCTAAAATTGGAGCGCTAGCTGAAATCATAAAAGCCCACGGAAAATATGGTGCGGCAGGGGCTCTGCTGCCAGCGGGCTATTTAATCCACCGTTTCATGACCACCTCTGTAGATAAGCAGGTCGAGCTGCACAAGCCCCTCCAAGCAACGACTGCAACAGACGCGCCCGCAGTCGCTATCCCGCTTGAGGCTGCGAAGAGCAATCAGACTATTGCATCGCTTGTTTCAACATCTGCTGTGGTTGACCATTCGTGGGTTACTTCTCTTGTAGAACATCTCCCTTCAGCCCAAACCTACCTACCTTTAGCCGAAAAGGCATTAACCGTCACCAAAGCCGTTTTGCCCAAAGGGCGCGATTTGGCTGAAGCCACATCCGGTATGGAGAAAACACACCTATTAGGTCTCGCATTGCTAGGCACGCTTGCTTTAGGTCTCACAGCACGGCTCATGCGCCGATGGTGCTGTACTTCTAGTTATAAAAAACCTTCTAATGCTGATATTACTTTTAGCAGCAATTCCTACTTGCAAAAGCGCTTGCGAAGAGAAACGATTACAGCGGCCGACATCGGCTTGCCGCTTCCTTCTGGGTTGTGTTCTAGTCGCAACACGGTGCATATCAAACTATGTGCTGGCAAAAACCTAGAAACCCTTAAATCCATTTATCTCGGTTTATTACGCCTCCAGGAAGTTGATGATGCGATTGTTTGTTTCCGGTCTTACCTCAAGCAAGAATACTTCATGGATAATGACTTCTCGGAAGCTGATCTGCAGGAAGAGCTATTTACAAGAATGCTAGTAGATGAAGAGTTGGAAGAAAGAATTAAGCAGCACCATTTTATTACGGCCGAGAATGTGGGGTTGCCTGTTCCAGCTAAGGGTCAGGATGCAAATGAATTCTATCACGATCTATTCAAAGAAGGGACATCGCCATTTTGCACTTATGGAAACTTCATAAATGTCAGGTGTGGTCAAGTAGTAGTCATTGCTGGTTTATTTGATGCGAATCTTACGATAGCATTAGCTCAACATAAAGCGCGATTCTGCGACGTTATGTCTAAATTGACTTTGAAAATCCCTGATGGGTACGACCCTACAAAGCCAGGAAAGGCGATCACAGCGTCTGATATTGGTTTACTAACTCTTACCGGTGGACAGACGGGCGGCATAGAGTATTATAAGAAGCTATTTGGGCACTTTACACCAGAGGCTCAAGCACAACTTTTGCGAATATTATCTAGCCTTGTTTTTGCAACTGATGTAAATATTATTAATGCTAGATGTGGCCTCAAAGCTTTATTACCTTACGATACTTTGTGTAAAATAAATGAGTCCCCCACTATAGCACCAGAGCCACCGATCACCCCGGCCTCACAGTCATTCCAACCACTATCTCCCGAACAAGCTGCTGTAGGCACAAGTGTATTAACCCCTGCTGGCGTGCCATCCCTCACTCCTGGAGCTGGTCGTCCATTAGGCCTAGTGGAACGGGGGTGAGGCTGTTTTGTCACCAGTTGGTTAAAGATGCTATTCCATCGGTTGTCTCAAAACAAATGTTCCTGTAAATGCTCTCGCCTTTTGCAAATTTCTAATCATTTTATCGAAGCTCTCTGTGCCCGGCTCCATCGTTGTCTCCACATCAGCATCCCAGTTTACATCGGCTTCTAGAAAAAAGAAATTGAACTCGCCTTTGAAAACAGTCATATGCCTTAACAAGCCCAGCCGATGATCGATCCAAGCTACGGTAGCGAACGAATCATTGTCTGAGAATGAAGTATAGATAAGTTGTTTTGATGACATCATGGCTATCTGTTCTGACATGATGCGGAAGTTGTTCACAATATCATTTTCACTATCAATTTCCTGCGAAACTAATGCGTAAGACATGCCTTCATCGTCCGTCGCAACGAGATGATGAGCCACGCCATGTGCTGTTTCAACTTCAATCATTTCCGGGGCGGCAGGGAAAGACACTTCAATGATCTCCTCCAATAGCGGAGGACTTTCGGCGACATTTAAAGATCCGGTTGAGATTTGAACTCTGTGCCAATGGTAGGTAGCTACGTCTTGTTCGTCGGTATAGGTTGCTTCTGTGAGCGGATTCGGATCAGTTAAATTGGGCATTTCGGAGGCAAAAGCAGTACTACCAAAGAAAACAAGCGATAAAAATGTGTTTATTAATTTCATCTTAATCCTTTTATTAGTTTAATATTGACGAAAAAGTTAGATTATAATATTTAATAAATTAAAATTCAATGTTTGTTTGAATAGGGGTAAATAAAGTTATGTCTAATACTTCGCACTTTAGCTAAAGGGCAGAGGCACGGGATTGCAGTTTCGAAAGAAGTCTATTATAGCATGTGATGGCGACACATCTGCGCAGAGATTTTGTAAAGGGCAAGGAAATGCATGATGAAAGGTGTTTTTTGCTATTCCATTGACTTTTTTGCAGTGTATTACAGAATAGTCTTGACTTTTTTGCAATAGTGTGCAAAATAGTCAATATGGAAAGATATCAATATCATGCAATTTTGAAGGACTTAAACAAGAAAATGGTCCTTTTAGCCGGGCCTCGCCAGGCAGGAAAAACAACGTTAGCTAAAGAGATTGCTACAGCTTTTTCTTCTTCGATTTATTTAAATTATGACCGTTTAGAAGATAGGAAAATCATTTTAAATGAAGCTTGGCTTCCCTCTACAGAACTTTTACTTCTTGATGAAATCCATAAGATGCCTTTGTGGAAAAATTATTTAAAAGGCGTTTATGATACGAAACCCCTGCAGCAAAAGATTTTAGTCACAGGGAGTGCACGTTTAGAAATCTTTAAATCTGTTGGAGACTCGCTTGCAGGGCGTTATTTTCTGCATCATTTGATGCCATTATCTCCTGCTGAGTGTGAAAAAGTGCATGTCCCTTATACCATTGATCGTTTTCTAGAACGAGGGGGATTCCCTGAGCCGTTCTTAAGTGAAGATTTAGTCGATGCCAATCGTTGGCGTTTGCAGTATATCAATAGCTTACTGCGTGAAGATGTTTTAGATTTTGATAATATCCAGAATTTGAATGCGATGCGTCTGGTCTTTGAAATGCTCAGAGCACGAGTTGGTTCTCCGATTTCGTATAGCTCCATTGCCGAGGATGTAGCGATCTCTCCTCATACAGTGAAAAAATACATTGAAATCATGGAGGCGTTATATATCGTCTTCCGCATTACCCCTTTTTCGCGCAATATTGCCCGAAGTTTACTTAAAGAACCAAAAATTTACTTTTTTGATACCGGCCTTATCATAGGCGACAATGGGGCAAAATTTGAGAATTTTGTAGCGGGGTGTCTATTAAAACATGTATTTGGAAAAATCGATTATTTCGCAGAAAATTATGCTCTGCATTATTTGCATACTAAGGAAAAACAAGAAGTTGATTTTGCCTTGGTTCAGGATGGCCAAATAGAGAAAATGATAGAAGTGAAATATGCAGACTCCTCAATCAGCCCTCATTTACGTTATTTCCATAGCAAATACAAACATCCTGCCATGCAAGTCGTAAAAGAGCTCAAACGAGAAAGAATCGAAGACGGGATACAAATCGTTCATGCTGACAATTTTTTAAAGTCCCTCGATTAAGCGCGATGAATTGCGTGGACGAACTGAGGCGATTGTTTTAAGTTTGCTCTTGCCAAACAGCGTTGTCTTTTGATATTTTAGATCAGCCTCTAATCATTAGAAACGTAATTACTTAGGCAAAATTTCCTTTAAACCACTCAGGTGTGAATCATGCCCATCCAATTTTCTACTACAGCGTCTTTAGACTCTACTAATCCAACTCCCACAATAAAAGAGCAAGTTGCTCCTGTGAAAACTAAGCTTGCGGTGCTGGCTGAGGTCTTAAAAACCCACGGCAAGTGTGGAGTGGCGGCCTCTCTCTTGCCAGCAGGCTATTTGGTCCAGCGCTTCATGGCCACCCCTGTAGACAAACTTAATAATGCTAGTCCCATCACTGTTGCGACACACATAGACGTGGCTCCACTTGCGGCCGCGATGAAAAATCAGACTCTTTCCTCTCTTGCACCTTGCTCTGTGGTTGCCTCAAAATCCGCCGCAGCGGCGGTTGAACATCCAGGGATAGTTTCTATGGCAGAACAGATGCCTTCAGTCCAAGCAAACTATCCTTGGGTTGAAAAGGCATTAATCGCTACCAAAGAGACCCTCAGAAATAGAGGGGACGATGTAGTCCAAGCCTTATCTAGCATGGATAAAGCAAATCAACTAGGCCTTACATTATTCGGTGCTGTTGCTCTCGGTCTCACAACTTATCTCCTTCGCCGTAGGGGACGTCCGTCCAGCAAAGCATCTTCAATAGCTGATATTACGTTTCGCAGCGCTTCTTTCTTGCAAAAGAGCTTGCGGGAAGAAATGATTACAGCGGCGGACATCGGCTTGCCGCGTCCTGTAGCAGGAAGCTGTGCTACACGCAATAGTGTATATGCAAAAATCTGCGCCGGCAAAGACCTAGCAACTCTTAAGTCCATTTATATCGGTTTATTATATGCCGGTGAGAATGTCGATTGGGAGATTTCCTCTTTCCGCGATTACCTCCAGACAAAATACCCCATGGATGATGCCGTCTTGGAAAAATGTCGACAGGAAAATCCATTTAAAAGAGTGTTAGAAGCTGACGAATTGGGCGAAAGATTAGCTACGCAGCAATTTATCACGGCTGAGAATATGGGCTTGCCTGTTCCTGGCGTAGGTGTGGATGCGTATGATTTCTATCGCAAGCTATTCGAAGGTAAAGTATTGACCTTTAAACTTTACGGAAATCTCATAGATATAAAAGAGGGTGTTGTAAAAATAAAAGAGGGTGTATTTGATGAGAATCTTAAAATAGCCCTATGGACACATAAGAGATTTGTAAGTGATTTTGTGCAAGATCTATATTTGACACATCATCGTAATTTTCCAAACAAAATAATGCAGGCGAGCGCTGCCATAACCGTAGATCATGTGGACTCTATCCCCGCTGGCTTTACCAAAGCCTCACATGTCGTTGCTACTGTCCCCGATGTCGTTGCCAGAGCTGTACAAGCTGAATTACCATGCCTAGATTTCCCGTACATTCAACCTTCGTGCAACAGCAAATGGGACTTTTACACCTACTTATTTGCACACTGTACACCACAGAGTCAAGAAAGGCATTATCGAGCATTATTGAGTTACGGTGATGCTGTAGACGAAAGTATCGCGGCTGCTAAAGAAAGCCTCAAGCTTTTACTACCTCCCTATGTGGTGGATAGCATATTAAGAGATCAGTCACACAAGGCAAGCTCTAAGGATTCGGCAGATGATTACAGTTCACCATCATCACCGCCAACACCGCCATTACAATCATTATCACCCGCACAAGCTGCTTCGGGGGCTCATGTTTTCACACCTGCTGCCTTGCAATCCACCCCATCGAGATTTAATCGCTCAATAAACTCACCTGAACAAGGAATGGTGAAAGCATCGTCAACCTACGCTTGAAGATAAGTTTAAATGGAGTTACATAGTAAGAAAAGGACAAAGGACCTAAAGAGGTAATTGCATAATTCCCGTTTATCGCTTTTTGGCGCTTTTGCCAATCTTCGCCATTTTGCGCAAATCCCCTACTCTTAAGAGTATGTGGATTTGCGCAAAATGGCGAATCTTGCCAAAATCATCCAAAAATCGATTAAACGGAACTTATGCAATTACCTCTAAAGGACCTAAAGGACCTAAAGGACCTAAACGACCTAAAGGACTAAAGGACACTGTATTTAGTCCTTTTGGTCCTTTGTCCTTTGTGCTTTGTCCTTTGTCGCTATATTTAAGAGCGATGGACGGCATTGTAGATATCGCGCTTGCTGACGCCGCGCTCTTTTGCTACGGCATAAATGGCCTCTTGCAAGGTGAGGTCGAAGGTGGTGCGCATATGTTCCACATGTTGGAGGGGAGTCATCGATTGCCAATCTTGAGAGTTTTCAAGCGAATGACCCGAGATGAGCAACACGATTTCACCTTTCAACGTATGATCTTTCCAGTGGGCCAGAAGTTCTTGAGCTGTGCCGCGTTTGAGTTCCTCGAATTTTTTAGTCAGTTCACGTGCTACAGCGATGGAGCGCTGGGGAGCACTTGCGTGGATGGCTTCGAGTACATTTAGCAGGCGGTGGGGAGATTCATAACAAATGGTCGTTCCTGGATAGCCGAGGATACTATCAAGGGTGCGTTGCAATTCGCTGGCTTTCTTGGGAAGAAAGCCAATGAATTGAAAACGGTCTGTGTTTAGTCCAGAACAGCACAAAGCGGTGATGGCGGCGCAGGCTCCTGGAATTGCAATCACTTCGATTCCATTTTCAATACACGCTTGAATCAACTTTTCGCCAGGATCTGAAATGCCAGGAGTGCCGGCATCAGAAATCAAGCCAATGGTTAGTCCTTGTTGTAGGTCGGCGATGATTTCGGTTTGTTTGGAAGCTTCACTAAATTTATGAAAGCTTTTCAGGGACTTTGAAATTTGATAATGGTGCAGCAAGATTCCGCTGTGGCGCGTATCTTCGCATAAGATGTAGTCACAACTTTTTAAGGTTTCGATGGCACGGTAAGTGATATCGGCTAAGTTGCCAATCGGTGTCGCGATAATATAAAGCATATAAAAAAAAGAACCTCCATGCGGAGGTTCGTTTGTGATAAAAAGGTGGCACCCAGATTCGAACTGGGGAATGGAAGCTTTGCAGGCTTCTGCCTTACCACTTGGCCATGCCACCATTAGGATAAGAGGTACGGTTATAACTTAAAATGAAATGTGTGGTCAAGTGTTTTGTGATTATTTTGTTAAAATAATCACAAAACCCATTCAGATTATGCTGACAATGGCTCGAATTCCATGATGTTGTTGTAAATAGTCATCCATTGTTGCCAATCTTGTTTCAGACTTTTTTTGTAGCTTTTCAGTTCCAAGCGCAGCTCTTTGAGCAAGTCGCGAGAGGGATTTTCTTTTTTAGCCGCTATATATTTGGCTTTGAGCTGGTTGAATTGAGCCACTTTCGTGACAATTTGATCAGACAACTCATGCACTAGAGTTTCTAATTCCTCTTTTTTCTGATGACAAGATTTCGTAAGCTTTTCGAGGAGGATGTTTTTGCTTTCGATGATCTCCCGCTTTTTTATTGTCACAGGATCCATGCGTTTGAGGCCATGGGCCAGACCTACTTTGTTGAGAGACCAGATCAGCCATTTTGTTGGGTCGAAATGGAACCAGTGGATGCCATTGCGGTAGTCGTTAGCAAAGGTGTGGTGATAATTATGGTACC
The DNA here is from genome assembly GCA_013286645.1 of Chlamydiota bacterium. Classification (GTDB taxonomy): domain Bacteria; phylum Chlamydiota; class Chlamydiia; order Chlamydiales; family Parachlamydiaceae; genus JABDFJ01. The sequence goes on along the minus strand of JABDFJ010000029.1, from coordinate 6,122 downwards.
CTTCTCCAAAGGTGAGAAGGGAAAGAAAGTAATTATCTACTGCTGTGAGTTCTTGGCAGAAGGGTTTCTCGCCCCACATATGGGCTAGTGAATTGATGAACCAAGTGCAATGGTGCAGCGCGAACAAGCGCAATAAGCCTATAAAAACAAAGGCTCCAAAGTAGTCGTTAAAAGCCCAACCGAAGAACAGTACAGTTAAGGCATTAGTCCCAAACATCAAATATTTGTAATAATTCTGTTGGAACATGACGAGTTTGTTTTTCAATAGGTCTGGGACGACTTTTGCTTCAACAGGCGCGGGTTTGTTTAAAATCCACAAACAATGAGCATGCCAAAAGCCCTTTTGTACTGAATAAGGGTCTTCTTCAGTATCGACATGTGCATGATGTATGCGGTGTTCAAAAGCCCAACGCAAGGCGGAACTTTGGGCCGCCATAGTGGCGAAAAAGAGCAGAACAGCTTCAACACCACTATTAGTGCGATAGCATCTATGGGCGTAGTAGCGATGGTAGCCGGCGGTGATGCTGATACCTGTAAGACCAAAAAGAATCACGGTAGTGATGATGAGTGCGGTAGACGGGGAGTGATAATACAAATAGAGGGGGAATAGCACAAACAGCAGTAAGTGGTAGCTTGTTAAAAAAAGTACAGGTGCCCAGTTTATTTGCTTAGAATTTTCCATAGTTTTAAATATCAACCATTTAATGATGAAAGTGTGTAGTATATATTACTATATAATAATGAGCAACCTTTAATAGTCTTCTCGCAAACCTTGTTGCATAAATCCAATATAACAATAAACTATTGAAGATAAAAAACTTGAAACACAGAGGCACAGAGAACACGGAGAGGAATGAAAAAAAACAAAATATCCTTAGGCATATACCACAATCAATCTCCAATTATTTCTTTCTCTGTGTTCTCTGTGCCTCTGTGTTTCAAACTGTTTATGATAAATGAATGATGCAAGATGTCTTAGCAATATTTTTAGCTGAGAGTTTACTTGTTGAAAAAGGGGCGAGTTCATAAGCTATGGGCAAACTTTATAATCTGCTCATTATCTCATGAAAAAGACATCTTTAAAAGAATTGGCTTCTCATCTATCTGTCGATGTGGTTTCAGATCGTTTTGTTAGTGGCGTATCTGTGGATAGCCGTTTGACAAAATCTGGAGACTTGTTTTTCGCTCTCCCTGGTGCGCAAGTAGATGGGCATGCGTTTCTGCAACATGCTGCCGAGAATGGTGCTGTGGCAGCTGTGGTGCATGTCAATTATGTTGGCTTGGACTACGGAATGCAGCTGTTGCGTTCCAACGATGTATTGCAAACCCTTCAGCAGCTTGCACACACGTATCTAAAGCAAAGCAAAGCCAAAATTGTGGCTGTGACAGGTTCGTTGGGAAAAACATCGACCAAGAATTTTATCTATCAGCTGCTGAAAGCTAAGTTTCGCGTTTCCGCTTCAACCGGCAATAGCAACTCTCAGATAGGTTTGCCTTTAGCCATCTTGAATGATCTCAGTCTTGACGATGAGGTTTCGATTTTAGAGATGGGCATGACAGATTATGGGCAAATTAAAAGGTTGGTGGAGATTGCGCCTCCAGACATTGCTGTGGTGACAATGGTAGCTTTGGTGCATGCTGGTTATTTTCCTTCTCTAGAAGGGATTGCCGATGCTAAGGCTGAGATTTTTTCCCACCCCAAAACAAAGTTGGGTTTATACCACTTGGAAAGCGATATCAATGGTGCATTGAGCTCTGTAGGGTCGTGTAAAAAAATGACCTTCTCTACAACAGATCGGACTGCTGATTTCTTCCTCGATGGTAATGAAGTAGAAATGCTGATTTCATATCCTAAAGCGATTAATGCTGGTGGCAGCAATGAAAAGGTGAATTTTGTGACAGCGGCGATTCCACTTCCAGGCGCACATTCTAGGCATAATTTTTTGGCAGCCGCTGCTGTGGCTATTCATTTAGGGATGGAGTGGTCTGAAATTACCGCCATCATTCCCACATTATCTTTACCTGAACGGCGGTTACAACGGGTTGAAAAGTTCGGGGCGACGTTTATCAATGATTCTTATAATGCCGCTGAAATGTCTATCAAGGCCGCTTTAGATTGTTTACCTCTGCCTAAACCGGGAGGAAAGCGCATTGCCGTGATTGGAGAAATTGTGGAGCTAGGCAAATTCTCTAAGGGCTGTCATCGTGCTGTAGGGGAGTATGCTTTGGACCGTGTTGATATGATGCTTTGCTACGGGCAAGAATGTAAACATATTTCAGAGTGCTGGCAAGAGGCTGGAAGGCCTGTAGTGTGGGCAGCGGAGCGCAGTGGCGTAGTAGAAGCTCTGCGCACACACCTTGCACCAGGAGACGTTGTCTTGCTCAAAGGGTCGCGAGCAAAAGGCGTCTGGAAAGTTCTAGAGGAGCTGTAGGAGAGCATGATTTTCTTTATTATCGATTTCTTAAGAGAAATTCTAGGATTAAAGGTGCCGCTGGCTTTTGAAAACTATTCGACACGTATGATGTTGGCTGCCATCACCTCATTAGTATTAAGTATATTTTTAGGTCCTAGCTTTATTAAAAAACTTTATGAAATGAAAATTGGCCAATCGATACGCACGGATGAATGTCCTTTGTTGGGGCAATTGCACCAGAAGAAAAAAGATACCCCAACAATGGGTGGTGCATTGATTTTGTTTTCTATGCTTGTTTCGATGTTTCTGTGGATGGATCTGTCGCATGTGTTTACATTGATTCTTTTTATTACCACTGTGTGTTTAGGGTTGCTAGGTGCGCGTGACGACTATTTAAAGCTTAAATATAAAAATACGAAGGGCTTGACAGGGCGTCAGAAACTTCTAATTCAAGGGGGGATTGCAGGTATTGTCGCGCTGTATTTGTTGAGCCCTCAAGTTGCCAGTATCACTAGCATTGGAGATTGGTTCCAACCCCCTGTCATTAAAGAGCAGCTGAGTAAAGTGCCTTTGCTATTAAGTGACTCAAGCAGTCAGCAAGCGGCAACGACAATTCCCTTGGAAGATTATGCGACGCGTATTTACATGCCTTTTTTTAAAGAACATATTTTAAGTTTGTCGGGAGGGTTAGCCATTCTGGCTGCCATCTTTATTGTTTGCGTGATTGTGGGATCATCCAATGCAGTCAATTTAACAGACGGATTGGATGGCTTAGCTGCAGGGTGTTTGATTATGGTGGCTAGCTGTTTGGCGTGCATTGGTTTTATCTCAAATCACGTCGATTTGGCGCGCTATCTGAATATCCTTTATATTGAAGGCAGTGGTGAAATCGCGATCTATCTAAGTGCTTTTGTGGGCGCGTGCATCGGGTTTCTGTGGTACAATGGGCATCCAGCGCAAGTGTTTATGGGAGATACAGGGTCGCTAGCTTTAGGAGGCGTTCTCGGTGTTTCGGCCGTCCTTTTAAAACGGGAATTTCTCTTAGCTATTATTGGGGGTATTTTTGTGGCAGAGGCTTTGTCTGTGATTTTGCAAGTGGGAAGTTATAAGTTGCGCAATAAGAAGCGCATATTTTTGATAGCGCCGTTGCACCACCATTTTGAGTACAAAGGGTGGCCCGAAACGAAAGTGGTCGTGCGTTTTTGGATCGTTGGCTTGTTGTTGGCTATCATTGGGATGGCTTCTTTAAAATTTCAGTGAGATCTATTATGGGGCAATCGACATTATCGTTAGCTGGCAAGCGCGTGCTTGTGTTGGGATTAGGTCTCAGCGGGCAATCGGCGGCGCAATACTTATTGCGGCGCGGTGCGATTGTCGTTGGAGTGGATTGTGATGCCAAATTGCTAGATACGCATGCGGGGATTGCTTTGCTGCGCAGTAAGGGGTTAACGACACTGCATCAAAGCCAAGAGCTTGCTTTAACTACTTTTGATCTCATTGTGGTGTCTCCAGGGATTCCGACATCACATCCTCATTATGCGCAAGCGCGCGCGTTAGGGCTTAACATCATGAGTGAAGTCGAATTGGCGTGCCTCGCGATTACAAAGAGATGTGTGGCGATTACAGGCACGAATGGGAAGACGACAGTCACTTCACTAGTCGCGCACATTTTGAATAGTGTTGGCATGAAGGCCAAGGCTTTAGGCAATATTGGCACACCGCTCACTTCTGCGGTGGATGAGGGGGATGAGTCAGATGTTTTTGTCATCGAACTGAGTTCTTTTCAGCTTGAAACCCTAAGTGGTTGCTATTTTGATGCTGGCGTGATCTTGAATATCACGCCTGATCATCTGGATCGGTATCCTTCCTTGCACGACTATGCACTCGCGAAAATACGCTTGAAAGACTGTTTAAAAGCTGGTGGCAAGCTCTATGTGGAAGACGCATGTTTGGAGACCTATGCTTCAGATTTTGGAGCTTCAAAGTTGTATTCCTATGGGTATCGTCCCTGCTGTCATATTGCTACCGATACGCTTGCTGTTTATCAATCTGGAATACGTGCCTTTGTTCTGCCTAAAGACTATCAAGCTAAACATAGTCATGACGTGGAAAATCTGATGGCAGCATATGCTCTTTGCAATGATATGGGGGTATCTGGTGATCAGTTTTGCCAAGGATTAGCCTCTTTCAAAAAACCGCCGCATCGCATTGAATTCGTGCGCACAGTCGCTGGTGTAGATTATTATGATGACAGCAAAGGCACCAATATTGATGCGGTGATTCGCGCTGTGAATTTGCTAGAGCGCGATATCGTGCTGGTTGCAGGTGGCGTAGATAAAGGCGCGCCCTATACGCCATGGGTGACAGCATTTCGTGGAAAAGTTAAAGCCGTGTGTGCTATTGGGCAGTCGGCGCCAAAGATCAAGCAAGGTTTAGAACCGCATATTCCTGTGACGATTTTTGATAGTTTAGACACGGCAGTGAAGCAGGCTGCTGCTTTATCTAAAAAGGGTTATATTGTCTTATTATCTCCTGGATGTTCTAGCTTTGACATGTTCTCAGATTATGCCCAGCGGGGAGAAGAATTCCAGAGGATTGTTAATAAACTTTAAATAATTTCACATTTTCGAAGGAGCAACAGGAATGAGCCGTAAAGATACGATAATCATCGCCCTTTTAATTAATGCGGGGCTGTTAGCTTTACTATTTATGCTGGCGATAAATACTGATGACGACAGCGTGACAGATCATCCCGAAATTAGCCAAGCACTCGTAGAAAGCCGTCCGAATAAGCCATCGCAAACAGCGATTAGCCAACGGGAAGTTAGAGAAGCGAACACGGCATCAAGCATTGATGAAGTCGACAACTTCTTGAAGGAGCTTTCGACGGATGATTCATCGCAAGCTATTGTGATCGATGAAGATGGGTATGTAGAATTTGTCAAGCAACCTGTGGCTATTGCCAAAGCAGAACCTATCCCAGAACCACAACCCCTTGAAAATACCCAATATGTGGAAGTGACCGTTAAACGAGGGGATGTGTTAGAAAAAATTGCGCGTAGTAATGGTATTAGCGTTGAAGCACTTAAAAATGCGAATCAGATGACTTCAAATAAGTTAAGCATTGGACAGGTCTTAAAGGTGCCTGTTTCAAAAGCTGGTGCAGGACAAGCAACGTCTGCGCCCAAAGCGACCGTTGTTGCTAATAGTGCGCCGAAAGCACCTACCCCTACTAAAGCTGTGGAGCCCGAATACTACACGATGAAAAGTGGCGATAGCCCCTGGAAGATCGCCAAGCAATTTAATGTTAAGTTTGAGGACTTGCTTAAATTGAATGGATTGAATGAAGAAAAGGCGCGCAATTTGAAAGTGGGTGACAAAATACGTGTGCGCTAGGTTTTGCCGTCAACTAAAGGCAATGGACGGCATGGACTGAATGGACTGAATGGACGAAGTGGACGACATGGACTTTATGGACGACATGGACAAAATGAAATGAATCGACAGCTTCGTTGTCCACTTTGTAACGCAGAGTCGGTGAGACGCAGTGATGCAGAGAAAATTAAAAACAAGTTTAACAGGATGAACAGGATAAATAGGATAAAAACAAAAACGATACATTGAGCAGAACATAATTTCTTGCAAGCAAGCTTTTAACTTAGATGTTTTCCCGCACGTCTGAGCTCATCCTGCCTATCCTGTTCATCC
>JABDFJ010000028.1 GCA_013286645.1 Chlamydiota bacterium | reverse complement strand
TGGCGATTAACTATACCACTAAAACCCAGTATCTATTTCGGATCAATAAAGGCAGTTTAGATGTCTGTGATCACACGCAAATCAATCGCTTCATCCCTTTGCATGAACGGGCGCTACCCTTTGAAAATATGATTTTCATTGGAGATGGGGAAACGGACATCCCTTCCTTCCGTTTGGTGAAGGATGAAGGAGGACATGCCATCGCTGTTTATAAGCCAAGGACAGCAAATGCCAAAGAAAAAACACATGATCTGATTGATCAAGGACGTGTGAATTTTATCGCGCGTGCTTGTTATTCGGCCGGCAGTGATATTGAGACGATGGTTAAAGGTATCATCGATAAAATTGTTGCTGATAACTATTTAGCACAATTTGTGTGTAATAAATAATTTTAATTTGAGATGATGAAAGTTGTCAGCCTTTAGACTGGGCTATTTTATGTGGGGTAGACAAACCTTTAGAAAGGAGAGTGTTTATGGTCGCACGCAATAATATCAATGTGGTACGTAGACTTTTCGACTTTTTCAACCGGAATGATCCAACGAACTTGCACGTTTTGGATGAGTTGCTTGCACATCATGTGCAGCTACATGATCCAGCTGTGCACGATGCAAAAGTGGGCTTGGAGGGGATGAAGCAGGCGGAGGTCAATTATTTCAAGGCCTTCCCTCATAAGGTGACAACAATCGATGATATTTTAGCTGCTGATGATGTGGTGACCGTACGTTGGACAGTGACAGGTAAGCACGATGGTCCGTTTCAGGGAATGGCGCCGACGCATCGGCAGTTTAAGATTTCGGGCATTAGCATCTATCGCATCGCTAATGGGAAAATTACAGAGATATGGCAACAGTGGGATCGCTTAGGCTTGCTCGAGCAACTTGGTGCATTCCACGCTGCACATGCACATTAGTGGAAATAACGCGTGGGAAGTTGATGTTGATGCTGAAGTAAGAGGCGGTGGAGCCAATGAGAGCTTTCAAAATCTTCAATGCCTTCTTTACGGGTGACGCTTTCATGGTGGATACCGCTGGCATAGGGTGTGTAGAAGCTTTTGAGTCCTTTGAGATGCAATTTAATGGCTAAGTTGGTGTCACTAAAGGCGATGGGGTACCAGACTTCGTCGAAACCGCCTACTTGCAAGAATTTGTCTTTGTTGACTAGGGCGCAAGCGGCCGTGACGGCATCAACGATGCCTAATGATTTAGTATGTTGCATCTCCTCAAAGGATTTGAAGAGCTCGCGGTGATCCCAGCACATGGCATGGGGGGATAGGTGGTAGTCTAAGGCTACACCTCCATGCTGTAGACGTCCATCGGGATAATGTAAACGGCATCCAACGATGCCGATGTGGGGTTGGTTGATCCAGCGCACCATTTCACAGATAGCATCGGCTTCAAGTTCTACGTCATTATTAAGGAAAAGGGCCAAATCGCAATCTTGGGCGGTTTTTGTTTCTTTGATGGCGAGGTTATTGAGGCGGGAGTAATTGAAAGGTTCAAACACTGTGAGAACTTCGACGCCCATTTGTTGGAGCTCTAGGCTTATGGAGGTATCTTGGCTAGCGTTATCGATGGCAGTAATTTTTATGGCTACCCCTGTTTGCTTTTGCACGCTTTTGACGCAGTCTAAAGTCATTTTCTTTTGATCTTTGTAGGGGATGATCACTTGCACTTGATGTGGGGCAGAGATGTCGGGGATGGCGCGCACATCATGTGGACGATAGCCAGGTTGCCAATTCCAAGCGAGTTTTTGTTCGCGTGTGTAGTCTTCTAAGGCATGGAGGAGTGCAGCGCGCGATGTTTCTTTGGGTGGTGGTGTGTCTGTGCGTCGTGCATATAGGCTAAGAGGGATGCATTGGAAAATGGCTCCCTTGGTATGCAGGCGTAGAATCAGCTCTTCAAATTCAGCGCCTAGATTTTTTTTGGAAATGCCATTGACGCTTTTCCATAACATTTTAGGGAGTAGGCAGCCCCGTGGGCTAAATGAACCTTCAAAGAAATAAGGGAAATGGAGGATAGGTTTTGGTACATCGCTTTTGGGAACGAAGTGGTCGTGCTTATTGATTCGGTTTTCGTGGCAATAGAGAACTGTGCGTTCGGGGTGTGGCAAGGCGCGCAGAGTTTGTTCATAGCGGAATAGTAGGTCGGGACGAATCCAATCATCTTGGTGCAAAATGAGCAGGTAGTTGTTTGTGGCGTAGGTGACAAGGTGATTAAGAGGAAAGTCGTCTTTAGGCAAGAGATGTGTGTGAATGCGATGTGGATAGGTCTTTGTGAGTTCTTCGATGACAGCGCTGATTGCCTGAGGTAATGGGTCGGTGTGGCCTATCAGGATTTCAAAATTGGGAGGCGTTTGTTTGCAGGCCGACAGCAAGCAGCTATGTAGAAGACTTGGCGTTGGAGCATCAAGGGGGATTAGTATCGAATATGTGAAACGGGGGTCTTTAGGCAATAGGGCATGAAGACCCTTTGTGGTGTTTGCAAGTTTGACGAGGCTTTCGCGGTTATATTTTTTTATGTCGCGTAAGTTGGTAAGTAGACGATGTGATTGGAAAAATGAAATGGTGAGAAAAGCTTTCAAGTAGTCTTTTAGAAGGTGGTGTTTCCAACCTTGCTTGAAGTAATCTATAAGATAACGAGAAAGATTCCACGTTCTAGAAAACAGTTTTCTCACGGCAGGCTCTTGGCATATTGTTGTTGTTCATCCATGCATAGTTCTAATGCTGCTTGCCAGGGGGGCATTTGCACGCCGAAAGTTTTGAGTATTTTCGCATTGGAGAGCACAGAGAAATGAGGACGTTTGGCGGGTAAGGGGTATTCTGCCGTCGTGATTTGATCGAGTTTTGGCATACGAAAGGCAGGATTGCGTCTTTGACATGATTCTAGGATGGCTTTGGCGAATGCGTACCACGAGGTTTGTCCGGAGGACGTTAGATGGTAGAGTCCCCAGAGATGGGAGTCGGTATTCTTTTGTAGAGCTTTGGTGGCTATGTGGGCAGTTGCTTCTGCTAGCATGCGACTCCAAGTGGGGGTTCCAATTTGATCGCCTACGATTTTCAGCGCATCTCTTTCTTTGGCTAAGCGTTGCATGGTGAGGAGGAAGTTTTTGCCACGGGCGCCATAGATCCAGCTGGTGCGTAAGATGAGATAGGAGCCACCAATCGATTGAATCGCTTGTTCTCCAAGTAGCTTGGTATGTCCATAGGCGTTGAGAGGGGCGGGCAGATCTGTTTCTGAATAGGGCTGTGTGGAGGTGCCATCAAAGATATAGTCTGTAGAAAAATGGATCAGGATGGCGCCCTGTTTTTTTGCTTCTTCAGCTAAGATCTCAGGGGCTTTGCCATTAATGGCTAGGGCCATTTCGCGATCAGTCTCAGCTTTATCGACTGCCGTATAGGCCGCGGTGTTGATGATGAGATCTGGTTTGATGTCGTTGATAGCGTGGCGGATGTTTGCAGGGTGAGCTAGATCTAGGGAGTGACGATCGAGCGCGATGATAGTGCCATGGGTGGCGAGGGTGCGTTGGAGCTCCCAGCCCACTTGTCCATCTTTACCGGTGATGAGAATTTTTTTCATGCAAACACCTCTAGCTGTGAAAATAGTTGTCCTTGGCTGTCTTTAGCAGAAAGGCTGGGATGAGTGCCATTAAGTGGCCAGGTGATTGCCAAGGATGGATCGTCCCAACGCAAGCTTCTTTCTGAAGAGGGATCATAGTAGTCGGTGGTTTTGTAAAGGAATTCAGCGACATCAGATAGGACTAAAAAGCCATGAGCAAAGCCTTTAGGGATCCAGAGCATGCGTTTATTTGCGGCTGATAGATGGATGCCGACCCATTTTCCGAAGGTGGGGGAGCTTTGGCGTATATCGACAGCGACGTCGTAGACTTCACCCACCACGACGCGTACGAGTTTACCTTGGGGTTGTTTGATTTGGTAGTGTAGGCCGCGCAGCACGTTTTTGACGGAACGAGAATGGTTATCTTGCACGAAGGCATCGTCGATGCCGGCAGTTTGGGCCAAGACTCTTTGGTTGAAGCTTTCGTAGAAAAAGCCCCGGTCATCGCCAAAAACTTTGGGTTCGAGAATTAACACATCGGGAATAGCGGTGGGAATGACTTGCATGGAAGGTGGTTGGTTGTGGTGTTAGATTACCCCACATGATATGAAAAACGGTGTTTTGGTGGCAATTGAATTAAGAAGCACAAAATTTTCAAATTGGACTAACTGGACTACTTGGACGAATTGGAACAAGCTGTCCAGTTCGTCCAGGTAGTCCAGTTAGTCCAATTCGTCCATGTCCAATTGTTTTTCCAGCCTCTACGTTCTATTTAACTAAGCTGAAATATCTTTCACTTGTTAAGTAGTTAATAATGATGTCTACAGCTTCTGTAATTGAATATTGAGCTGTATCGATAGTGATTTCAGGGTTCTGAGGCGCTTCATAAGGATCGTCGATCCCTGTAAAGCCTGTGAGTTTTCCTTGGCGTGCCAGCGCATACATTCCTTTAACATCTCTTTGTTCACATTGTTCTAACGAGGTAGAGATATAGATTTCGATAAAGCTGCCATTCGCACTGATCAGATTGCGATCATAGCGCCGGTCGGCTTCATAGGGAGCGATTAATGCACAAATAGCAACTCCACCATTCTTGCTGATTTCATTAGCGACGAAACCAATGCGACGCACATTCAAAGAGCGGTGTTCCTTGGAGAAGCCTAATTCACTAGAGAGGCTATTGCGGACAAGGTCACCATCGAGAAGTGTGACTGGGCGATCCTGAAGTTCCATCAGCTTGACAGCGATGGCATTAGCGATGGTGGATTTTCCCGAACCAGAGAGTCCTGTGAAGAAGAGAGTGAACCCTTGCTTATCACGAGTGGGGAACACCTTGCGCAGTTCTTTGATGACTTCTGGATAGGTGAACCATTCTGGGATTTCTAGGCCTTCACGCAACATTTTGCGTTGTTGTGTCCCTGAGATGTTCAGCACGGTTTTGCCTGGCGCTACTTGGTCGATTGGCTGATAGTTATTGTCTTCTTTGATATAGACCATTTCTTTGAAAGGCACTGCGACAATGCCAACTTCAGGAGCGTATTTTTTGACAAGCTCTTGGGCTGCATAGGGGTCGTAAAAATCCACTCCCTGGCTATCTTTACCAGGACCTGCATGGTCTCTACCGACGATGAAGTGCGTGCATCCATAGTTTTTGCGGATGATCGCATGCCAGAGGGCTTCGCGTGGTCCAGCCATGCGCATGGAGATGGGTAAAAGACTTAAGGTAACGGAGCCTTCAGGATAATAGGGAAGAAGTTTTTGATAGCATTTGACGCGGGTAAAGTAATCGACGTCGCCCGGTTTAGTAAGTCCTACAGCTGGGTGTAGGAGCAGGTGGGCCCCCTCTTCTTCGGCAGCACGGCGGGTGAGTTCTTGGTGGGCGCGGTGCATGGGATTGCGAGTTTGGAAGGCAACCACCTTTTCGTAGCCATTTTCTTTAAACAGAGCTTTTAGTTGGGCTGGAGTTTTGCGGATGTCTGGGAAATCGTAATGTCTGGGCATGGCAACCTTTGTGACTTCACCCCCGACGTAGTATTCGCCTGTTTGGTTCATGATATAGTCAACACCAGGGTGGTCTGTGCTGGTTGTCCCGTAGACGTTTTTGACTTCGACAAGTTTTTCAGGTTTCCATATTTCAGAGATGTTTAGTAGAGCCAAGACCACGCCTTCGCCATCGCGCAAGGCAATCGTTGTCGCGCCTTCAATTTTTTGTTTTGTTTTCGCATTGACGTCGAGAATGATTGGCATTGGCCAGAGGGTGCCATCGGCCAGGCGCATTTCATCTACAACGTGGTTGTAGTTTTCGCTATTCATAAAGCCTTTCAATGGAGCGAAGCCATCGTTCATGAGTAGTTCTAGATCACATAGCTGCCGTTGTGTAAGGGTGAGCGATGGGATACTTGAAGGCATTTCTGCGGCGAACAGTGTTGTCAATAGAGTGGTGAATAAGCATGTGAGAAATAAGGATAACTTATTTGTAGGTAAAGTCTTTGATGTTGCTTTCATGATGTTTATTGCAGAATAGCTCATGATATGGCTAAGACTGCTGCTCCTCTGATTAGTGTGGGTTTGAGAATTTAAAATTTAATTTTTTACGGTTGTATATGATTAGCAAAATTTCGATTTTGAGGCACCAAAATTATTTGATGCTACCATTTGTCATTGGTTTCATAGCCTAAGCGAATGAGGTGGTCATTATATAATATTTTAAAGATGGTTTTATGGTGTGCTGTAAAGTGGTTTTTCCAGTTGCCTATTTGACCTGAGCGGAAGGTCCAAGTGTTGCCATAAATTTGTTGAGCTACCGTTTCGGCCTGGGCGATAGAGAAATCGATTTCTAAGAATTGAGCTAGTTGAATGATTTCTTCAATTTGATCTGCTTTAGAGCCCTGGCCTTGGGGACCTACGAGCTTTTCAAAACGGGTTTTGTAAACAGCTTCTTTGGGGAGCTTTTTAAGCAAAGCTTCATAGTTCAAGAAGCACGATTTAAAACCCCTCCACCCATTAATTTTTCCTGTGATGATTTCTTCGAGTTGGGCATTTTCGTCTTTGATTCGCGTTGCTTTAATCCATGGCCACTGGCCTTCACGCAACCAATTTTGCAGGGAGATCAGTTGGTCGCGAGGATCTCTGACAATAAAAATGATTTTGTAGCCTTTTTGCACTAGTACTTTCAGTGTTTTTTTAGGTACTTTGTGGATCACGGAGAAGCTATGTTTCTCTGTATCATTTAAGATTAATTGTAGGGCATCATTATGGTCATTGATCTGTACTAAATGATAAGTGCCAGCTTTATTGGTGATGAGTTCTAGGGCTTTGCCGACGAGATGGGTGCCGTTTTTAGGAGGGCTAACAATAATAAAAGGTTTATGAGTTGGGTTTTGGGAGACTTTTTGAGAAGCATGAGTATGTGGAAATAGAGCTAAAAATAGACAGATGAGGAATAGGGGGATACGTTGCGTGGACATGGATTTCAACCTTTGTCGTTATATCGAATGTGACTCAAAATTTGGTATTTCCAGCTGCGCGAAAATCCCCGGGGTTTTGGCGCAGCTGGAAATATCAAATTTTGAGTCACGTTCGGTATAAATGTAAAAAAAATAGAGTTGGTGACATTTTATACGATTTTGTACAATCTTTTGCAAATTGTTTCCAGAAGTGAGGATTTGTTGTTAGAACAAAAAGATGAAGAGTTGCATAAGCATTTGTTGAGCGGTTGGCGATTTAAGGCCCTCCTGATTACCGTATTATTGAGCATTCTGGGCTATTTTCTTTTTACTCTGTGGGGTGGGTGGGAGAATGTGGTGGATGCTGTTTCACGTGTTGGCATCAAGGGGATATTATTGGCTTTGAGTTTGTCGTTAGTCAACTATGGCTTGCGTTTTACACGTTGGCAGTTTTTTTTAAAGACACTAGGACATCGGATTCCGTGGGCCAAGAGCTTGCGGATTTATATGTCGGGATTTGCATTGACGACGACACCAGGAAAAACGGGTGAAGCGCTGCGAGGTGTTTTCTTGAAAGATTATGGGGTGCCTTTTCGTAAGAGCTTTGGGGCTTTTTTATCTGAAAGGTTGTCCGATTTGATGTCTGTCTCTATTCTGGCGTGTGGTGGACTTTGGATTTATCCCCAAGTGAGGCCTGTGTTGTTTGTTGTTTTAGCGATGTTTGTTTTGATTTTGTTGACAATCCAAAAGGATAATTGGTTGCGAAGTTTAGAAGGGGTTGCCAAGAGAAATTTACCTGAGCGTTTTGCAAAGAGCGTTGAATTTATTTTGGAGATGATTTTAGCGTTTAGAAGTTGCTTTAAACTGCGAGTCTTATTGGTCGCTCTCACCTGTGGGGTGTGTGCTTGGGTGGCTGAGGCCATTGCGCTTTATGCCCTTGTACATTTTGTTGGGTATGAGATTGATTTAGTTGCTGCGATCTTCATTTACGGGTTTTCATTAGTGATTGGAGGGATTACGCTGCTTCCTGGTGGACTTGGAGGGGCGGAGGTGACAATGCTACAGCTCTTGATGTGGCAAGGTATCGTGCCATCGGCGGCCGTGGCATTAACATTAGTGGTGCGTTTGACGACGTTATGGTTTTCGGTGATTTTGGGGTTGATTGTGTTGCCCAAGAAGCAGATTTTATGGCGCTAAAAATAGAGATATATTTATGACAGAAAAACGTGTTTTAATCACAGGTGCAGCGGGTTTTGTTGGCTTTCATTTGGCGCGCTTTTTGCAGGCGCGCGGCGACCGGGTGCTAGGGATCGACAATTTTAATGATTATTATCAGCCGCAACTCAAACGCGACCGCGCGCGCGAATTGTCGCATAGTGGCATTAGGACAATTGACGGCGATATCACTGATCCTTTGTTATTACAAGATGCTTTGGTGAAACACAATACCACGCACGTGGTACATTTGGCAGCACAGGCGGGAGTGCGTTACTCGATCGTAAACCCACAAGCCTATGTTACAGCTAACATTACGGGTTTTTTGAACATATTAGAGGCTTGTCGTCACCATAATGGCGTGGTATTGACTTATGCCTCTTCATCTTCTGTATATGGGACGAATACGAAGATCCCCTTTTCAACTAGCGATCCTACCGATCACCAAGCGAGTTTCTATGGGGTTACCAAGAAAACAAATGAGTTGATGGCATATACTTATCATCATCTCTATGGGATTCCAGTGACGGGGTTGCGCTTTTTTACGGTATATGGTCCTTGGGGGCGCCCCGATATGGCCTATTTTTCCTTTACTAAGGACATTTTAGAAGGAAAGCCGATAGACCTTTATAACTATGGTCACATGCGACGAGATTTCACCTATGTTGATGACATCATCCAAGGCACGGTGGCGGCTATGGATTTGGGGGCTAGTTGTGAGGTTTTTAATCTTGGCAATCATCATCCAGAGCCTATTTCAGAGTTGATTTCGGCGATTGAAGAAGCGTTAGGAAAGAAGGCATCAGTGCGTCATTTGCCAATGCAAGCTGGTGATGTGGAAGCGACATATGCCGATATTAGTAACAGTAGGCTGATGCTTAATTTTACTCCGAAAACATCGCTTAAAGAAGGGATTTTTAAATTTGTCGACTGGTATAAGGGCTATTTCGATCTAAATTAAGCTTTGCAAATATTTCGTAAAATCATAGGATTGGCATTCAACTATAAAAGCAGAAAAGGTCGGTTGATGACTCGCGTGTTGTCCTTATTAGTTTTAAGTGTGCTGTCAATAGCCTTATCGGGGTGTGGGTGCATGTCCTCATGTTGTACCTTCTTCAATCCGGACAGTAAGGATGAAGAGTTGATCCGTGGTGATGGGACAGCCGGATACGAAGTCATTAACTCGGCTCCTGTCACGAGTATTGTCCAGAATTTGGCTGTGGATGCTAAACACAAGCAACATTTGCGCCTAGAACAAGCCAAATCCTATTATGATGGGGGGCTGAAAACGATACAGCTCGAGTTTATTTCACAAGATATTATCGAGATGTGTGAAGCGCGTGAGCTCATTGTTGATTTGACGGAAAATCTGCTAGCCAAGCTCAATCAAGACCCTGTTTTAGCAGGGGATTTTGTTAGTTATCCTTTTACGCCCTGTAATTTAGAAATCTACATTACTTTTGAAAGTTATTTCGGTAAATATGTCGATTGTTCGTATATCCGTTGGATTGGATTAGAAGATGACATGGTGACATATTATACCTTCGATCTTATTGATAATGTCAAGAATCGCTGGCATTCGCGCCGCGAGACATATGCCACAAGCCGCGAAATTGTGGTCTATGAGCGAGAAGCGGAAAGGGAATACGCTGAAGTCATTGCCAATAAGATGAATATTTTTGGCGATCAGCGATATTATCCAAAACAATAGTGCCATGCATGGTCTTTTAAAGCGCAATCTGCAAGAGATCTATCAGGCGGCTCATCAGACAAATGAATCGACTTTATCTTTGCCTCTGATAGCCAATTTTTCCGGTACTTGTCTATACCAGGCTAATCATTTTAGAGGACGTCTATGGCGGGCCTTTTACTGTCTTAGTGCTTTCTTGTTGCGTATCGAACTGCAGCAATCATGTCTTTACAAAGCTATCCAAAAAACGCACACTCTATTCCTCAAACAATTGTCTTTGATTCAGTCCCATATGAGTGTTTATGAGATCTATTTAAAGCGCACAGGGCAAGGGTATAGTGTTAAGGAAAGTGATTTTTTCGCGGCGCGGCATGCGATCATTAAATGGAATCGAGCGACGGGACCATTTGTTGAGTTGCTCTTAAATCGACCTTGCACAGCTTTAAAAGCGTTGTTTGAATGTGGGTTGAAAAGTTATTCAGAGGACAATGGGCAGTCGAAGCCTTTCCTTACCACCGCCTCAAAGCAAGCCTTGAATTTCAATAGGATTATTAATCTTGAAGGGATTAACGAAGGGGCGCTGCCTTTAGCTGTTTTCAAAAAGATCCTCAAAGCTAAGCCGCTGAATAGCATCGATCATAAAGTTTTGGATCAATGGATTAAGCAAATCAATGGGCGGGCTAAGGCTGTATCTATCATTAATCAAGGCATTGTTGGGATAGCCTCTTATTATATGTCTAATGCTAAAGGTAATGCGGCAGCGGCATTGGAAGGGGTGCTTGAAGATAATGGATGCAAGGTGTTTCAGCACGAAGACCCTGTCCACATGGCGTGGAGGAGGTGTTTGAAGAATGGTGATAGCATTTGGTTTCAAGGAAAGCAGGTGGTGTTGGGTGATGAGTTAGTGCATACCACGTCATTGCGGGATCGTATGCGTGTATTTGCTCTTGAAGGACGTGCTGATTGTGTTGCTTTGGTGGCTCAAAATCGAGCGGCTTTAGGTGTTAAAAACTTTAGACATAGCTCTGGAAGTTGTTTTGGGGTTTCTCCTGTTAGGATAATGGAGGTTGCTGAGGATGGTTGTGTAGCTCTGGCAGAGCGTCTACAGCCATTGTGCGCACATCCATGGAAAAGTAGTGAAGGGGATGTGAGTGTAGAAGATCTTAAGATCGTGAATCCGATTGTTTCTTTATTGCAATGGTTGGTGAAGGGACATTTCACTCCGGCAGGGTTTACTCCGCATGCGTTGATGTTAGACAAGAATAATCATTTGAAAGCTTTGAAACCAATGTCTAAGGAACAATTTGATTTCAATGCTTTAGAAGATTTTGTTTTTACTTGTGCGGCGGGGAATCGCACGATCTATCAACATATGATGACTGCCACTGGTTTGTTAAAGCATGCGACGGCGCACTTTTATTATGATATGATGGCAACAGCTTTGAAAGGGGATAAGCTTGAGGCTGAAGATTTGGGGGGCATCTACAAAATTGGCGATGCGAAAGTTGTCGATCGAGGAACCGAGTTGGCTAAGAAAGTGGTGGCGTTAAGGCAAGAAATATGTAACAAGGTGAGGGAGCGGTTGCCAACTTATTCTGAGGGTGAAGTTAAGCGGCTGTATCATCTGACAGGCAAGGTGTTAATGGAGTGTCACAAGCAATCACAAGCGGTGAGCATCATCTGGCCATCATTAGAGCAGGATGTGGTTGAAGGGGTACTTAAGAAGTTAACAAAAGGTGTGAAGAAGGCGTGAAGAGAGGGGGGCAAAAAACAAGCAATTTAGGGAAACACAAAGCAAGCAATTGTGTTCTGGTATAATTTACAATACCCAGGTGTTGGTCCCTCATCTATTGTAGTTTAGTCTTAGAGGCATTATTGTCTGATTTTTTTTCAACGCAAAGGGAACACACAAGAACGCAAAGACGCAAAGAAAGGACATGCTTCAGGTAAACGGGTCTATAGCTTAGATTGTAAGGCGGCAAAGACAGCGAAGCTAGGATAGTATGAACTTTAAAACTAATCACAATCATCGCTATGCCAAGAGTTGCGAGTCAGGCGACCCACACAACAGACAGAATTTTCATAGTTGTTGTGTGGGTCGCCTGACTCGCAACTCTTGGCATAGCGATGATTGTGAGGCACTTCCAGCGGATTGCTGAGGCAATCCACTGGAGACTTTTTGCTGCTGCAATGGTGCTGCGCATTTTAGTACACTCTTAGTATGCTGCAATCTAAGCTATAGACCCGTTTACCAAAGCATGTCCTTTCTTTGCGCCTTGGCGTTCTTATGTGTTCCCTTTGCGTTGAAAAATAAATCAGACAATAATGTATATGCAATGATGCGTTAATAAGTTTGGGACTAGTTTAGGTCTTGGTTAAAAGCCGATGCCTGCTGTGAAGGTGAGGCCCTGGGTATAGAGGTCACCATGACGCTTGTTGGTGGGGAATAAGTTGGCGTAAGGGCCGAAATCGAGACCATGCGTGGCGGTGTTGGTAAATCCATCAGCCATAAAGCTGTTAGATTCGAAGTTGAAGTTATTGAAATTGTAGAATACATGGTGTTCCCAACTCACTGCTAAGGTAAAGGGGTATGTGTGCTGACAGACTTCAAAACAGTGTTCCCAGGCTAAACCTATAGCTAAATCGGTAGAAACGCGCGAGCTCCATCCCCATTTGCTATGCACGTCGTCAGTATAGTTACGAAATTGGTAGTAATAGAAGTCCTCATTTTCGAAATGTTCATGCGCATGCCTGTCGAATTTGCCAAAAAGTATAGAAACAGCGCCTTGTCCGAAAAAGGAAAGCCCACAACCAATGTCCAGTTGTGCATCGACGCCTAAGCGTGGGCCAACACCCAAGAAATCGCATTTGGCTTTGCTCTTGCTGACATACTCGTATGAGTTGCCGTTGAAGTTGCCTGTGATACGGTTCTTCGAGTTCACATGATAGCTTTGATCAATATTAGCCATGCGTAAGCCGAAGAAGGGGCGACAGCTAAAGTGTGTCGCGATCTCATATTGATGGCCAACGTCTAGGTCTAACCAATCGAGATCGAGTGTCCATTTGGCCTTGGAGTGCAGCGGAAAGTTTTGGGTGAGCGATTCCCAAAAAGGGACAAAGGCGCGGTATTTATTGCGCGTCGAGCCTTCGGGGACGAGATCACTTTTGCCATGCGCGCTAGCGGTATTTTGGAAGTGTGTCCAAGCGAGCGACATATCCCAGCAATAGCCAGGGACGGTATAATAAAGTCCAAGGCGAAAGCCGGGGTCGTAGTCAAAATTGAGGTGCTTTTCGTTCGATTTTTTCGACAGTAGGGTGTAGTTATTGGTACTGCGATTGAGTCCTGTGCGTTCGATGGTGACTTCCTTGCCGATGGATAGGTCTTCTTCTTCAGCTCTCCACCATAAGAAATCGATATGAGCGCTTAGACCATCTAGTAAGGAGATTGAAGGTGGACAGCAAAGCGGGCTGTCGTATGCATCAGCGTGAAGAGGAGGAGCTGATGCAATAAACAGAAGGGATGTGAGTGCGATTGTGATAGTTGAAAGAGAAAGTGAACGTAGAGAATGCATGGTGCCTCATTAATTTGGTGAGAAATTCCCAAATTTGCTTGATATAGTCAACAGAAAAGCAAAATAAACAGCAATTCCCGCTAAAAAAACCCGTGCCCATGCCCTTGCCCGTGCCCTTGCCCGAAAATACGGGACTTTACAAAAAAAATGTTGCTAAAGTGATTGCTTTTCCTTGAGAAAGTTTATTGGCGGGAACCGCTGCAAAATAAAGGGGTCTAGTATCTGGCTAAACCATCATGTATTTATAAAAAACAAAAAACAGGATAAGCATGATTGCTGAAGTACATATTCAATTTTGTGGGTAGTCTGATTTAATTTAAGAGATCTTAATATTTCCTTAATTAATAATAAATTTATGGAGTATATAATTAATACGTAAATAATAATTGAAGGAGAGTTGTATTATGAATTTAAATAATGATATGCTTAAGCCAAATTCAGTGCAATCGGCCCAAGAAAATAAGACTTATGCGACATTGCAAGAAGCGTGGAATGCCCCGCTTCCAGAAAAAGGAGCGGCATTTAAAAAAGTTGAAGATATTTCAGCACTTAGTTGTTCTTTACTCGCATGTGTTCCTTTAGTAATTGCTGGTAATTACCTTTTTTCAGGTGAAAGTCGAGCAGACAAATGTATTCGAGAAGGCATCAGAAATAATGTAAGTGTGGCTGAAATCCGCCAGTGCGACTATGACTATAATTATCGAGATGGGAGGAGAAAAGGAATTGTTTTAGGCGGCGCAATTGGTATAGCCTATTTTTACTTTGCAGGTGTGCTTGGGGAGCTGGCTGCCAACAAAGTGCGCGATTTAGGATATAGATCGATGCGAGTCTTGCAAACAGCTAATAGGATTTATAATCCCATTAACCGTATTGGATAGGGACATATTGTTCTATTAAAGAAATGGACGGCATGGACTGAATGGACGGCATGGACGAAGTGGACTTTATGGACTAAAAGTGGACAAGAAAGCTGTCCACCCAGTCCATTCAGTCCATTCAGTCCATTTGAAGAGAGCACAAAATTTTTATTGTATATATTGTTTATATCTATTAGAATAAGTGGCATACATTTCATAAGATGGTATTTTTTGTTATGTGTTTCTTTGTTAAAAACATCGTATTGACCTTCACAACGCGTACGACGGCTGTGCTCAGCCGTTAACTATCTCCAGTTGCTAATCTCCAATCCCGATTCAATTTAAAATTTATGGAAGGTTGTCCATGTTTCGCAAGATGCCGTTTATTCTGTTAGCCGTGATTCTGTTAGTCATTCTGCTGGATGGCTTCATGTCGTTGTCCGTGAAAGCATTTTTGTATGCTTTGAGTTTGTCAATCAAGTCTGCCATTATCTTTGTGCTGCCATGCATCATCTTCATGCTTCTATTTAAGACGCTATCAAAGCTGGCAAGTAGTGCGACGAAGATCATCTTATTGATCTTAGTGGGTGTGTGTTGTTCTAATTTTATTTCGACCATGATCAGCTATAACATTGGTGCGGCGATTTATAATCTGGATCTGTCGATTGCATTGCCCAAGGATTTGATTGAGCTACAGCCAATGTGGTCGTTTAATTTGCCTAAATTAATCGCTAACGACCATGCAATGTTTGCGGGCATCATTCTGGGGATTGGGTGTTCGTTTTTTGTTCCACGTGGGTCGGCAAAGCTGTCGTCCTATTTTGATACGATCGTAGACATGATCTTGCGGGTGATCACTTGTGTGATTCCTGTTTTCATTGCAGGCTTTATCGTCAAATTGATCCATGATCAAGTGATGAAAAGCATCATTCAAGACTACGCTTTGGTTTTTGTGTTGGTGGCAGCCGCGCAGCTTAGCTATATTGCCTTTATCTATTTGGCTGCGAATCAATTTAAGAAAGCGCCTTTCATCAGTAGCTTTAAAAACATGCTTCCGGCGGCGATAGCGGGCTTTGGGAGTATGTCGAGTGCGGCGGCGATGCCCTTGACAATTATGGGCGCAGAGAAAAATTCAAACAATCCCAATTTGTCGCGTCTGGTTATTCCTGCCACAGTGAATATTCACTTGATAGGCGATTGCTTTGCCATTCCGATCTTTGCCTTTGCTGTGATGAAGAATTTTGGTGCACCGGAACCGCTCTTTATGAGTTATTTAGTTTTTGCTATGTATTTCGTGATGGCAAAATTTTCTGTGGCGGCGATACCAGGTGGAGGCATCATTGTGATGCTCCCTATTCTTGAGGGGCATTTGGGTTTTAATTCTGAGATGTCGTCGCTGATTACAGCGCTGTATATCTTATTCGATCCTGTGATCACTTGTGCTAATGTGTGTGGCAATGGAGGCTTTGCTTTGGTGCTCAGTAGGCTACAGGGGGCTTTTGTAAAAGCCAAGCCAGCCACACCAACAAATGGCATTGCTGCATAAATAACTACTAAAGCGTCGATTCTAGGTTTAATCGCGGGTTTAAGACCATTTCAAAGACGCGGCGGTGTCCGGATGAGAAAGGCAGCCGCTTAAGTGTTTCTATGTCTACCCATTCGTAGTCTGAGACGGCTTCGGCCGTTTGGCTTGAGAATATGTGGGGAAGCAATAGGGCGCGATAGCGGGTGAAGGAGTGTTTGACGGGCGGCAATGCTTGTTGCCATTCTATGGTGAGTTTCCACGCCTTTTCCATGTATGTTTGTAATATTTCACTTTGAGCGTCGGGTTGGGTGAGTTCCACATAGGGGAATTCACAGAGGTCGGCCATGATTTTGCCTTTGGCGCCGCGCTTGATGAGCAGGCAGTTGTGGTGAGACACTACGGCTACGCTGCGGTAGAGTGGAGTAATGGCAACTTTGGCGGCTTTGACAGGAATTTGCTCCGTCTTACCTTCGAGAAAGGCTTGGCAACTGTTGTTGAGTGGACATTGCAGGCATTTGGGTTGTCGCGCGCATACCGTGGCCCCTAATTCGATGAGCGCTTCGCTGACGATCCACGGTTCTTTTTCAGGTAGTAAGTCGGTAGCTAGGGTGTGAATTTTCTTAAGCGTTGCGCTTTTGACGATATCATCGCAAATTCCATAATAGCGTGTTAATACTCGTAGGACATTGCCATCGACAGCGGCCATGCGCTGGTGGAAGGCAAAGCTCAAGATGGCACCAATGGTGTAGGTGCCAAGGCCTTTGATATGGCTTAATTGCTCGGCGGTATTGGGCAGGATGCCGGCATGGTGTTCGACCACATACTGTGCGCCTGCATGTAGATTGCGGGCACGTGAGTAGTAGCCAAGGCCTTCCCACATTTTGAGCACTTCTTCTTGAGGGGCTGCTGCTAGATGTTGGATGGAAGGGTAGCGCTGCATCCAGCGTTCAAAGTAGGGGATGACTACCGCCACTTGTGTCTGTTGCAGCATCACCTCTGACACCCAAACGGCATAGGGAGAGGGGTGGTTGCGCCAGGGTAAGTCGCGACATTGATTGATGAACCAACGTTTGAGTTTTGTGATCTCATTTTTATTCATAGGTGACAACTGTAGTTAATGAGGAGAGAGTATGACGTTTTCAGAATTAAAAGAAAATGCAGATGAGGGCACATTTTAAAATTTTGAAACACAGAGGCACAGAGTACACAGAGAGGGTTCTGCGCATGTTCAGGGCATATGCAGAATCCTATCTGTGAGCTCTGTGCCTCTGTGTTTCAAAATTCTATGATTGATTTGATGCAATGCGTATTTTTTTGATGATGGGAGTGAGGTCTGTGAGTAGCTTTTGCACGCGCTGATCCCAGGTGTGATGTGCCATAACTTTGTGGCGTCCGCGACTAGCCATTTGGTGCCATTTTGCTTCATCGGCCAGAATTGTATTTAAGGTGGTGTTGATTTTATCCATATGGGCGCGTCGATAGAGGATGAGATCCTCTTCATTTACCATATGTTGCCTGAGGAAGGGGTTGTTATTGGTGACTACTACGGCCCCACAAGCCGCGGCGCTGAAAATGCGTTCATGTGCCCCACAGATGTTTTTAAGACCGCTGTTTAAGACGACTTTGCTTTTTTGCATGATACTGAGCGCTTCGACATAAGTGACGGCGGGGTGGATGACCACGTTGGTTTGAGAGATAAACGAGGTATCCTCGGGAGTGTTGCCAAAAAGGTGCACTTGATGATGTTTGATAGCTTGGATGAGGTCTAAGCGATCTTTTCCTTTAATATATAGTTCGATTTCTTGATAGACAGTTTGTTCGAGGGGGGAGGCTAGCGAAATATCGCTGAAAACTTGGGCGATAAAGGTAAGGAAAGAGGTGGTGTCATCTGCTAAAGCTAAGCTAACCACTTTCTCCATGCGTTTTCGTATATTTGCAGAGAAGAGCTTTCCCCAATGCTGACGCCGTTTCTCACAGTCGATTAAGGTGGCTAACATGACAATCTCATAACTACGCTCTTTCCCAAGTGTAGGGGATAGATCGCTTTCTACGGCGTGTGGCATGAAAAGTGCTCGCTTAAAACCCCTTTCACGCAGTAGTTGGAGAGAAAATTGATCGTCACATGTCATGATGATATAGGGGCTGTGCATGAGGTTAAAAAAGCGATAAGAGGGATCGACAAGGCAGGCGACATGGGGGATTTTAAGATGGTCGCAGAGCAAAGTATCATCTTCCATTAGGATGGCTCCATTGAAGCCTAAAGTGCAATCGGGAGGGGAATGCAAAGGGACTGTGATACAATCTTCTCCTTGAAGTAATCGGCAGGCTATTCCTGTGCGTTTTAGCGCCTCGTAAAATTTCAGCGTGAAATGCTGCAGTACTTGATACTGACTTTGCGAAGGCATTAGGACGTCTATCTTGGCTATCATGATTTTTTCGATGGGACTTGAGAGAGTTTGATGCTTTTGATCACGCCAGGTAGGAACTCCATGAGCTGTTGGGCACGCTGTTCCCAAGTATGGTGTTTGGTGACGACGGCTTGTCCTTTGGAGACAACAGTTCCCCATTTTTGGTCATCAGCTAGATATTCATTAATGCTTAAGTTAATTTTATCCCATTGGTTATGGCGATAGAAGGCGATCGATTCCCCATCTTTAAATTGTTCACTCAGATAGGGATTTTCACTGGTAAAAGCTAGAGCCCCGCAGGCAAGACCAGCGAAGATCCGCTCATGTCCTCCGTGTTTGATTGAAGGACAACTGTTAAGAACGATTTTACTTTGTTGCATGATTTTGAGGGCTTCGGTGAAGGAGATCGCAGGGTGGATGGTGACGTTTGATTGATGGCTTAAATATTTTTCCCAGCCCTGTCCAATTTGTGCTTTGGAACCGAAGACATGCACATGGGCATCTTTGATGTTGTTGACGATTTCGAAGCGATCTTTGCCTCTGACATAGAGTTCAATTTCGTTGAAGATAGGAATGAGATCAAGACTATTTTGGTCTATGGTAAAGCGGCCTTTTTCGTGATTTTCTAGCGCTTGGGTGAAGGCTAAATAGTGCGGCGTTATCTGATCGGAAAGAGTGATTTCAGCCGCTTCTTCCATGACGTGGCAAAGTGGTAGGGAGTATTTCTTGCGCCATGATTTGCGGATTTCTTCATGATCGATGCAAGTGGCCATGAGGACTACATCATAAGAGCGATTGATATGTGGGTCTACTTTGAGGGAGCTTTCGACCGCGTGGGGCATGAAGAAGGCGTTGGAAAAGCCGGTCGTGCGGATGAAGTGAGCGGCTAATCGATCTACGCAGGTGATGATAGAGTAGGGGCTATAGCGCAGAAACATGAAATGCAAAGGGGAATCTGCGAGATAGGATATGTGGGGAATGCGTAGTAGATCGAATAACAAGTGTCCATTTTTGTTGGGGGTGATGCCATTCATCGAGAGTGTACAGTCAGGGGGATCTTGTGTGATTTGTGTTATTAGATCCTTTTCATGGGCAGATAGTAAGCGTGTTTTCACTCCAATGTCTTGCAAAGCATCATGGAGTTTGATGGCGAAGTGGTTAAGGACAGAGTATTGGCTTTTAATGCCGGTAAAGATGTCGATCCGCATGGGTGTACTTTTTTAACAACAGGATTTACCAGTTGTTATTTTTTTCATAACGTAGCTCAATCAACTTTTTGCCAAAATATTGTTTGAATAGCTTTTTGTGTTTGGGCTTGAAAAATTTTTTCCAATTACCGATGGTAGCACGTTTAAATTGTTCATGTTTTTCTGATTTAACTGCATCTGGTTGATAAAGATTATCGACAACGAATTGGAGCTTTTGATCGCTTAAGGCTACGTTTAGGTAATTGGCAATGTTGACGATGGCCTCTCGTTGTTTGATATCGCTGCCGCCGCCGTGGGAACCCACAAGATCTTCATATTTGATAGGGAGGGTCAGTGGATCAAAAGCCCAAGTAATTCTATCGTTATAAAAACTAAGATACGAGGACATATCGGCTTTGCCACATATGAGAGTGGTTAATTGATCATCTAAGGATAGTTGATCATAATCTTTTGAAACTACAAAGAAATCCCTTTTTAGGCCCTTGCCTGCAAAGGTGCGCATATAGAATAGATGGGAGATAAGGGCATCGCGGGGATCACGATAAATGCATACCATTTTGTACCCCCACTTTTCGCGCACAGCTTTTTTCTCGTCAGAATAGGGGTCGATGGTTCTTACGATTTTGTTTTGCTCTTTTGAAAGCAAAAAGCTTTTTTCTTCGAGGCCTTTTGCTAAGCATGTTTTCCCAATCAGTAATTCAATTGTCCGTTCCATGCAATGTGTGCCACATTTTGGGATGGTATGGACAATAAAGGGAGCGTACTTGATCTCTTCAGCGGTGACAGGAGTACAAGAGAGGATTGTAAGGAGAGCTGGGATGGTGAAATAGGGAGATAGTAGTCTGAACAAGGTTTTCATAATTTGCCGAATGTCGCTATAGGGGTTGTAAAGAACAACTTTAAGAGTGTTTTAAAGAAAAAGTCAACTTTTATAATTGCATCGTTCTATTTGGTTTGTTCGTTTATTTTCTTGATGAGCGGTGGCAGCTCTTTGACCAACTGAGCCGCGCGATGATCCCAGGTATGGGCTTGCATCACTATTTTTTGTCCTTGAGAGACAATATGTTGACGTTTAGCTTCATTGGCTAGATATTCGTTGATGCGATGATTGGCTTTATCCCAACGTTTTGTGTGATAGAAGACGATGGATTTTCCGTCTTGGAACTGTTCGTTGAGGTATTTATTTTCGTTGGTGATGACCAGGGCGCCGCAGGCTAAGCCCGCGAAGATGCGTTCGTGGGCGCCATTGTTTATCCATGGGCAGCTGTTGAGGACGATTTTGCTGTGTTTCATGATTTCCAATGCTTGGGCGAAGGGCACAGGATCGTGGATGGTGACATTGCGTTTATGGCCTAGGTATTTTTTCCATCCTGTCAAGCCATCGGCGGAGCCGAAGATATCGACTTTAGCTTCATCAATCGCTTTGATCAATTCGACGCGATCTTTGCCGCGGAGGAACATTTCGATTTCATCGAGGACGGTAATGAAATCCACCTGTTGTGGATCGATGCCGGTTTGTAGATGCACTTGTCGATCTAATGCTTGGACAAAAGCCAGATGATAAGGGGTGTTCCAATCGGCAAGGGCGATTTCAACCGCTTCTTCCATCGCTTGGCGCAGTGGAAGGGGAAATTTATCTTGCCAAGAGTTCCTAATGGTTTCGTAGTCGATGCATGAGGCAAGCATGACCACATCATAATCGCGTTTAGCGTGTGCGTCGGGTATTAGGGTGCGTTCGATAGCATGAGGTAAGAAGATGGCGTTGTCGAACCCAAGACCATGGAAGAAATCGACGGAAGCTTTATCCACGCAGGTGATGATGGTGTATTTACTGCGTGTAAGTGGCCAAAAGCTATTTGGGGAATCGACGAGGCAAGCTACATGCGGCACTTGAATCATATCGCAGAAAAAGCGGCCGTGATCATCGGGAAGCAGTCCATTGAATGAGAGAGTGCATTCAGGGGGGTCGTTGAAAAGGGCATCTAAAAATGGGGCTGGATCATTTCTTTTAGCTTCAAGCAGTCTACATTTGATACCACGGTGCTGTAGTGCATCAAACATTTTATGTGTGAAGTGGTGCAATACACCGTAGTTATTGGCAATAGGCATAAATAAATCGATACGCTTCATGGATGCAAACTCCTTTTCATGAGGTGCGCGTTATTGGATAGGAATCCATTTTTTCCTGGCGCCTCGGGTTTTTCCCTTGCGCTCTTGTGTCATTTTTTCAGGGGTCTTGCTGGGCTTTTGTGTTGAGGTAAAAGGCTGACCGCTTTCTTGGATGGTTGTTGGACCCGTGCTTTGCAGTTGTTTGATTTGCTTTTGGATGTCTTGGATTTTTTCAAAATCTTGAGCAAAAAGGTGAATGCGAGCATTCATAAAGCGGTCGATATCGGCGATATTAGCTCTTTTGGCTTGTTCAAGTAGGTGCATTAATCGGTTGTCGATATCTCGTTTCATCTCGTGCATGCGCTGCATCATTTCGGCCATGCGGGCATCCTCATTACTATAGAGTGTTTTTTTTGGCTTCGCTTGCTTTTTTGCAGCAGAGGAGTCGCTTTTGTGATTTTTATTTTTTTCGCGCCAAGCTCGGCCGGCTTCTTCAAAAATATTGTCCATAGATGCAGCCTTATCTAGTATATCTGAAACACAGAGGTACAGAGAACACAGAGAGGGAAATTTTGTTTCGTTAAATATATATAGAGACTCCTCCATTCTCTCTGTGTCCTCTGTGTCTCTGTGTTTCAAAAATATGGTTTTGATGCAATGCAGGCTTATGGGTAATACCATGCGCACACGGGCACGAAAGCCGCACACTCCCTGAACATGTACAAACTTCGAGCGATTGTTTGATGTCTAATTTTATTTTACTACTTCGAAATAAAATTTCCAATTTGAAAATAAAGAAACCCAAGCATATACTCCATTAACAAGAAACCAAAATGATGAGAGAGTTTCATAATTAACCTTTTTCCTAATCATAAGGATGACGCGATGAGCTATTTGGCGGACTTTCAAACACAAATCAATAATCGCGATTTTTCGAAATTTCTGCAGTTGTGGGAAGAATACTGCACCAGCGATTCTGTGGAAGCGGAAGAATTTATTCAGCTATTGAAAGCTTTAAAGCTTGCGGAGTTCGCAAGACAATTTGGACCGTTTGTCGAAACAGCGCTGCCTTTGTGGCAGACCATCAAAGATGAAAAAGGCTCTTTTGAAGTCATCAAACATTTGATAGATCTTCAGACCACAAATTCACCAACACTTGCCGAAATTGCATTGGCAGCCATTATCAAACGTTACGGCATTCAGCCTGAGCATAATGAAAGATTGCGTTTAGTCGGATTGCGCAATAAAGAGAGCTTTCAAGGGGCTATCTCTAATTATGAACTGCTGGCGCATATGGGGAAAGGCCGATTTACTTTTCATACTGGTGGTTGGGGAACAGGGGAAATTGTTGAAATTTCATCTGTACGCGAACAATTAGCGGTTGAATTCGAAAATGTGGCCGGCCGTAAACATATCACTTTTGTCAATGCCTTTAAAACTCTCATCCCTCTAGCCGATGACGATTTCAGGGTGCGTCGTTTCGCCGATCCGGATCTTTTGGAGAAGCAAGCTAAAGATGATCCTTTGGGGATTATCAAAGTATTGTTGCGGGATTTAGGACCCAAAACGGCATCCGAGATTAAAGATGAACTATGTGAATTAGTGATTCCTGAAGGAGATTGGACAAAATGGTGGCAGACGACGCGCGCTAAGCTCAAAAAAGATCCGATGATATCGTCGCCTGAGACATTGAAGGGAGTGTTTAGCATTAGGGCGAAAGAAGTGTCGCAGGAAGAGCGGTTGCATCGCGCCATTCATAATAAGACAGAGCCTGAGCAGATGATTCTGGCAGCTTATAATTTTGTGCGTGACCTACCTCCAAATCAGAAAAAGCATGATGTGAAGAATTCTCTTAAAGAGAAGTTACTTTCATTATTAGACGATGGTTCTATCACGCCGACACAAGAGCTGCAGGTGCATATTTTATTGGATATGCATTTTGGACATGCTGTAGAGAAAAAATCCCTTAAAGAGGTCATTTGTACTCTAAAAAATGTTGAAGATACGATCAATGCCATTGATATTGTTGCGATCAAAAAGAAAGCTTTGACTTTGATACGCGAGCATCGCAAGGATTGGGAAACGCTCTTTTTGTCATTTTTTTCGCTTATTCAACAAGGGACATTACGTGATTATCTTTTGAAGGAGCTTAATCAAGGAGATTCACAGAAAGATTTAATTAAAGCGCTGACAGATTTATACAATCATCCCTCAAAGAATCCTGAGCTTTTCGTATGGTATTTCCAAAAGATTTTGGGCGACGAAGATATTCCTTTTGCGGATAAGCGAGGACGCTGTCTTTTCTTTGAAGCCTTTTTTATTCTGTATAGCCAGATTGAATCCAAGCCCGAGTACCGCGATTTAGTGAAAAAAATGTACAATATCGTGTCAGGGAAGCGTTATGCTGTGGTGCGTAGTATTATTGAAGGCACCGATATTGAATATATCAAAGAATTTTTGTTGTTGGTATCTAAGTGCCAGACACTTTCAGATCATGATATGAAGATTTTGCGATCTCTTGCGGAAGTGGTGCATCCTTCGTTAGCTGCGGCTAAATCGCGCAAAGGGCTACATCATGAGAGTAGTATCATCTGGACAACAGAAGCTGGTTACTTAAAAACGCAAGAACGAGCGATGCATTTAGGAACTGTTGAAGTTGTCGAAAATGCGCGTGAGATTGAAGCAGCGCGAGCACTTGGCGACTTGCGAGAGAATTCAGAGTACAAATTTGCACTTGAGAAGCGTTCGCGCTTGCAAGGTGAGTTGAAGACTTTATCAGATCAATTAAGTCGAGCACGGTTGATTACACGCGATGATATTTCATCAACAGAAGCTGGGGTCGGCAATGTAATAGGGGTGCAAGATCAAAAGAACAAGGTCACGACTTACACGATTTTAGGCCCTTGGGAGGCAGATCCTGATGCGAACATCTTATCATCGCAGTCCAAATTTGCGCAGGCGATGTTTGGTTGTAAAGTCGGGGATGTTTTCAATTTTCGTGATGAAGAGTTCAAGATTGTGAGTTTGAAAAGCTATCTGGATAAATAAGCACATGGAAATTGTCATTGCTAGCGGAAATTTGCATAAAATACGTGAATTCCGCGAAATGTTAAAGCCGGTAAAATCAATTGATGTGTTATCGCTATTGAATTTTCCACACTACCAACCTCCGCCAGAGGATGGAAAGACTTTTCAAGAGAATGCCACGCGCAAAGCTGAGCATGCTGCTCAGATTTTGCAGCGCTGGGTGCTGGCAGATGATTCGGGGTTAGTGGTCCCTTCTCTCAATGGCGATCCTGGTGTGAATTCGCGTCGTTATGCAGGCGATGAGGCAACGGATAGTGAAAATCGGCAGAAGTTGCTGGAGGCGATGCGTGCGCTGACAGGAATGCAGCGTACAGCCTATTTTGAATGTTGCTTGGTGTTGGCGTCGGCGCAAGGGGTGAAGAAGACTGTGAAAGGAATTTGTGAAGGTGAGATTTTGCTGGAAGAGCGTGGACGTAATGGGTTTGGCTACGATCCACTTTTCATGAAGAATGAATACGATAAATCGTTTGCTGAAATTACCGAATCGATCAAAAATCGCATTTCGCACCGACATAAGGCGTTGGAAAAGCTGCTTCCCACCTTGGAAACGCTCCAGAATTGTAAAAGTGATTCCCTGAAGATCCTTTAGAGCTTTATGCATTACTATATCGACGGCTATAACATGCTATTTCGTCTGTTACATGCCGGTGATGATCTACGCACACAGCGCCAAGAACTAGTGCGAGATTTACAGCTTAAAGTTAATTTGATTAAGTTAGAAGCTACTTTGGTCTTTGATTCTCATTATCAGCCTGACGAAGGTTCACGCTCCCATCTAGATATGCTTGAAATCGTCTTTACTCCCTTAGGAGAAACCGCCGATGAATACATTGTGCAAGAATTGAAGGAGATCCACTCACCGGCAAATGTGACTGTGGTTACTTCTGATAAGAAGCTTGCTTGGCTCTGTCGACGCAGGCTTGCTAAGACAGAAAGTGTTGAAGATTTTGTCACTTGGCTTAATAAGCGTTATCGGAATAAATTAAGACCACAGAAAGATAAGCCTACGGCACCTGCTACCGTGTTGAAGGTTACTACACCACCACCGTCCCCGAAAAGTGAAGAGCCTCCTAAAAAGCAAGCTACAGCAGAGGAATGTTTTGGCTATTATTTAGAGACTTTTGCCAAGCAAGCCGCAGCCGTGGAAGATCAGCGGGTGGAGAGAGTAGCGCAGCGGGCAGGGCGGCGGAATAAAAAGCCCAAGCCTAAGCCAAGGACAGTGGATCCTGCCGAAGCTTATTTGTCTGATCAAGAGCGGTGGCAGCGGGTCTTTGAGCACAGGGAGGAAGAGAATGATGAATTTTAAGAATGAAAGATTTAGACCTTGTTGCATAAATTCAATATAGCGATAAACCATTGAAGATAAAAAACTTGAAACACAGAGGCACAGAGAACACGGAGAGGAATAAAAAACAAAATATCCTTAGACATATACCACAATCAATCTCCAATTTTTTTCTGTCTCTGTGTTCTCTGTGCCTCTGTGTTTTAAACTGTTTATGATAAATGAATTACGGTGTGTTCCATTTATGCAACAAGACCAAAGATTTTGGCATATGCGATTATTCGTTTTTTTATTTCTTATGGTGATGATCCCCTTGCTTCCGGCTGAAAGTATACAGCGCTCGGGGGCTGGTTTTTTGGAGGTCGTGGAAGGACAGCAGGTGCTGCATCTCAAGGGCTCACCTTATGAGTTAGGAGTGCAGCATGGAGAGTTGTTGAAAGAGCAAATTTCTCGTAATGTAGCCCGCTTTGTGGATCAGCTTGAAGCTGAGTCGATGCCGCCGGTGGTAAAAGCGTTTATGGCAAATGTTCCGGAGATCATCCCCTTTATTCCTGCAGCTCTGATTGCAGAAATGCAAGGTATTGCAGTGGGGGCTTGTGTGCCTTATGAGAAGATATTACTTTTAAATCTTTTTCCGGAGATGTTTCATTGCAGTGGGATGACAGTGTGTGGACAAGCCACTTCTAAGGGTGAATTGTATCATGTGAGGGTGCTTGACTATGGGGTGGGCAATGGTTTACAGGATACGGCGATATTAGCAGTTGTTAAACCCCAGCAAGGGCATGCTTTTGTGAATGTCACCTATGCTGGTTTCATCGGTAGCATCACGGGATTGAACGAGCAAAAGATTGGTGTGGGAGAGATTGGGGGCAAAGGCTATGGTTCCTGGAAAGGGCTGCCGATGGCTTTTTTATTGCGTTGTATTCTGGAGCAAACCTCATCCCTAGCCGAGGTGCAGCATCTGCTGGCTTCCACACCAAGGACATGTGAATACTACTATGTTTTTTCAGATGGCAAAACGAAAGAAGCTATTGGAGTGTACGCCACAGCGGATACGCTAGAATATATAACTCCAGGGAATAAGACGTTCAATCTGCTTGATAAGACTGTGCCGCTCAGTCCATTGCCCGCCGACACGCTTGTGATCACGCGGCACGATCATTATGAATTAATCTTAACGCGTTTGATGAAAACCTACGGAAACACTACTGTAGATGATCTGCAACAGATTATCAAACAGCCCGTGGCGCATGCCACGAATTTGCACAATGCGATTTTTGCACCTGCCTCGCTTGAGGTTTGGGTATCCCATGCGGGCCCTCATAACGAGCCAGCCTGCGATCAGCCCTATAGCCACTTTTCGCTGCCCGCATTGCTGGCAAACTAATCCACTAGTTATAAACCCCAAGGGTTAATTAGAGGAAGATCAACAGCTTTGAAATCTTTGATATTGAGGGTGACAAGTTCTAAACCAAAGGATTTGGCGGTTGCCGCTATATATAAATCCTGCGTACCCATTGTAATCCCTTTTTTCAGTAATTGGGCATTGAGTGTTCCCCACTCCTTGGCGACACGATCATCGATGGAAATTATATGATCCTTAAAACGTTGATAAATATCGCCATGAAACCAATCTTCTAAATCTGTCTTTTTCTTAGAAACGGGCAAACGCTCAATTCCATCCCAAAGTTCTGCTATCGTCACTGCGCTGATAAAAAAGAAATCTTGATCTTTGCTTTCAAAACCAA
>JABDFJ010000027.1 GCA_013286645.1 Chlamydiota bacterium | reverse complement strand
TAAATGCGAAATATGTCTATGCCCCGGCTCAAATTCATCAAAATCTTCAAGCCACTCTTGCAGCTGCCCATGCTTACCTATCTGCAATGGAGCAAGTCTTGCCTTCGCTTCATCAAGTTGGTTTGCAAACGTATCGTCAACACCTAGCACTCTAGCTGCTTGACTGGTATTGGTAAACAGATCCCAGATGATCTGTAGATCCATGCTGGGTCCCATGCATATACTGCACACTTCACGTTTGTTCGTGTAGAAATAATTCTCTGGAGAACTCGAGGGACAGGTCACCAACCAACGGCGCTTTGGTTCTTCCACCAGGAAGTCGAGATAAAACTGGGCCGCCTCTTGCATGATAGGATAAGCTAGAGCTAAGAAGGATATATCTTTGCTATAGGCATAATGCTCCCACAAATGGCGACACAGCCAGCCACCACTAGCAGGAAATAGCCCCCAATCAGCACCTTCCCCTGGAGATGTAAATCCCCAGATGTTAGTAACAGCATGCACCACCCACCCGCGTGCTCCATAATGGATCTTAGCAGTTTTCCTTCCAGGGATGCGCAACTCAGATATCAAGTCAAACAAAGGGCGATGACACTCGGCAAGATTGAGTACTTCGGCCGGCCAATAGTTCATCTGCAAATTGATGTTGGTGTGATAATCACAATTCCATGCAGTCTGAATGCCATCAGCCCAAATTCCCTGCAGATTGGCTGGCAACGTCCCCGGTCGCGAGCTGCTGATCAGCAAATAACGTCCAAATTGAAAATACTGAGCCAGGAGTTTAGGATCTACTTTTCCCCGCTTCAATGCCTCCAGACGGCGGTCGATAGCCACATTAGGGCTGTTATCAGAACTCCCTAAATCAAGCTCTACCCGTGAGAAGTAATGTTGATAGTCTGCAATATGCGCATCAAGCAGTTGCTGAAATGTCTTTTTAGTAGCTGCTTTAAGCTGCTGGGCCACAACATCAGCAGGTTTTTTGCCGCGATAATCTGTGGCTGCTGCTAGCATAATAAGGGCACTATCTGCCTGTTCAATGGCTATCTTAC
The DNA here is from genome assembly GCA_013286645.1 of Chlamydiota bacterium. Lineage (GTDB taxonomy): Bacteria > Chlamydiota > Chlamydiia > Chlamydiales > Parachlamydiaceae > JABDFJ01. Next base: position 28,863 of record JABDFJ010000027.1, on the reverse strand, counting down.
CTCCAGAGACAGATACTAGCTTGCCATTTGTGGCCGCGCAATGCAGGCTAGAATAGAATTTCATGCCCTCAGCATTGAATAATTGCCCCGACATCGTGAGTTCATTGGGCCCTGTCTTCCTAACTGTAGCATGCTCTTCACGCGCTAACGAGGCGGCAAAACTGATCGATCCTGGTGTGTCGCAAGAAAGATGAACAACCAACACCTGATCAGGCGCACTCACAAAATACTCGCGCTTGTAATTCACTCCTCCCTCAGAATAGATCACACGCACAAGGGCTTGATTAAGGTCCAACTCACGACGATAATTCGACACTTTGCCACTTTCTGGAAATGACAAATACAAATCGCCAAAAGTCTGATAACATCCGAAGTCGGCGTTTGCCCCCTTTGCGTGATTTGTGCCCACCCCTTGACAAAGTAACTTTTCGTGCGTCAGCTTATGCGCGGCCATATTTTTCCCAGCAAAAAGCAACTGTCTAATATCTTTAAGTGCTAAAAGCGCATTTGGATTATCAGCCTCTTGCGGACCTCCCGACCATAAGCTCTCCTCATTGCACTGAATGCGCTCTTGCCCCACACCTCCAAAGACCATAGCGCCGAGGCGTCCATTACCTATAGGCAAAGCCTCATCCCAATTGCTTGCAGGCTGACGATACCATAAGGGAGGGACAGAAGTCTTCACTGACTCTTGTCCAGCATCGAGCAAAAAGGCGCACATCAACACAATTAAAGACAAAACATGCTTCTTCACATCACCTCAAAAGATCCAAATAGTTTAACTGATACATGTATCTTAGCTGTCAAGCATTCCAAAAATTAAAGCCGCGATCCCAAAGACTAGCAAAATACCACCTGAAAGACGATTGATCCATATCATATTGTTGACATTGAATTTATGCTTAAATGCTGCCACAAAACTACTCAACACATACCACCAAAGGGCGGAACCAAAAAATACGCCAAGAGTTAGAGCCGATGCGGTAGCTACTCTTGCTTCCTCCACCCCCACCCCTAAAGCAGCAAAAGCACCCACAAAACTCAATATCGTCACCGGGCTCATCAACACCAAAAAGAAGGTAGCCAAAAATCCAGTAGCTGTGCTGTTTTTCTTAGGCTCATCAAGTGCAGTTTTTGCTCTCCCAAAAAATGCCCGCATGCCTAGTCCGCACAAAAATATGCCACCAATTGCATGAAACAAAATTTTGTAATCGACTAAAAAAGCGGTAAATGAAATGAGTCCAAAAGCAGCAATAGCGCCATAAATTGCATCCGCACAAGCCGCACCCAAACCTGTAACAAAGCCTGCTCGGCGTCCAAATAACAACGTTTTTTGGATACAAAGCATATCGATCGGACCGATAGGTGCAGCAATTAATATACCGATGAGCATTCCAGTGAAGAAGTTTAAAAGCATAACACCAGCCTATAGTTAAACTTGGGCTGATAAGTTTACCACTGTTTGTATCAAACAACAAGTCACAAAGAACTGTTGCTTATTATACCCTTGCTAATAAAGATATTTCTTGATAATTTACAAAAAATTTTAACCACCAATGAGGTATTCCATGAAAGCATTGCCCACCAAAGCCTTTAAAGGCTTTCTTTTCTCTATCCTTTCGCTCTCCGCAATTCTATGTGCAGATGCACCAAGCAAATCTGTTACACCAGTCCCTCCCAACACCATTCGCATCGTGGTTGAAAAGGACGACAACAACAACTTCCATGTCTTTAACTTAGATTCAAGCGGCCAAAAGGAACCTCTAACACTTGGCTCATTCTTCCGCGCAAGTGCAGAAGTGATGCTAGGAAAAAAAATCACAGAATGTGCTAAAGGCGAACCCTTAAAACTTTTTTATGAGCAAAACCAAAATTCAGGCATGACTTACTTGGTCGATGCCCAAGGTCAGAAAAAGCGTTTCCTACTTAAAGATCTTATCGTCGCCCTTCCAGGCACAATAAAATGCGGTGAAAACAAAGCAGCCGCAAAACCAACAACCGACACCAAAACAACAGAACAATTTGTGCAAGTCTTCTTTGACAAAGACAATGCAGGCAAACTACAAACTTATATCGTGCATCCCGATGGACGCAAAGAACCACTAGAGTTCGCCAACCTACTCACTGCCAATGCTGAATTATTAAAAGATTGTCAACTCGGCACAGAAAAAAATCGCGCCATCTACATCGCTTTTGAAAAGGATGCACAAGTCAATCCTCAAACGCGTTCAACAGATAAATATCCTCCTGATGTATTACAAGCCGTACAGATCAATGCCTATGGCGTTAAAGAAGAGTTAAATCTTGATAACCTAGTCAACGCTGCTGCTCAATCTCTACAAGTCTGTGCAAAAGAGAAAGGCAAACCTCTTGCTACCCCTCCAACAACCCCAGCCTTGCAAGTTAAATTCGATAAAGATGCAAGCAACCACTTGAAAGCTTATCTCATCGATTCAAAAGGAAATCGCAAAGATCTTTCTTTAGAAACATTGATCAGCGCAGCTTCAGGCATTTCTCCTTGTCCGCTGGCTCCCAAGACACATTTTATTGACGTCACTATCGAAAAGGATAGCAGCGGAAATTTTAAACCTTATGTGATCGATGCCAATGGAAATAAAAAGGACTTCAATCTCCTTGGCAACCTCATGACCACAGCTTTAACACTGTGCGCTAATCAGCAAGCAAAATAACTGCTTCCACAGCAGATAGCTCAGGAGCTCCTGAGCTATCTGCAATCTCTTTTTGAATGATTTCCCCGAGCTAACCCAACCTCAACAATCTCTGTGTAAACTACTTACACAAATTTAAATTAATATATTGACAGTTCATTAAAAATCGATTAGCTTCCATCTAGCATGATGAACCTGACATATTCCCCCATTCCTGTGATGAATCGACGTTCACATTAAAAAACGTTAACCGGAGAAAACGTATGAAAAAAAAACTGCTTTTAGCTGTTTTAAGTACTACAGCCATTTTATCAGCTGATCCATACTCTGGATATTCGAATCATCCAAATTACTACTTAAGCGACAATGCCTCAACCAATCAGATGCGCAGCACTTCAGATCAAGAAATCGCTAAAAACGTCAGCGATGCTCTTTCATCAGGGTGGCTTTCCAAAGGATTTGAAAAAGTTAGCTTTGATGTCAATAATGGCGTTGTCGTGCTAAGTGGTTCCGTAGGTTCTATCGATGATAAAAGCAAAATCGAAGACCAAATCAAAAAGATTAAGGGCGTCAGACAAGTGAACAATCAAATCACCGTCAATGGAGAAAAGGCTTCTGACAAAGAAACTAAAAAAATTATCGAAGTAGAAAAGAAGTACCCAGAAGACTATGCCGCTACTGATGAAGACAAACAAATAAACGTCAAAATACGTGAAAAATTAAGCGGCATTTTTTCTGATAGCAATAAAGATGTTAAAGTTCATACAAGCGATGGTGTTGTCACCCTCACAGGATGGGTCAATAGCACTAGTGATATAGACAAAATCAATAAAGACCTAAAAGAGATCGATGGCGTCAAATCGATTAACAACCTATTGCGTGCAAAAACCAAAAAATAGATAAAAAAATATTTCTTTTCGTTATAAAATAACAAGATAAGTAGGATCGCAAGCGGCATGATGATCGTACATATTCACGGGGTGTAGCTTGCCGCGGTAGCGGCCTAAGAGATGCCCTGAACACGTACTGATGATCGCAAAGGATAATGGAGTCTTTTACTTTGGGTAGTGCAAAATATTCATATCCTGCCGCTTAAGCGATCTTGCATATCTTGTTTTCTTTTTATAATGACACTTAATGCTATATCAGCTTCATTGACTTCTTTAAAGCAGAAACCTCAAAACTAATGAGTTACAACATGAAAATCGACTTTTCACAACACGTTTCTGCATCACTCCCTTCAGAGGAACTAAAATCACAAACAGCCAATCACAGCTCTAGCGCTCTACTTAACAAACGCCAAGCCGCAGTACATTCTCGTATTTCATCGCTCTTAGCACGCCAAATACCCCCACAACCACTGTTTAATTTAGTACCCCAAAATCCTTTTGTCATCGAAGCAAAAAAAGTTGACCAAATCACACTCCTATCAGGAATTTCGCGCTACAAGCTGCTAGAACAACTCATTACTTTTGCGAAACCCTTGGCTCGCCCCCCTATTTCGAACTACCACGTGGGCGCTGTCGGTCTTGGTAAAAGTGGCAATGTATATCTCGGCGTTAATATTGAATTCAAAGGCTTCCCTCTTAACCAAGCGATTCATGGAGAACAATTCCTCGTAGCTAATGCTAGAAATCATGGTGAAACCGAACTTGTCGCGATAGCAACTTCTGCAGCCCCTTGTGGCCACTGCAGACAATTCCTGAATGAAATCGGCAATGATCACATTGAAATCTTGATCCCAAACTGCCCGCCTAAAAAACTTTCCACCCTTCTTCCTGAATCATTTGGACCTCAAGATCTCGGAGTTTTAGGTGGCCTCCTCACTGCCACTCAAGTCAGCAAGCTTTCAAAACACGCATGCCCTGTGACAGCACAAGCCATTGATGCCGCCAATGCCTCCTATGCACCTTATAGCCAAGCCATTGCTGGCGTTGCGATCAAAGCCACAGATGGTAAAATTTACAGTGGTTCGTACTTAGAAAATGCCGCTTTCAATCCCAGTCTTTCCCCTTTCCATGTAGCATTAGTAGCATTTGTTGCTGATATGCGCGAATATAGCGACATTTGTGAAGTGGTATTAGCCGAAAAAGCTGACGGTCATGTTAGCCAAGCAGGATTGATAAAGCAACTAGTAAAGGGGATTGCACCACAAGCTACGTTTAAAATTGAGTTATTGAGGTAATTGCATAAAGCATAACACGGCCTCAAGGTTTAACACAGTAGCGACGCGCCCCCATCAATCACAATCGCAACGCCCGTAATACATCTTGCGGCGGGAGAACACAACCACAATACGGTTTGCGCAATGTCTTCTGTCTCTGGAAGCATTCCTAAAGGGGTTAATTTTGCTAGCTTAGCAATCTCATCCGCATTATGCAAGCGCCTCAACATCGCCGTGTCGATGGCCCCTGGACAAATAGCATTGATGCGCACTCCTTGCTTACCATGTTCTACAGCCGCTACCTGAGTGAGAGCTTCCACTCCCCCCTTACTTGCCGTATAAATACTCGTTCCTGGCAATCCCAGTTTCGTCAAATTGGTAGAAGTATTTATGATTGCGCCACCACCTCGCTTACTTATTGCTGGGATTTCATATTTCATGCATAGCCAAACGCTTTTCAAATTCGTATCAATGACCCTTTCCCATGTGTCCTCTTCGGCTGCGACCAAATCTTCCACGATGCCTTCTGTGCCCGCATTGTTAAAGGCAAAATCAAGTCCGCCAAAATGTTTCGTTGCTGCTGCAACCAATGCTTGCACAGATTGAGCTTCAGAGATTTCTGTCTGCACAAATAAAGCCTCACCACCCATACTTTTGATTTCATCGACCAAAATTGCACCGGCCTGCACATCTCTGCCAGCCGCCACGACTTTTACTCCATGTTTGGCAAATAATAAGGCTGTGGTGCGTCCAATCCCAGCTGTAGCACCCGTAACAATAGCCACCTTGCCTTTCAATGTCTCCATCACAACACCCCTGCTCAATTACAATATATTCCGTCACTATAAGCCTTAAAAAACAATTAGAGCAAGCCTCTTAACATGCATGTTCACACAATGCCGGAAACTTAAGGAAATAGACGGAGTGGACGGCGTGAACTGAAAAAGACAATTGCAAAAGTCTATTACTGAGCAATAAAAATAACATGATGGGCAGGATGGGCAGGATAACTGCAGGGTGGTTATGGATACCTTTGCCACCTTGCAATTATCCTGTCCATCCTGCCCATCATGTTATTTTTATTGCTCATGCAGTCTATTTTTGCGGGAACAGTTAACACAGCTATCGCTTGCGTGGAATCTAGTTGCTAAATAAAATATTTTTTGCGCATATTTACAACTCAATATAAAACTTGTTACAAGCGTGCAATGCTCTGGTTTAATCTAAAACTAACTCCTACTATTTTTAAGGGAACCCCCATTCTCAAAAATATCAGTATTACATGCTTACTATTGCTTGCCTCGTGCTACGTCGCTATGCCTTACGATCAACAGACAGAGAACCTTATCGCTCCCCCACCGCTCGAATGCACCATTACCACTAGCTTGGAATCTCCTTACTTCAGCTTAGGCACGTGGCCTTCCGACACTTGGTGGGAGATTTTTGATTCACCACAACTCTCCTGCCTAATCACCGAAGCATTAGCCCAAAATCCCACTATCCAGGAAGTCGAAACCACTATCCAATATTCAAAGCAAGAGACCATCGTCGCCAAATCACGCCTTTTCCCTTACCTTTCTTTTGATGCCGAAATCACCAAATCGTATTTGAGTCAAAATGGACTCTACCGCGCACTCAACCCTACGGTCCCTTTAAATGCGAATCTCATCGATCTCTCCCTCTCGTTGCAGTATGAATTCGATTTCTGGGGCAAGAACTACAATATCTTTTTGGCTGCTTTAGGAGAAACACTAGCCCAAGAGGCGGAAACGGCGCAAGTGCGCCTGTTAGTGACAACATCTATTGCCCAGGCCTATTTTGCTTTAAAAGCCAATCTCTTGCGCAAAGAGCTCTATGAGTCTTTATTGAAGATCAATCAAGGCAATCTTGAATTGCAAAAACTCATGGAAACCAGCGCCCTCTCCTCACACCTGGATCCCCTCTTGCTCGAGGAAAGTTGCGAGGAAACCAATAAACTCATTTCAAGCATCAACGAGGAAATCATCGTGGGTCAACATCTGCTCAACTATTTAGTCGGCAGAGGCCCTGATACCCCTCTAGACATCGATGAGACACTCCCCTCCTTACCGCCAAGCATTGCCATTCCTGAGAACCTGACACTTGATCTGCTAGCTCGAAGACCCGATCTCATGGCACAAATCTGGCGCGTGCAAGCTCTAGCCCATCAAGTGGGAGCTGCCATCGCCAACTTCTACCCCAATGTCAGTCTCACAGGGCTTGTCGGGCTTGAAAGTGTCTTTTACCCCAAAATATTTCAAAACCAAAGCAAGACATATAACGTCGAACCTGCTGTCCATCTGCCAATTTTTACAGCTGGAGCGATCCAAGCTAATGTCTATGCGCATAAAGCCTCTTTTGATGCTGCAGTATATGCTTACAACAACCTCGTGCTGCAAAGTACACAAGAAGTGGCAGACTTACTAGCGCTGGCCCAATCAATCTATACACAAAAAGCAGCGCAAGATCGTATCGTCAATGCTTCTCAAACGCGCTCAGAACTCACCACCTTGCGCAAAAATGCAGGTCTCGACAATCGCTTTGATGAATACCGCATCCAAATTGAACTAGTGAATAGAAAACTCGAAAATGTCTCTCTACTTTACGGTCAATATGTGGCAACAATTAAGTTAATCAAAGCATTGGGAGGCGGTTATCAATCAAAATATTGTATTCCCTTGCAAGCAGATGGAGTCAGCTCATGAGCGCACCCCCCCAGCCACCAGACCATGTACAACTGCAAAAGAAACGCAAACGCCTCACATTTGTCTTTTGGAGTAGTTGCCTGGTTCTGTTACTCATTGGTGTTTTGGTTTGGTTTTTCGTGCTGCGCCTCAGAGCTTTTACTGACGATGCCTATGTTGAAGGCAACCAACTTTTTATCACACCCTTAAAGAAAGGGTTCGTCACTGCTATCCACACGGATGACACCTTTTTTGTAAAAAAAGGACAGCTGCTGGTTGAATTGGACACCACCGACGCATTAATCGCTTTAGATCTAACGCAAAAGCAATTGGCCAATCAGGTGCGCGAGATCTGCCAAGCCTTCCATCAAGTGTTCGCCTATAAGGCAGAAATCGAATCACGCAAGGCGGAGCTCATCAGAACAGCCCAAGATTACAAACATCGAGAAGATGTGCTCGCAGCCGCAGGCGTCTCCCAGGAAGATTTTGATCACGCCGTGGCAGCACTGAGAAGTGGCTATTTTGCACTCAAAACCTCTGAAGCCTTTTACGAACGCGCGTTAGCCTATGTGCAAGGCACTTCGATCACAATGCATCCTCAAATTCAAGCGGCAGCAGACCAGCTGCGCAACATGTGGGTACAGCTTTATCGTTGCAAAGTCTATGCCCCTGTAGATGGCTTAGTCGCTCAAAGATCTATCCAAGTGGGCATGTGGGTGAATAGTGGCCACCCTCTCATGAGCATTATCCCCTTAGATCAAGTGTGGGTAAATGCTAATTTCAAAGAAACTCAGATGAAGGATATGAAAATTGGCCAAAAAGTCCTATTGACTTCAGATCTATATGGCGATGGGATCGTTTTTAATGGCACCATTGTCGGTTTACCCGGCGGTGCTGGCAATGCGTTCTCCTTACTTCCTCCACAAAACTTATCAGGCAACTGGATTAAGATTGTGCAACGCCTACCTGTCAGAGTCCAGTTAGACCCCAACGAAATAAAAAAACACCCACTGCGCATCGGTCTTTCCATGGAAGCCACGGTAGATCTCACAGACCAAGAAGGAGGGTTAGTCCCCACTTCAACCGAAGTTGCTCCTTGTTATCGAACATCGATTTTCGAGCTGGAAGAAATCGGCGCTATGGAAATGATCGAAGCGGTCATTCATGAAAATTTGGATCCTACTCTTTTAACTTACGCCCACACTGCGCTGTCTCTAAAAAAAGAGGATGTGGACACTGAAATCAAAGAATACCTCGCGCGTATTGGGGTACCCCTTGAGGAATTTAAAAAAACTCCTCATTAGGGATGGGACTGCATGTTAACAAAGCCGACGAATTCCATCTTTGTAGCCTTGTTTGCCGTACTTTTTTTCACCATTTTCAGCTTCACCTTGACGATTATGGGATCGCTATATATTGCTGGAGATCTTGGAGGTAGCAACGACATCGCCATCTACACAGTATGCTTTTATGGTCTCGGCAATGCCATCGGCATCCCTTTAGGACGCTCCCTAGCACATAGAGTGGGTACAGTCAAGCTTCTCTATATCAGCTTACATCTCTTTGCCTTGTGCTCTCTCCTTTGTGGCTTAGCCACAAGTTTTCCACTATTTCTCCTCTTTCGCTTTATCCAAGGCTTTGTTGCTGGCCCAATTTATGCCTTAAATAATCAGCTCTTTGCCGGTCTCGTCCCGGCCGAAAAAAAATCTCTCTTCGGGACTATTTCATTAGCTCTATTTTCGACAGTCCCGATTTTAGGAGCTTGCTGGGGTGGATGGATTGCCTATGATTTTCACTGGCGCTTCGCCTTCTTCGGCAATGTGCTTTTTGTGATGTTTTTGGCTGAATACATTAGAATCAAATTAAACAACTACCAACCTCCCATTGAAGCGCGTGAATTCGATGGCATTGGGTATTTCTTCTATGCCGTGGGCATCTTTTGTGTCGGCTTTGTCATCATCACAGGCCAAGAATTCGATTGGTTCCGGTCGCATATGCTCATCGCCTTTTTGCTCGTAGGAACTGTCTGTACACTCTTTTTTATCCAATGGAGTCTATACCACCCCTACCCCCTGATTGATTTCACTCTCTTTAAAAAACCTCTCTTCACTTATGGCATCGTCAATTTGGCATGTCTCTTCTCAGCTTATTTTGGCATTGTGGTCCTCCTGGCATTCTGGCTTAGCCTGTATGTCAACTACACCCCCATCTGGGTGGGCACGCTGCTTGGCGTCATGGTCGTAGCGGGTGGGGTCCAATCTCTCCTCATTGGGAGATGGTTAGCACGCGTAGATGCCCGCATCCCCTTAGCACTGGCTTTGATCTGCTTGACGATTTCGTGTTTTCACACCACCATTTTTAATGAATATATCGATTTTGAACGCATCGCCCTGTCGCGCATCATCGCCGGCTTTGGTTTGGTTTTCTTTCTACCGCCGATCTTTCGCTTATGCTTTCATAGCTACTCGGAAGAACATACGATTGCCGTGGTTGAAATTTTTCAGGTGGTGCGTGCGTTAGCGTGCTCGCTTGGCGTCATCAGCTACATCACACTGTGGCAACGAAGGCAGGCATTCTATCACGATCGTTTAGGTGGTACTCTCACAGCTTTTTCAGAGAAAACGCAAACATTTTTTAAGGAAGCTAGTTTCTTTCACATCAAGGGCCGAGCCGCAGACTTGCAGCTGAATAATATCTTAGATCGGCAAGCGATCTCCTTAGCGCTGGATGATTGCTTCTTCCTCATGGGATGGATCATGATAGGACTTTTATTGCTGCTTACCTCAACCATCTTCTGGCATGAACCCACCTTCATCCCCGAAAGAAATAATGTTGTTGGAAAATAATCCCCATTGTATTAAATAAAAAAATATCAATAAAGACTAGTTAGCAGCGCACTGCACACGATATTTTGCTTTTCACGCCATTGCAAAAAAACACATTCGCTTCGACCCAAATTTTTTTCTTAAAAAAACGGAGTGATCATATGCTTTCATGTCTTGGCTTTTCTTGTAGTGCCTCCCACACAACCAGCGATGTTTCCCCTTACGCACCAACTAGCCCCGCACGTCCAGCAACTGTCCAAGCCTCTTCTCCTCAACTCCAGCCTTCAACACAGGCCAGCTTGGAGAGAACACTTTTAAGTCCTTCCCAACAAGTTGCTCGACCTGCGTCCCCTCAGCCAGATGCAATGCCATACGACATCGAGGTATGGCTTCCTCAGCCACTTCAATCCGTTGGTGCAGTCCAACCACCACAGCAGACTGCGCTTAAAGTGACCCATCTTACCCCACAAACACCAATTATTGCCCCAAAACTCCCTACTGGCAGCTCTATAGGCAGCACCACTCGCAATCCGTTGCACTTAATAGCAATGAAACAGACGAAAATTAATGCCTTAACTCAAGAGCTCGATCAATTAAAGCAAGGGCAGCTGGCCGAAGTAAAAAAGCAAATGTCGACGCTTTCAGCCTTTAAATATGTTGAACACGAACTCCATACTCACACCCAGCAGCAAAATACAATTTTGGAACAGCTAAAAGCTCCTGATGCACAAGTTGAAAGCCTCAGCAAGCAACTCAAAGCAATCACGAAAAAGATAAAACACCTTTTTGAAACTTCACTAGATCTTACTAAATTTCTACACCTGAATTGTCCTGTCAAACAGGAATGTTTTCACTATCCTCAAATGCTGGAAAAAATAAATCTTAGCTTACTCGCAAAGGCTAAGACGAAAAATATTGAGTTATACATCAATGACAAACACGAAGTCCCTCCCTTTCTATTTGGCGATCAAGAGCGGTTGCATCGCCTACTCTCGATTTTCCTCTCACAAGCAATCAAATCGACACAAAATGAGGGCAGGGTATCCTTAGAAAGTGAAATTACAAAAAAAGGGGATCATTCCATCACCTTGCGTTTCACGATCACGTATGCCAATTATTCAAAGTTGACTCAATTTATCAATCTATCCTCCAGCCGCCGCCAATCCCATTCCACAAAAAATCCCCCGTCACAAACCCCAACACAGGGAAAATTCACCAAAACCTCGTTCGAACGTTTCGTCGCCGAAACCTTAATTCGTCACATGAACAATAACATCGTAGAAGGTGATGATAAGATCATCACCAATGTCAATGATATTAATCATGATAATGCGTCTGGAATTACCTTTTCACTGCATTTCCCCATCGCCAAGCAAGAAGATTACCCCCCTCCAAGCCATAAAAAGAGCAACTCATTGTCTATGCAATGCGTCGAGGCTGCAACATAGCGGCTAATTGGACATGGACTACCTGGACGAATTGGACTACCTGGACGAACTGGACAACGGCTTCGAGACCGTCCAGTTCGTCTAGGTAGTCCAATTCGTCCAGGCCGTCCATGTCCAATTATTTTTCTAATAAGTCAACAACAATACACAAATTAAATTAGTAAATAAAAACACCTTAGTTTATATTTCACAACATTACAATTACACTTTAATTATAGGGACATTATGACAGCTTCCATAGAAGGCACATCAGAAGGCCAGAGTCTTACATCTACACGCCCATGGAATGACACCCCTACAGGGCAAAACACATTATCACCCACCGCACACGGAAGAGATTCTGCAGGAAGGAGTGTTTCACTCATCAACAATGAGACGCAGAGTCAAGCGATGAATTTCATTAGTATGACAGTGAGTAAGGTAGCAGCAGATAAAAGAGAAAATATGTCCAAAGAGTTGATGGCTCTTTTTAAAGAGTGGCCTGACCATCTCTGGGAGGATGTCTCCGAAAGCGCCTCTCTTCTTTTGAAAGAAATCACGGATATCGAGACTATAAAGAAGACTATAAAAACAATCTTCTGGGCTGTAAAGGATGCGCCTATCGGGACTAAGCTGACCGCCTCTCGTTTTGCTGCAGCTAATATGAGTGAAGATCCTAAGGCCATGCGAATGAAAGTAGTCATACGCTTTATAGAAAACTCTATTTTCGTCCCAACCGAACTTTATCCGCAATTATATCGAGCGTGTCGTACAGGAATAGATAAAGACGATTCCCCTATGAACACTCTCTTCGCAGACGCAGCAATGCACAAGAAGGTTAGTCAATATCTGTTAAAGACATTAAGAAATGTATGTATCTACTATACGAATCCGCAGTCAGCCTCATACCCCAAAAAAGTTAAAACACATCTGGCTAAATGGAAGCTTCCTGAAATCAATGGTGTGCACCAAATGCTTGCAACAATTGAAAAAAATGAATACAAGGGCCCGGAATTGAGAGATTTTGAATAGCAATAATAGGGCTTTTTTTATAGTCTGTACAAGAACAAAAAACACCCCTAGCTTGTACTTATGATTATCCAGCCCACAAAAACAATCTCGAACGTTGAAACATCTCAAACCCTTAAGACAACGCGCACGCTAGTGTCCCATCAAGGTCGCGTTTTCACATGGTGGCAGACCCATCTGTCACCCCTATTAACGCGCATTTTTGCCATTGCCACGACCGCCCTAGCTTCTATCTTCTGTTTGTTTCCAAGCCATGTCAAAGCTCATGCCGTCACCACGTCTCACACATACGCAATCACGCACCCCCTTTTACAGCTGCTCCACATCACCCCCTCAGAACAATCGATCGATTATGTCGCCAATAAGAAACAATTCCAGCTCCACACCCTATTGACCGAACAACGCCATCCAAAAACATGGGACCTAAGCCGCGTGATCAAAGCAGATTCACAGCAAGGAATTAAAGACCTGCTTAGCGTCGATCTGGATATCTCCACAAAATTTAGCGAAATGGCCAAAAACACCGCCATCCTGGAACAAGCTGTAAATGCTGTCGAAAGAGCCATCATCGACAACAACAAAATATACATCTACGGCTGCGGCGCAACAGGACGCCTTGCCAAGCAAGTCGAAAGCTCCTTCTGGCGCCCCTTTTGGAGTAAACTCCAAACTATGTCGCTCTGGGACAAACTCAAAGACCACCTGCCGGATATTGAAGATACCCTCATCGGGGAAATGACAGGTGCCGACAGAGCTTTAATTAGCTCGCTGGAAGGATTTGAAGATCTGCAACTCATTGGCAAATTGCAATTGCAAGAACACCACATCCAAGCTGGCGACGCCGTCTTCGCCATCACTGAAGGTGGGGAAACCTCCTCAGTCATCGGCACCGTCCTCTCTGCCTTGGAACAATATCAGACACCAGAAAAAGCCAAAGAAAATCTATTTTTCGTCTATAACAACCCCGACGAGGTGCTCTTACCTTTTGACAGAAGCCGCAGCGTCCTCGATAACGACAATATCACCAAGATACGCCTCTTCACAGGACCGCAATCCATTACTGGCTCTACGCGCATGCAAGCCACCACCAGCGAAACCTTTGTGATGGGCATCATCCTTGAACATGCCATTTGCCGCGTCTTGCAAAAGCATCTAACCACAGATGAGTTGCAAACCCTTGGCTTCGACATCCATACCACCCTTAGTCAGCGTCTCATGAGCTTTATCCCTGTGCAACAAGCTGTACATAGCCAAAGCAGCGCCATCAGCCGTCTGACAGATATCGAAGCTGCAACTTATGCGCATGACCACTTTGCAACCTACTTTGCTAAAGATGCCTTAATCACCGTATTTACAGATGCGACTGAGCGCTCACCTACATTCAAACTTTACCCTCTCGATACCATCTACGAGCCAACCAGAAAAGCATGGATCCAAGTGTGGACACCCGCCGAAAATATCGAGGATGCCTGGCAAAAGTTCTTAGGGCGCCCTTTCAGTGGACTAGACCCTGCCCATTACGAAGAACCCTTTAAAAATGGCGTAGCCGACCCCTATCTGCAACAAGCCGCTCTCACAAGTTTGAAAAAAGGGGGGAATGATCAACAGTATCTCTACGACTTCTCCTATTCAGCCAATAATAGTGAAAAACGCGGTCCCAATGAAAGCGACTTAGGGGTCCTTATCCTCATGGATGAAGAAATCAAACAAGGGGCTGCTAATCCAGAGTGGTTCCAAAAATGGCTACAACAGTTCACAGCAGCCAAAGCCAATGTGGGCGTGATCCTGGTGTCCTCCCAACAACTAACCAACGACAGCGCTATTGTCGCCCAGATCTCTGCCCTAGCCCCGCAGGCGCATATCATTCAGTTGCCCGTGAACACAGAACAGGATCCGCTGGGTGTGCGTCAGCATATTGGCTTAAAAATGTTACTCAACGCCCACTCCACCGGTGTGATGACAAAATTGGGACGCGTGATTGGTAATACGATGGCCAACGTCCATCCTGGTAACCTCAAATTATATGGACGAGCCACTTTCCTGATTCAAAGTCATGTGAACGATCGGCTACCCAAAACTGACAGCATCTCCTATGCCGAGGCCAACGCTGTGCTTTTCGATGCCATTGAATATGTGAAGCAAAATCAAAAAGGTGGACAACAGATTTCGGAAGTGGCGCTTTCCATTATCCGCCTCTTAGAAGCATCGAGAAGCGGTAAATTTGTGTCATGGGAGCAAGCCGAAAAATTATGGCGCCAATACGGCCTCGAAGCCTACATGCATATGTAGCTTAGGCATGTAGCTTAGGCATGTAGCTTAGGCTTCAGCCTGAGCTCGTTTTGGCGGGCTTGAGCCTGCCCGCGCCGCCCGCGTCAGCGAGGCAAGGCGCGCTCACTTGTGGCAAAGGATCGTTTTAACAAAATGCACTAAGGCCCAGCTTAAGGCTAGAATGCGAGAGGCTGAAGCGGCAGACACTTTAGAGCAACGGTTGTGAGGCCACGACACCGAGCGCGCCTTGCTGGCAGCAAAAGTATGTAGCTTAGGCTTTAGCCTGAGCTCGTTTTGGCAGGCTTGAGCCTGCCCGCGCCGCCCGCGTCAGCGAGGCGAGGCGCGCTCCCTTGTGGCAAAGGATCGTTTTAACAAAATGCACTAAGGCCCAGCTTAAGGCTAGAATGCGAGAGGCTGAAGCGGCAGACACTTTGGAGCAACGGTTGTGAGGCCACGACACCGAGCGCGCCTTGCCTCGCTGAGGCGGGCGGCGCGGGCAGGCTCAAGCCTGCCAAAACGAGCTCAGGCTAAAGCCTAAGCTACATGGCTGCGCCAATAAACTGTCATCCATTGGAGAAGATCATGAGTCAATATGTGGTAAATAAGGCCTCCCTCAAGGGCGAAATTGTGGCGCCTGCCTCGAAATCCCATACGTTACGATCGCTTCTATTCGCCACCTTAGGCGATGGCAAAAGCGTTATCCACAACTACCTGTCCTCTAATGACACCCAAGCCATGGTTGAAGCATGCCGCCATTTTGGCGCCACCATTGATGTATCGCCATGCAAAATTGAAATCCAAGGCATTAAAGGCAAACTCCTCCACACCGAAGATGTGATCCACGCCGGCAATTCAGGCATCGTGCTGCGCTTTTGTGCTGCCATTGGCGCCTTAGCCTCCCACCCTGTAGTGATTACGGGCGATTACTCAATTAGACACCACAGACCGATGCAGCAGCTCCTCGATGGACTCTCCCAGCTAGGAGTGAAAGCCACCTCCATGCGCGGAGATCACTACGCACCTGTCGTGATTCAGGGTCCGCTCATGCCAGGCAAAGCAACCATAGCCGGTGAAGACTCCCAACCGGTCTCAGCCTTGCTCATCGCCTCGGCGTTTACGGAGGGAGGCATTGAACTGCACGTTAAAAATCCAGGAGAGAAACCGTGGGTTGCCCTGACCTTAGATTGGTTTGAGCGTTTGGGAATAGCCTATGAAAATCAGACTTTCGAGCGCTATCGCCTGAAAGGAAAGGCCCGCTATGCAGGCTTTGAATACACAGTGCCTGGCGACTTCAGTTCAATAGCCTTTCCAGTGGCTGCCGCCTTGGTTACAAAATCAAAGCTGACCATCAAAAACATCGATTTGAATGATGCTCAAGGCGATAAAGAGCTGCTTACCGTCTTCCAACAGATGGGCGCCCAGATCGATTGGGATGCAGGTAGTAAATGTCTGCATATCAAGAAAGGAAAACCACTTACTGGCATCACTGTCGATATCAACAACTTTGTCGATGCGATCACTATCTTAGCTGTCGTGGCCTGCTATGCTGAAGGCGAAACGCACATCCACAATGCTGCCATCGCTAAACATAAGGAATGTAATCGCATCCATAGTATAGCCACGGAATTGCGCAAGATGGGAGCCAACATCACAGAAACCGATGATGGCCTGCTGATCAAACACTCCCCTCTCAAAGGAGCTCACGTACACTCGCACCATGATCATCGCATGGCTATGGCCTTGACTGTGGCGGCACTAGGCGCTGGAGGTGAAACCACTATTTCGGCCATCGAATGTGTGGCCAAAACGTTCCCCACGTTCATGCATGATTTCAATGCATTAGGAGCCAATATTAAAGCACGCTGATACAAAACAGAGGAAAAAGATCACATGGCAAGCAATGCCTTCGGCAACATATTTAAGATGACCACTTGGGGTGAATCGCATGGCAAGGCCATCGGCGTTGTCATCGATGGCTGCCCGGCCGGCATAGAAATCAGTGATAGTGATATCAATGCTGCCTTAGCCTTTCGAGCGCCCGGCAGAACGCCCTATACATCCCCTAGAAGTGAAATAGATCAAGCCGAAATCCTATCGGGCGTGTTTGAAGGGAAAACCACCGGCACACCCATTAGCATTATCATTCCAAACAAAGATGCCGATTCCAGCAAATACGAGCCCATCAAAGACCTGCTGCGCCCAGGACATGCCAATTACACCTATTTAGAAAAATATGGAATTTTCGACTACCGAGGTGGCGGGCGCTCCTCAGCGCGAGAAACTGCTTGTCGCGTGGCAGCGGGAGCTATAGCAAAGAAGTTTCTACTACACCACGGAATCGAACTTGTGGCCTATATAAAACAAATAGGCCCGATAGAAGCGACTGTGCACTGGGATAAGATCGACCTCATACGCACCCACACACACCGAAGTGTTGTGTTTTGTCCCGATGACACCACAACACAAGCCATGACTACATTAATCGAAAAAGCTAAGCACGACGGCGATTCGCTTGGTGGGATCGTTGAATTCGTCGCTTCGGCCGTGCCTGTGGGTGTCGGTGACCCTATCTATGAGAAACTAGAAGCCAACTTAGCCCATGCCATGCTAAGTCTACCTGCCACCAAAGGGTTTGAAATCGGCTCTGGCTTTCAATCGACTACCATGTCAGGCTCGACACATAATGATCGCTTTACCAATGCAAATGGAAGGATTGAGACTCAAACAAATCATGCAGGAGGCATTTTGGGAGGGATTTCTACAGGCATGCCTATCGTTGGCAGGGTTGCCTTCAAGCCCACCTCGAGCATCATGCAACCACAAGAGACCTTAACCACCACGGGCAAAAAGGCCGCTTTTCAACTCCCTACAGGCTCTAGACACGATCCCTGTGTGGCCATTCGGGCAGTCCCCGTGGTCGAAGCCATGCTGGCCTTAGTACTCACGGATGCGCTCCTCTTAAATCGGTGCATCAAAATATGAATCAAACGCTTATCTGCACCATCCCCGCTAATATTAATACCTACGAGATTGTCATCCAACATGCAGGCTTAAGCCAACAGCTGGCATATTTCAAATCATTGCATGCGAAATGTGCCATTATCACCGATGACAACCTCGTCCTCCTATACGGAGAACCGCTCTGTCAAGCCCTAAAAGAATCTGAGGTAGAAGCCCACCTATTCTCATTTCCGGCTGGTGAAGCCTCTAAAACGAGAGCCACCAAAGAGCAATTAGAAGACCAGCTATTTGCCAAAGGACTTGGCCGCGATACTTGCATCTTAGCGCTAGGTGGGGGCGTGGTCACGGATATCACTGGCTACCTCGCGGCCACCTACTGCCGCGGTGTCCCTCTCGTGATGCTCCCCACCTCACTGCTCGCCATGGTGGATGCTAGCCTGGGCGGCAAAACTGGGGTCAATGTGACTGCAGGAAAGAATCTGCTGGGCTGTATCTACCAACCTCAAAGAGTAATCATCGACACATCCACCTTGCAAAGCCTCCCCAAAAAAGAACTCACTAATGGCATCGTGGAGATGCTTAAACATGGTATCATTACCAATACCTCCTATTTCGAATTTCTGGAACAACACGCCCATGAGCTGTTGGCATTAGATCCTCACACCCTAAAAACCGCTATTTTCGAAAGCTGCCGCATCAAAAATGAGATCGTGGAACAAGATGAAAAAGAACAGGGAAAGCGCCATCTGCTAAATTTTGGACATACTGTCGGACATACCCTAGAAACCCTCACCCACTACTCCCTATCGCATGGCGAGGCGGTGGCTATCGGCATGCTGGTTGAAAGCAAGTTGGCTGTGTTGCTTGGACATCTCACACAAGACTCTTTTGAGCGCATCTATCAGGTCCTCATGGCATACCACCTGCCTTTACAATTGCCTTGTCAATTCTCCATCCATACTTTGCTTGAAGCGATGAGCATGGACAAAAAATCTCTAAAAGGACGCCCCCGTTTTGTCATCATCAATGGCATTGGCTCGGCACTGCCGTGTGAATCGCTTTATTGCATGCATGTGGAAGAGGCTGTATTGAAAACTGCTCTAGATTGGATGAACAATGCTTTGTGTTGTCATTAAAGGACCTACTATAGCCGATATCCAGCAACAGCTGACCAAAGCCGTGGCTATCACCGACCTCGTAGAACTTCGCCTCGATGGCTTCACAGAAATCAGTTTGACAGCTTTAAAGCAATTGCGGACCACCTTTAAGATACCGATGATTTTCACTCTGCGCAGTCGACAACAAGGCGGAAATTACGCGAATTCTGAAGAAATGAGGCTCACAGAGCTACGTCGCCTGGCAGCGCTGTTGCCCGAATATCTAGATATCGAAGATCACGTCTCGGCCGCATTCATCGCGCAGATAGCGGCTGAATTTCCCTCGATCAAGCTTATCCTCTCCCACCACGATTTCACGGGCACACCACCAGCGCTCGATCACCTGTATCAAGCCATGCAGCAGATTCCTGCCCATTACTATAAAATTGCCGTGACCGCCCATAACAGCGTAGAGGCACTGCGCCTACTATGCTGGGCAAAGAATCGTCACCACCTCATTCCGATTAGCATGGGACCACATGGACAGATCAGTCGTATATTAGGTCCGGTGGTGGGGAGTCCCATCACTTATGCCTCCCTTGAGAATAGTATGCAGACCGCTCCCGGACAACTATCTGCCAAACTCCTGATAGAACGCTATCAGATACGCATGTCAAATCACCACACGGCGATTTTTGGCTTAATTGGCGATCCAGTGGACCCTAGCATCAGCGATGAAACCCACAATCATGTCTTCAGTACATACAGCCACAATGCGGTATATGTAAAAATAGAAGTCAAGCCGGCAGAGCTTGCTGCATTTTTGCCCTTGGCCCAGCAACTGCCTTTTAAAGGTCTCAGCGTCACGATGCCCTTAAAGGAATACATCATCCCCCACCTTGATGAGATCACGTCGCCAGCCCAAGCCATGGGCGCAGTAAACACGCTGGTTTTTGGGAATGGTAAAATTACAGGCTCCAATACCGATGGCAAGGGTGCTTTGAATGCTATTGAAACGCACGGGGCAGTTAAAGGCAAGCGCCTTGTGATCATCGGTGCCGGTGGCGCTGCCAAGGCCATAGCCTTTGAAGCGCAGCATAGAGGGGCATTTGTGATCATCGTCAATCGCCACATAGAAAAAGCGCAACACATCGCCGCCCGCTACAATGGGAGGGCATACGGCTTGGAGCATATGGAAGCTTGTGCTGAAGCGGGCTACGATATTATCATTAATTGCACGCCGCTAGACCAACCTATAGCTTCCAAGTACATCCTGCCAAAGGCAATAGCAATGGACATTAAGACGAAACCGCTGCTGACCCCCTTCTTAAAAGAGGCGCAAGGTAAGGGGTGCACAATCATTCATGGCTACCAGATGTTCGTGGAACAAGCTGTCGGCCAATACCACCTATGGTTTAATAACCCAGCGCACGATCTTACACAATTGCTTGCACAGCTAGCTAAAAATGCTGTCTTAAGGAAAATGGACGGTAAGAGACAATTGCAAAAGTAAAATGGCGCTCTAGAAGCGAACCCACTGTCAAAAAAGAATTATTTTTTGGCAATGATTAGCCAATTTCCGATATTCGCCAGCAAGAGTGTGTTCAAACTAGCATTACTCAGAACATTGTCCAGGGGATTGATGCGCTCAGTGCTTTACCCCTGAAAGGGGTATCGGCTTGTAGCCCAGGGTGAGCGACAGCGTAACCCTGGGTATAAGAATACCATATTGCACCCCAGAAAGGGGTGCGGGCCATTTTTGGTCAAAAATGCACATAGCATGCCCGTACCCCTTTCTGGGGTACAATATCTAATATAAATCTCCCAGGGTTGCGCTGTCGCTTACCCTGGGCTACAAGCCGTTACCCCTTTCAGGGGTAAGCACCGGGTGTATCAAGTCTCAGGATTTAGCTTGAAGCCTAATCTAAATATTCGGAAAATATTTTGTCACTTATGCAATCGTCTCAAGTGGACTGAGTGGACTACATGGACTGAGTGGACTACATGGACGAAGTGGACTAATGATGGACAGCTATCGTTCATTTCTTCGTCCACTTCGTCCATGTAGTCCATGTAGTCCATTCAGTCCATGTCGTCCATGCCTTCACTGCTTGTTCCCTGGCTTGGTCGCGGCCGCAAGGATAGCATCGATGCGCTCTTCGAGCTTGCTGTCTGTCGAATGATTGATCAGCACAGCAAAGACAGTATCATCGATATACCCTGTCAGCCCTCGAATCTGCGACATCGAACCATGCTTGGCTTTGTAGTTGCGCTTCTCTGGCAAAGACTTCAAAAAGAGCGCAAAATGTGGTGATTCTTTCATCTTAAGTAAAATCGCCACCAACTGTTTGGCAGTAATGCAATTCTTTCGCGATAATCCTGAGCCATCGGCCATATAAAACCCTTGCAAATCGATACCTTGCCCTGCCCAAAACGCAGTCACAGCTTGCGTACCTGCCTGCGTAGACCCTTCTTGCTTGGCCACCTCGCCCATCTTCTTCAGAAGATGTTCTGCATATAGATTAATGCTCTTTTGGTTGGTCCAGTAGACGATATCTTTAACCGGGGGCGATAACGTCGTGTGAAAGACGACGCGTGGCTGTTGGTTGCGCATGGGAGCACGCCCCACAACACCCCCCCGACTTTCGAGTGCTTTAGTCAACAAATCGGCACACGATGCCGCCGGATCTGACATAGCGCCTTTGATGGCAAATTCTTTGACACCAAGCGGG
Organism: Chlamydiota bacterium; assembly: GCA_013286645.1. Classification (GTDB taxonomy): domain Bacteria; phylum Chlamydiota; class Chlamydiia; order Chlamydiales; family Parachlamydiaceae; genus JABDFJ01. Next base: position 6,989 of record JABDFJ010000027.1, on the reverse strand, counting down.
ATGGTGCCTCTGATAAACTGCACGGGCGAATATTCTGCGCCATAGATGCAAGCCTTATCTCCGGAATAAAGAGGCCCTGTTTTAACTTCATTGACGAGTTTTACAGTTGCAAGCGGGGGCTCCTGGCGTAAAATAGTGGCCTCAGCCCCTTCCTTGCTGCCTGGTTTGAAGAATAGAGTGTAAGCATTTTCATTGAATGATAAGGCTGAAGCACCTGCTCCATAATAATTTCCTAAATCCTCCCATAACCAGCTGGGCGCAGCAAGGGCACTCTCCCAACGCGTGGCATCGCCAATAATCGTCCCTTCAATGCTGCGGATTCCCTGTTTCACGATAGCTGCCACCCAAGCTTCAATTTGCTGCGGCCATGCAAGCGCGGGAAGCACACGCCCTGAACCAAGACACGGGTCTCCACCACCACGAATATACAGATTGCCGTGAAGCACACCCGCTGCATCAATAGACCCATCATATTCCAGATCTGTCTGGAAACGCATATCCGGTCCCAGCACCTGTAGGGCGGCGGCTGTAGTAACCACTTTCATACAAGAAGCCGGCACTAAACTAAGATCGCTCTGTTCGTCTAATAAAACTTCGTGCGTCCTGCTATTGATGGCATAAGCCGAAATGCTATCATGCTGCACAGCCTGCATTTTATCAGCGGCGCACAAAACAGAAGAAAGCAAACAGGCTAACAGGGTCATTTTTAGATAGTTGTTGATGACAAACACTTTAACGCCTCCATTTAATCGATCACTGTACACCAAATTCAATAAGCAAACAATTGCTCTACGACTATTCCTTGAAAAAAAATAACCTTAACGCTAGGTTTAAAATAAATAAAATTTTTACATTCTACCACAAGGAACAAGATGCCATTACGTCATTTTAACAAGTTCATGGCCCTAAGCATTGTTTCTTTACCCCTATGGGCTGCATCTAATACTTTTGTTACACAGGGTCCAGCACCAGCCTTCGATTCCTTTTTAGGCGACCATAACTCTGATGTAGGTAGTCCCCAACCTATCGCCACCCACCCTACCAATGCAAATACCATTTTTGTGGGAGGCGTCAATGGAGGTATTTGGCGCACACAGAATTTCGGGACCACCTGGACACCACTCACAGATCATCAAGCTTCACTTTCAATTGCAAGTTTAGCTTTTGATCCCACTGTAAGCTCGCATAATACCATCTTGGCTGGCCTCGGCATCACCAGCAATGGCGCCATAGGCAATTTCAATCTTGGCGATCCTGAATCCCGGGGAGGCAAACGCCTTGGGCTGTTATATTCCCAGGATGGTGGAAATACTTGGAAAGCCGACTTAGCAGGCAATGCCACACTCTCAGGCAAAACCGTGGTTGACGTGGTGGCACGCAATTTCAATCCCAATACCAGCGGGACTCTATTAGTTGGCACATTTGAACCTTTAACCCCTGATTCCACGGCACCGGGGTATGGACTGTACCGCAGCACCGATGGAGGACAGTCTTTTGTCAACTATTCATCGACAGCAGGTTTTGCGGTTGGCCCCGTGACTTCCGTCGTCGGCGATCGCTCAAATCCTAGTATAATTTACGCCGCAGTGACTACCCCCACACATTTTGCAAGCACTGCGCTATATAAGAGCACGGACAATGGGACGACCTGGACAAAGGTTTTTAGTGCTCCCAATAGTGGAGGCTTGATCAATGGATCTGTGCAGACTGTACTTGAAGCGGTTACAGGCCCCAGTGGCTCTGTCGCAGTGAAGCTAGTTCAGCTTAATGGTCCATTTTTAGGACAAGTTGAAGGAGTGTTTCTATCAACCAACTCCGGTAGCACATGGCAATCGCTGCCTATGCCCGCCGAGAATGTAAACCCAGGTGGTCAAGGAGTCGAAAATTCCGATATTGCCATCGACCCAAGTAATCCCAATCGCGTATATCTGACAGGCACCTATCTCGATACAGAAGCGTTTCCACTGTCTGCCTATATCTTACAGCCGGCCACCGCCCCAATCTCCTTTTCCCAACCGAACGACGGTACCAGATCGCATGCTGATTCCCGTTTCCTCGCTTTTGACGTTCAAGGTAGATTATTAGTAGGCTCAGACGGCGGGATAGATGTGAGGACAAACCCAAGCAGTCCTAACGGTTCCTGGAAAAGTATCAACGGCAATCTATCTATATGGCAGCCTTACGCTTCAGCTTACGATGCGAATAAGAATATTATTCTATGCGCTGGCCAAGATACGGGCATCGCTGTGCAAACAGGTCCCAATCAGCTTACATACAATGACCTGCCCATTACTGGCGATGGAGTGAATGCTGTCATCAACGACCAAACAAGTAAGAGTTATTACTATAGCAGTGTGCAAGGATTAGCGGCCATTAATCGCGTGATCAATGGCGATCCCTCGACGATAAAATTCCTTACTCTCAATTTCATGGGCAACCCATTATCTGATTTTGACACGCATTTTTTGAGTCCCTTTGTACTGAACCGCATCGATGCCACTAAGATTGCCATTGGAGGCTCTACCGATGTCTTCATCACCCATGATGATTTAGTCAGCACAACACTCAACTTAACTAGCGTCGGCACCGGCTTTTCTACAGTTCTGCCGATAGCATATGGTACACGTGATAACACTAATGCCTTACTTGTAGGAGCGCAAAACTCACCATTTTTGTTCTTTACCGCTTCTCCCACAGCTTCTGGATCTGTTCCAGGTCTACCTAATTATGAAGGGATGGGAGGCTTACCTCCTTCTTCGGTGGCATTCGATATACGCACACAAAATCGTTTCTATGTCGCCGATACCGTCAATCTATTCCAAAGTAAGGATCGAGGGGCTAGCTTCACTGTTCTAACCAGCAATATCACAACCCCAGCTATCAACAATAGTCGCCCGACCTCAGTTGAATTCCTTTCTAACAATGGTGTCAATGCCCTCTTTGTCGGTGGTGTCAATAACAGCGGCGCCCAAAGCACTCTTGTTGTCGCCGATGCCGATACAGCTGGCAACTTATCAGGATGGCGCTCTTTCGGTCAGCTCACGTTGCCAAATACGGTCGTCGAACAAATTGTTTACAACAATAAATCTGACACACTGCTTGCCAATACCTATGGAAGGGGCAACTATCTTATGTATGATGTGACGAGCAATTTTCCTAGTGCCACTGAGCTATGGTTCGGCAAAGCCAATAACAATTCAACACCCAATGTTTCGGTGCTCACCAATGGCACTTCCACCAATCGTCCTTTGAAGAAATTTGGCAAAGGGACACTTTCGATCATTGGAGCTGCGACCTACACCGGCCTCACCACAGTATTTGGCGGTCGTTTAGCTTTGGTAAATAGCACTAGTCGCATCCCAAAGAACGTGACAGTAAAGACGGGCTGCACTCTCAGTGGGATTGGCTCTGTGGGCGGAACAGTGACCATGGAAAGCGGCAGTACCCTCTCCCCTGGCAATACCATCGGCACGCTCACGGTCGGCGCATTGACCTTAAATACAGGCTGCACCACCAACATCCAAATTAGTCCAACTGCCGCCTCTGCTGTGCATGTTAATGGTGTAGCGACATTGGCTGGCAGTGTCCATGTGACGCAAAATGCTGGCACCTACCCCGCAACAAAAAGCTACGAGATCCTCAGAGCAAAAGGTGGTATCAAAGGAAGCTTTAATGCCACAGTGCTAGGAGGGTTGCCTGGCTTTAAATTTAAACTGACGCGTCAACAAAATAGCATCTTCTTGCAATATAGCGACCCACAAATTTCACTCACTAATCTTTCGGGTAACAATTTGACCTTTGCGCGCTATTTGAATGAAGATGCTATGGATTCTCCTGCTCAACTGCTGATTTGCGACTTACCAGAGCATCAACAAGAGAAGGCTTTAACAGCTGCTTCTCCTGCAAGGAATGCTTTCCCCACTTTTATTGAAGACAACACCTGTTTTGCCTTTAGCGATATGCTAGACACCCATTTTTCTAGCATGCACTACAACCGTGTCTTTGAGCAGCTCGCGATGAATGGCTGCTACTGCTACCAACCAAAGGGTTGCTGTGAAGCCACGCAAAGTGATTTTTGGATAGATGGTTTCTATGATTACGCCCAACAAGATGCCCAAAGCCAAACGCCTGGCTTCGACTTCAACAGCGAAGGGATTTTTGTAGGCTACGACAGTAATTGCCTCGAAAATGCGATGTTAGGTATTTCCGCAGGCTATGCCCACAGCAATTTTTATGATAGACATCATCGAGGCAAGGGGCATATCAATTATTATGCAGTGACACCGTATGGCATGACCTATATCGATAATGCCTATGTCGAAACCGCTCTAACATTTTCCTATAATCAAATTAAAAACAAACGCCACATCATCTTCACAGATTACGATGAAAGGGCGTCCAGCTCCCACCACAGCTACCTCCTCATGCCCCATTTAGGCTTAGGCTATGATATCGCCTATTGCTGGGGGATCTTCGAGCCATTTGTGGCCTTTGATTGGGTAGTCAACTGGGATCGCGGCTTCAAAGAACATGGCAGCGAGGCCTTTGATATGAAACAAAAGAGCTCCACCTCTTCAATGTTGCGCAGCCAAATTGGATTTCAATTGTATCAGACTTTGGAATGGGGCTGCGGCACGACATTTGTTTTAAGAGAAACAGCAGCCTATGTGAATAAAAAACCTTTCGACGTCGGCCGAGTGAAATCAGCCCTGGTAGGCAATCCTCATTACTTCACACAGAAATCGTTTAAGGAGGCCCAAAACCTCATCACTGTGGGCATTAGCGGCATGCTCAATACCAAAAATGGGTATTATGGCATGTTTTCCTATGATGGGGAGCGTGGATCTGGCTATAACGCCTATGAAGTACAACTCAAGCTAGGTAAGTTCTTCTGAACTTGTTACCGTTGGAGATTCAAATGAGCTGTCCGAATCCCATGAATCATTAAGAGTAGGGCTTAAATGACTTAATCGAGGATCTCTATGAGATAAATGCGCTTTCAAATAAGCATCGTCTACCTCTAGCAACACATGACTTGGATGGCCTTGATTCTTCCGTGCGCTTTCCGCAGGCGCTTGCTCCGTAGCTTTTGGTGTTAATTTCTCTTTTTCTGGTGTTAATGCTGGCTTTGTTGCTGGTGTTAGTGTTTGGGTTTCTTCTATCTCTGCAGGTGGCAAAGGGTCATCAAGCGGTTGAGAAGTTAGCTTCTTGAGCCTCTCACTAATCTCTGCTATCTGATGGACCATTTCTTCTCCATAACCCGAGGCGTCAAGTGATGTGTTAAGAATTCCCGAATCGTCTAGGGATACATTTAGAGATGTATTTGGAGATTGCACACGTGGGGGTTCCAACGCACGCAGCAACTCCTCTTGCAATTGCTTAACATTTTTAGTTAATTGTCGAGTTTCTTCTTTAGCTTTTCCACGTTCTTCGTAGGCTTTGCATTTTGCTTGTTCAAGTGCTTGAATGAGCTCTCGCTTGTCATCAAGTGTCTTCTGTAATGCCTTTACCCACTCTAGAAACTTCACTTTTTTCTCTAAAACAACAACTTCAGAACGTAACTCGCTCTGCTGTCCTAATAGTAAACTAATGACCCAATCTTGATCGTTCGCATAACAAGAGGGTCTTTTTGTATGCTGTAACTCCAGCATATCCAAAATCCCTGCTATATTCAATGTGCGTATGGGGTCTTCTGATGATATAAACAAGCACTCTTCAAAGTCTTCTGAAAAACTTTCGTTATCGTCTAATCTGTTTTCTATTAGATTTTCGACACTCTTTCCTGCAATTTCTATCATCAATTTTTGATTTTCAATATTAAGCTTGTTTATCTTCTTGGTATCGGCGACTTGGCGTTCGATGAGGGTGATGAGCAACCAATCCTTCACTGTAGCATAACATTCAGGCTTTGCCTCGATGCTTAAGCCTAACTTTTGCAGTAGATCAGGGAGTGCATCATCCAAACGATAACGCACACCTGGAGTCTTTGCTGACATTGGTGTGCGCAGCGGTGAGGCTGCAACTCGCTTTCTGGGAGTCATAAAAAGGCTTGATTGCTGCAATTGAGTTTTTAAAGCCTCACATGCATCTGTAAGCTCTTCAATAGTCCCAGATGCTTTCTCATTTGCAGCTTGTAAAGCCTCACGAGCACCTGTAAGCTCTGCAATGGTTCTAGATGCTTTCTCCATTTCAGCTTGTAAAGCTTCATTTTCCACCTTCTGCTTCTTGCCGGCCTCTAATTGTTGCTTAATGGCAGCCGCAATGTGACTTGTTTGCTTAACACCATTTCCTATAGCGTTAGAGGGCGACTCCATCGTGCGCCCTTCTTCACGCAAGCGCCTTAAATACCAAATAGCGGAGAGAACTGTCCCCAAAGCCCCTAACGGCAAACCAATGCCTCTTTCACTGGAGGAGCTAATGGTCTTACTCGGCTGCGCCACAAGCATTAGATCGCTCTGTTCAGAAGATGATTCGTGTGCGTGGTTTGCCACTTTAAATGCATCGTCTCTTGTGCTGTTAAAACCTGGAATCGTTCGTTCAGATATGTCTGTCATATTCTGAGAAGGTATTCTAAAAGCCATGCCTTCACGCTTTATTTCTGGCACAAAGCTCACTCCACTGAGGAGCGTCGAATTAAAGGCGCCATTGGTAGCTAACGCAAAAGGATTAGTGGTGGCAGCTGCCCTTTGCATTAAGTCCGCTATAGGAGTGTTGCCAATGTCGCCCGCTAAGTATATGCGGTAAAAGCAAAAACTCGCCAGGGTGGCGACCGAAGTCCCTAGCGCAATAGGCAGTCTATGCTTTTGCAAAATTGTGCTAAGCGCATCGATACGCGACTTCAGTGAGGTGGGTAAGTATTTTTGAAGGAAACTTGCACCTGCAGTCGTAGGCTTTAAATGTTTCAAAATATCGAGAGGTGAAAAAGTGTGATCTTTAAGGTGAATCGCCTGCGGTGAAATTGCCATTGGTCGCCATCGGTTTTTTGGTTG
>JABDFJ010000026.1:317-31029 GCA_013286645.1 Chlamydiota bacterium | reverse complement strand
CTGCATGATCAGTTAGATCATATTGACATGGGGATGATCAATACCTTGCAACAGTTGATAAGGGCAAATGAAAGTATCGCTTCAGATCAGTTTGAACCATTTTTGGATTTCACTGTACGAGGTTCATTAGAAGACTTCGCACTAGGTAAGCAGCTGATAGCCGAAGGTAAAGTGGGATGTTTGATTGTAGCGGGGGGGCAAGGGACAAGGTTATCCTGCAGTGGACCTAAAGGAATTGTGCCTGTCACTTTAATCAAGCATAAAAGCCTTTTCCAATTAGTTGCGGAGAAAGTATTGGCTGCTTCGCGCCAGGCTAAGAGGCCTTTGTTGCTAGCTATAATGACCTCTTCTGCTAATCATGAAGCTACAATCCATTATTTTCAAGAGCATCAATATTTTGGGCTTGAGCCAGTGCAGGTGAGTATTTTTTCACAAGAAGATCTGCCATTACTTGATGCTAATGGAGATTTGTTTTTGGAAGCTCCTGCAAGGATTGCTGTTGGGCCCGATGGCAATGCGCCTTCATTAAAGCATTTCGTGACAAGTGGGATTTGGACAACATGGTATGAACAAGGCGTGCGTTATCTGAATTATGTACATATTGACAATCCGCTGACAGACCCTTTTGACGCAGAACTGACAGGTTTTCATCAGCGTCAGGTGGCAGATGTGATCCTCAAATGTATTGCACGCGACGATCCTATGGAAAGACTTGGCGTTATCTTGCTTAAGAATGGTAGATATGGTGTGGCAGAGTATTCAGAGGTAGCTCCTTTGCAGCGCGATGCTCGCCACGAAGACGGCACGTTAGTGTATCCATGTGGCAGCATTAGTCTTTTTAGTTTTTCCATGAAGTTCGTGTATGACGTAGCGCTCAAATACTACGATCAAGTGCCTTATCATAAAGCATGGAAAGCGGCAAAGTATATGACTCCTGATGGTGTGACTCAATTGTCGGAAAAGCCCATGGCGTGGAAATTCGAAAAGTTTATCTTTGATGTATTGCCCTTCGCTAACAATGTAAAGGCGCTGTTATATCCACGTGAAGAGTGCTTTGCGCCGTTGAAGAATCTTGTAGGTGCAGAGAGTTTGAAAGACGTCCAACAGGCTTTGTTGCGGCATGATCGGACAATATTTGCGCAGATATCAGGGTATTGCCCGTTACCAGAAAGTATTTTTGAACTAGACCCTCAATTCTATTATCCTACCCCTGAGATGTTAATGCACTGGCGGGGGAAGGTGTTGCCAGAAGAAACTTATATAGATCCCTGGGATTTTCATTTAGTGAGGACGCCATGACATCATATTTTACTTGGATACATACGAGTTTATTTATATTAATTTTATTTTTCATGCAGAAGCCCGTTGACGCTAAGGTGTTGATCATGACCCATTGCTTCAATCGCCCTGAATTTATTGCATGGCAGCATGCGACCTTTAAGAAATTTCTTGAGGATGAGTATGAATTTGTTGTTTTTGACGATTCTCCTAATGAGGAATTAGCTCACCAGACGGAAGCAGTATGCGAAGTTTTAGAAGTAGGATATATCCGTGTTCCACAGTCTATTCATGATGGCAGGCGTTGGGGACCAAGTCAAGAGTGTGCCGATACAATTCAATATATGCTAGATACAGTGGGTTTTGATTATCCTGGTTTGGTACTGCTTGTTGATTCAGATATGTTTCTAATTCGAGATTTCAGCATCGAGAAATATTTGGGGGATTATCTGTTGGCATCGACTCCACAGAGTCGCAAGGGTAATTCAGCTGAAATTATATATCTATTGCCAAACTTGGTGTTTTTCAAAATGAATGCTATACCAGATCGGAGGAATCTTAATTTCGGTATGGGATGGATTGATGGTATTTATACCGATACTGGAGGATATACCTATCTATATTTAACGCAACATCCTGATTTCAAGTGGTTGCATATCGATGTCGGATATCAGATGAGTGAAAATCCTACTTTTATGCAACCGGACGCTACAGCAGCGTTGAAAGCCAAGTCAAAGCTCTGGCATTTAATGACTGTACAAGAATTCGATTATGAGTTTTATGTTGATTACACCTTCCTTCACTTCCGCGCTGGTTCCAACTGGTATAAAATGGAAGAAAGCCAGATGGCAAGAAAGACGCAAATGCTTTCAGAGGCTATGGAAGAACTGCTAAGCGATATAAATTGAGATCTGATTTAAGGTTTGCAGTTTGACATATCCTTAGCAAAATCATGAGAGGGGGCAAATCTAAAAAATCACAGGCCTGACCCCAATTTTTTTTACAGCCTCAGAAGACATAGCCGATATCGAATGTCGCGGCGAATGAAGTCCAGCCAGCACTTTTAACGACGTCATGCTCACTACTACTTAAGCCAATGGCGGCAAAACTGCCAGCCTTTGGCTTTTCGTGTCCGCTGCTGGTATGCCAGGATTGGTATTTTACCCCAAGGCCTAGGCTTAAACCATAGCATGTTTTCCAGCATCCATTAAGATAAAAGACTTGTCCAGTGGTATTTTCTGATTTACGACGATCTGAAAAAGCCACATCAATATTGGCTGGGCCTCTGATCACCCAAGTAGCATCCCATTCAGCCCAATGGTATTCATAACCGATGTTGAACTCGAAATCATTAACGATATGCGTGGCGTCGAAACCTAACCATGGTCCTTGCCAGCGATTAGTGTATGTCAAGCCATTGAGAGCGTTATTTGTTTTTCCATTGGTTGTGGCATGTTCCATTTTTAGCTTTTGGCGTTGATATGACCAGCCTGCGATGGGGCCAATTACAAAGCCTTCAGGGACGATTCCGCAGCAACGATTGAAATCGAAGAGGTAGCCTCCTCCTACGATAAAGTCTTCTGCATCGCCACTATGCACGCGTGCTTTGGTGTGTGATGTCATTCCTGCGGGGACGAATCCCTTTTCGTGGTAGGTGCCGCTACCAGCCCAGGCGTAATCAGTTTCTAGGCAAATGTATAAGTCGCCTAAGTCGATCATGGGCTCGCATATAAAGACATTTCCTCTCAGGCCAAGTTGATAATACGAGATATCTTTTATGCTTAGTTTGTCGCGGAAGATGAGGTTGGTGGGTGGGGCATAAGAGTTAATGTGGGAGTATATTCTGTCTTGTCTATAGCCATTGGTGATTTCAAACTCAGTTTCAGTAGGGGCTTGTGCGTAAAGATTTGTTGTGAAGTATGCTAGGATCGTACTGGCTGCAAGGGTCCATTTTTTCATGAGCTGCATAGATATCCTCAAAGACTTAAAAATTTAAAGAACTAAGGTATATAGATGTGTTAATATAATCTTCAAGTGTTTTGGGATAAATGCTAGCAGTTCTCTTAAAAATAAGAGCGCGAATACACAATCGTAGCGTTAGTTAGGGATAAGGTAATTGTATGTGATAGAACATTTGCACGAGCTGTTTTAATATGAAAATTTCGTGTGTGGCTCGCAATTCTTCCTTTTCATTGCGGCATCGAATATGGTAGCAATCATGAGGTATTAGATGTTTACCGCCGTCCCATAGAGTCATATGATCGAAGTGACATCTTGGAACTTCAATCAGCTCAAACCCACGATTAATCAAATAAAAGCCTATTAAAACGTCATCGACAATATTTTTATCGATGAAGTCGTGTTTATTTTCTACCATCATTCTGACAAGGTCTGTTGAGAAAATGAGACAGCAGCCAATACCAAATGGCCTTCCATAAGGATAGGGGTAAAATCCAAGGGTACCACAGTAAAGCCCTGTTTTAGATTGTGTTTGGAGGTAATCTAATAGTCTTGGGAAGATGAAAAATGAGGACAGGTTTGTTCTGACAACATAATCGAATTCATCCAGGCGTGGTAATAAACACTCCATCGATAAGATTGTCTTATTTGTTAAGCCTGGAATCCAATTTTCATTGGATTTTGACCAGATGACATCCCCTCTGATTTCGTAGTCTGCGGTTAGTTCTGGATCACCTTTGATGAAATAAGCTTCCACATGTTCGGGATCGAGGTGCATGTACGAGCGCCATATTTTTTGTTCTTCTAAATATGATTCTTTGTTATCCGAAGCGATGATAAGAACCAAAATTTTAGGTCTAGAAATTGTAGCCTCTTGTGTAAATCCGTAACTAGAAAGTGCATTAAAAAGGATGACGAACGAAGTAAATATGAACGCATAACTTTGCATGGAGGGTTCCATTAGAGGGATGATGTGTCTATTGTTAACAGCATTGCTCGGGTTAAAAGGGCAGAATAAAAGGGGAGCGGAATTTTTACAAACAATATTTGAAGTTTGCCTAATACCTTATGATTGTATTTTTTTAATTTTAGATGTATAAGATTTGTATTTTCAATGGAAATATATATTCAATTTATTACTTCACAGGTGTTTTATGTGCCGATTTGTTTTTTTTGTATTGGTGTTATGTCTCCTATGTGGACATTCCCAAAAAGCAATCCTAAGTGCAAATGAACTCAATGTCTCTCTAATGCCAAATGGAGCATTGCGAGAGAAGACTATCGTTTCTCTTGTCACTGGAGGTGCAGGTTTTATTGGGACACATGTCACAAATGAGCTTTTAAAGATGGGACATCAAGTTGTCATCTTAGATGATTTAAGTGGAGGTTTCGAAGAAAATATAAATCCATTAGCATTATTTGTGAAAGGATCTATACTTGATTATGAGTTGCTGGAAAGACTGTTCAATCAATATGAATTTGACTATGTATATCATTTTGGGGCTTATGCAGCAGAAGGCTTGAGTCATTTTATCAAACGTTTCAATTACAATAATAATCTTATTGGCAGCGTCAATTTAATTAACGAATCTGTGAAACACAAGGTGAAGTGCTTTGTTTTTACTTCGTCGATAGCAGTGTATGGAAAAGGGCAATTACCTTTGTGTGAAGACATGATTCCTATGCCAGAAGATTCCTATGGAATTGCTAAACTAGCTGTGGAATACGAATTGCGAGTGACGCATGAAATGTTTGGCTTGGATTATGTCATTTTTCGCCCACATAATGTTTATGGAGAATATCAAAATCTGGGAGATAAATATCGCAACGTCGTTGGTATCTTTATGAACCAGTTAATGCAAGGGAAGCGTTTGTCGGTTTTTGGCGATGGAATGCAGACGCGTGCCTTTAGTTATATTGGTGATATCGCCCCCATCATCGCAGATTGTGTGAACGTGCCCGCTGCTCGCAATGAAATTATTAATATTGGTGCAGATCAAGAATATACGGTAAAAGACCTTGCTTATAAGGTAATGAGCGCCATGGGTATTACAGGGGATTTGCTATTTTTAGCACCTCGAAATGAGGTTGTTCATGCCTTTAGTGACCATTCCAAAGCAAGAAGGATTTTTGGTGAATATAAGTCTACGAAGCTTGATGAAGGGGTGATTCTGATGGCAGAATGGGCTAAAGAATCAGGTGTTAAAATGAGTCCAAAATTTGCTCACATCGAAATCAATGAGAGGCTTCCAGCTTTTTGGCTTGAAGAGTGAATGGGGTGTTTAGGGATACAAAAAAGGATGTTTTTGAGATGGTTTTTCGAAGAAAGAAATATTATTATGGTGAAGTATCCGATCATTTTGATGGCGAGTCCTTTTTTTTTCCAGATAAGCCATATCATTTTGATATCAAAGCTGTATTGAAATGGCGTCTATTTACCCGACGGACCATTTGGCCTAAACATGTGGCTGTAAAGCCCGCTCTCGATCCTGTGTCAAGAGTGCATGGAAAAATACGTGTCACCTATATTGGGCACGCCACTTTGCTCATTCAAACTTCCGGTCTTAATATTCTTACTGACCCCCATTTTTCTCACCGGGCAGGTCCTTTACGATGGATAGGACCAAAACGCATCCAAGAGCCGGGTTTGCATTTAGAAAGATTACCACCTATTGACGTAGTTTTCGTTTCGCATAATCATTATGACCATCTTGATATCCCTTCGCTCAGGCGCATTTGGCGGAGAGATCGCCCGTTGATTGTCACTCCACTCGGTAATGATACGATTATAAGACGCCGAATAGATTCGAAAATGGATATTAAAACACTTGATTGGGGTGAAGAAATGCAGTTAGGGGTGGGCGCTACGCTCAAGTTGTTACCGTGTCAACATTGGTCGGGGCGTACAATCAGGGATTATAATCGCGCTCTTTGGGGGGCAGCTTATATGTGTTTTGAGGAGCATAGCGTTTTATTTGTGGGTGATACAGGCTTTAGTGCGTCTCTTTTCAAGCAGATGCGGGCGATGATGAAACGCACACCTGATGTTATTGCTTTGCCCATAGGATGTTATGAACCCCATTCGATTACAGGGTATTCACATATGTCTCCAGAGCAAGCGTGGGAAGCTTTTAATCTTTTAGAAGGAGAAAAGCTATTGCCAACACATTATGATGTGTTTCCTTTGGCTAATGAGCCCTATGGAGAGGCTTTGGAGCGTTTGAAAAGGGCTGCCGGACTACATTTGAGATGTGTGTTGCCTTTGCGTGTGGGCGAGCATGCTGAACTATAAAATGTGGCAAAAACCTGCTTGCGAAGGTGCCTTGTCTACAGGGATGCCTTGAAGCTTTTGTTGCATGGCATCTAGGCTTTGTTGTAAGTGGGTGTTGGATAGTGCTACGCTTTCTAGCTCTGTGACGACGGCGCGCTTTTCGTCTTCTGTGCCATTTTCCAAAGTCTCGAGGAATTCACTATTTTTTTGCAGCATTTGCCGACTTTCCACACTTCCGCGCCAAGCGGCTCGCACCAGATCTAGGGTTTCGGCAACGATTTCAACTTCGATGGGGAGTTGTTCTAACCTTTGCTTTACGTCGTTAGATAAATCGATGTGTTTATCCACTAGCGTTTTTAGCTTTTCTGTTATGTTTTGGGGACAAACTTGGTCAAAAAAGCCGTTCTCAATTCCGATAGAGAGCTCTTTAAGCACCTTTTTGGCATAAGATTTCATGCATATTAGTTTAGTTTTCTGGTGAGATTTTTTTTGCAGATATTGTGAGAGGTTTTCCAAAATCACTGAAAATTTGGGAATGACGGCCCAGCCTAAATTCATGGCTAGCGCATAGGTATCGGTCAATGGAGTGATGTATCCTTGGCGACAATTATGATCGAAATAGGCAAAATCACCTACTAGATTACTTTTACGCACTGTGGTGGCACGATCGAAGTCGGAGAGAATCCCTTCGGCTTGACCATTGGCATTGATCTTAACGAGGATGTTGCTAGGATGAAGATCGCGATGTACCAAGAGCTTGTGTTGATAGGCGAGGCCTATTGTGCGTGTCATATCAGAAAGGATGGATAATAAATCTAATAGGGTGAGCTTGTGTGTCTTGATTTCACTGCCATCCTTATCTAGCGGGAGAGCGCCATTTTCAATGGCATCCGCGAAACTGCCGTTGTACCATTCTTGTTCTAAGGCGAAAATGAGTGTATTTTCGTTTGCTGATACGTGACATGAATCAAGTGTTTCCTTGGCCCTTGGATTGACTTGACGGGCAAGAGGGGGGAGTTTAACGCCAGGGACATTTTTTAAATGATCAAGCCATTCTTGGTGTTTTCTTAAACCTCTTTCGATCCTGTTGTTTGTTGCTTTGACTTGTTTAAAATTGGCAAATACGTTGTCTTCAGTTAATTGCTTTAACACCGTAGGACGGCATGAAATTTCCATTTCCGGGTTGGTGTTGCTCTCAAGAGGGATTGTTAGGTGATAGGCTTTGTGGACACTGAGGTTCAAGCCATGATTGCTCCGATCGCGGTTGGTCACAGGAAGTAGTAAGTCAATTTGGTCTGCCTCTTTTGATAGTTCTAACAAGTAATTAAAAGGAGGGAGTGCTTGTAGGGATTTGCCTTTGAAGGTAGCAGGATTATCAGTGATTTGTTTGATGTCGTGTTTTAAACTTGTGGTTAGTTTTTCAATATTCGTGGTGGTGTTGTTATTTACTTTGAAAAGGTTTGGTATGATGACGGTAAACAGTTGTTGCAGACGGGAAGGAAGGGGTTCTTGTTGGTTTGCGTTGGGCTGAGAAAAGACATCAAACGCGTTGGCGGGCTCGAGTTGAAAAGAAGGCGAAACCTTATCGAGTAAGTCTCCGCAATAAGAAGTTAGAGCAGACATTTATGTTATCTATGGGTTTTGATTTTTAATAAACTAAAATTATATATAAGTTTAAATTATTTATCAATTTATTTGTTTTTAATAAACAATTGATTTATCACAAACCTTGTTGCATAAATCCAATATCACGATAAACCATTGAAGATAAAAAATTTAAACACAGAGACACAGAGGGCACGGAGAGGGAAGAAAAAATAAAATGTCCTTAGGCATATACCACAATCAATCTCCAATTTTTCTCTTTCTCCGTGTTTTTTGTGCCTCTGTTTCAAACCTGTTTATGATAAAAGAATTACGGTGTGCTCCATTTATGCAACAAGGCTTTCATCACACAAATGAGTGGTTGTCCGGCCGAGAGTATATATTCACGGGGTGTGTAGCTTGCCGCGGCAGGCTGCATATGCCCTGAACATGTACAAAGCCACAGACTTGTAATGCGGCTAATGCCGTATGTTTGTAGCTTAGGCTTAAGCCTGAGCTCGTTTTGGCAGCGCTTTAGCCTGCCACGCGCCGCAAGTGACAGCGATGCAGGGCGCGCTAACTCGTGGCAGCATAGGATTTAGCAAAAAGCAATAAGGCGTAAATGCCTGAGGCGTTAGCATCAGGGGCTTTGCGCAACATGCGTGAGGCCGCGATACCGAGCGCGTCATGCATCGCTACCGCTCGCTGCGCGTGGCAGGCTAAAGCACTGCCAAAACGAGCTCAGGCTAAAGCCTAAGCTACAAGCCTGCGGCTTTAGCCGCATTACACAAGCCTTGCGGATTTAGCGGCGTTACATGCTCGCTAAAAGTCTGTGGCTATAGGTATTGGGCGATGAGTTTTTTGGCGTGGGCGAAATGCTCTTCGAGCAGATGGGTGGCTTTTTCTGTATCGCGGGCGAGTGCCGCTTCCATTAAGGCTTTTTGCTTCACCGAAAATTTAAGCACCCTATTTTCTTGCATGCCAGCAAAAACCCAGATGCGGCGATACCGTTCTGTTTCGTGGTATAGTTTTTCTTGAATCTGCAATAGATGGTTGAGGCCGCAGGCTCCAATTAATTTGAGGTTAAAAGCTCGGTGATGCTTTTCCCACCGTTGGTAGGAGGTAAAATCTAGTTGATCCATTTTGCTTTCAGTATGAGAAAGGCAGTGAAAGGCAGAAATGAGCTCTCCTTCCCAATTTTCATCTCCCTTTTCGATCGATAATTTTAAAGCGATTTTTTCGATAAATGTGCGTGTTGTATAGATGTCATCCAGATCCTCTCGAGAAATAGATGCCACTTTGAAGCCACGCTGGCTGATAGCGATGACAAGATTTGTAGCTATTAAGCGTGATAGGGCTTCGCGGATCGGGCTGAGCCCCACATCAAATTTTTCTGCTAGCTGTGCAATATGTAGCTTTTGATTAGGGTGGAGGGTACCGTTGATGATCTCCTCGTAAATCGCTTGGTAGACCTGATCTGTCATTGAAGTCATAACATTAATATCTTGATAATAATTTAACTGTGGTTTTAGATAAGGCACTTGCATTTAAGTTTTAAGTGAAATATTTAATGATGTCAAAATCAAAAATGGAATGTTGTGCATGTTTAACAAAAAAGCTCTATTAGCTCCTATAGTAACTTTAACAATCTTATTAGGATCAATGAATGATTGTGAAGGGACATCTCCTGGTTGGTTACCATACTTGAATTTCTGTGAACCCTGCTGGGATGCTGATGTGAGCGTTTATACTGGCTATGTCACACGTAGCAGTCAAGAGCTGGCCTTTAATGTTGGAC
Organism: Chlamydiota bacterium; assembly: GCA_013286645.1. GTDB lineage: Bacteria > Chlamydiota > Chlamydiia > Chlamydiales > Parachlamydiaceae > JABDFJ01. The sequence continues at coordinate 21,139 of JABDFJ010000026.1, read as the reverse complement.
ATGACCCACAATTCCCCTATAAGATCAGCCAACTAGATTGGAAAATTCGCGATTTATGGGTCATGGGGGTGACTGCGGAGTTTAATTTTTGGGATGACAGTATCCATTTATCCTTTGACGGTTGGAACAAGATCCATGCAGCTCATTCTACCATGGTGGATAAGGACTTTTTTGACCCTGATGAGCCCTCACACGTCACAGATATTTCTTGGCATCCAGACACGCATTTGAAGGCCGCCTATGAGCTCGAAGGGGAGCTTGGATATGACTTTTTCTGCTTCCAGCGATATTGTTCGCAAATCAAGCTTGGTGTAATGCTGGGATATAAATATTTCAGATTGCATTGGAAAGCTTATGGAGGGAGATTTAGTTATAACAATGGGCAGTTTAATGGTGAATTTCCACCAGGAAAGCTTGTGATTGGATTTGCAGAGGAATTTTCAATACCCTATGTGGGTTTGCAAGCAGACTGGCAGTGGAACGACCGCCTAGATATCCTAGTGTTTGGTAAATATACGTGTGTAGCCTATGTCAAAAATAGCGATTTTCATGCTTTAAGGCATATTAGATTTGTCGATCGGTTTTGTAATGCCAATTATTGGGTAGCGGGAGTGGAAGCACGTTGGAATATATGGAGATGGATAGATCTGGATCTAAGATACAATTATGAACATCTGAATACTGCTACAGGAGACACCAAAGTAAAATTTAATGATGAGGAAGAAACAATACCTAAAGCAGCAGGTGTTAAACATTGTCACCAATTGATCGCCATTGGGTTGACAGCCAGTTTCTAATGAGAAGACTAAAGGGAATCGGAGCCACGGATCCAATCATCCCGAGTGGGGGTATAGATATCGATGACTAAAGCATCTTCGAGAGCTTCCATTTGGTGGGAGATATTCGAAGGAATGATGATGACCTCGCCGTGATTTACCACATGTGCAGTATTGTTAATGGTCACTTTGATTGAACCATGGGTGACGTAACTGATTTGCTCGTAAGGATGTTGATGTTCAGCGATTAAAGCCCCTTTTTTGAGTTGGCTCTGTGCTAGAGTGGCTTTTTCGCCATGCACATAGCGGCGAGCTGTCTTATCAGATAGCGGCTCAAAGGTGAGCTTTTCAAAAGGGTATATTTGCACGTCCATACCCCCCTTTTAAAGAAAAGAGTGTTTATGTGCAAAGGTTTTAGTTAAAAGCCCAGAGAGGGTGTGAAAAAATAGGTGTCAGGCCTGCGATTTGCGATTTGACATGTTCTTGGCAACATTTTAAGAGGGGGAAAATCACAAATCACAGGCCAGACACCTATTTTTTCACACCCTCAGAGTTAAAAGCCCAGTTTGTGGGGGTTGCGCTTATGGCGCATGATTTTTAGTAAGGTGTTTTGTCCATAAATTTTGGGGATTTCTATCTCATCATTCTTGCTATCTGTAGGACTGGTGACGTCTTCATTTTTGTCGGTAGTTTTTTTGAGCATTTGTTTCTTACTATTTTGCAGCAAGAGCTCTTCGTTAATCACATGTTGGATGGTTACTTTGTCGATTTGCATAAAATCGGATCCATTTTGCTTGAGATGTGATTGAACAGCATTTTCCCAAGCTGTATTGAGGTAGTAGGAAGTAAGGGCAAATTCTTTAAGCAAAGGTGTTTGTTGCGAAGATGTTGGGGGTTTTGCATTAAGCTGGATGGCGAGCCGGCAAAGCAATTCCTTTGTCGATTTCAGCTTTTCAGTTAATGCTTTGAAGTTTTTAATTTGGAGTTTTTCTTGTTCTAATTTTTCTTTAAGCCCCTCAAGAGTTTGAGCGATGACATGATTTTCCTCTTCAATCTGCTGTCGAAATTGTTCATCCGTGAGCATACCAAGGCCAGGTCGTATCAATAGTGAGGAGATATTTTTTTCTAGGCGTGAATCTTCTGCAGCAATTTCTCGATTAATAAGGGCAGATTTGCCTTCTTTGACATTGGATATGGCTTGTCCTAGGATGCGGCATGACATATAGGGCTGTGGTCTATTAGGAAAGAATTGACGTGTGAGGTCGTAAATTGATTCTATCGCTTCGGGCGTGACTTGCAATTCAGGGTGCTTTAAGACCCATTTATTTAAGATGCCCTGGGTTTGATCTTTATTCATTTCTTCGATGAGGATTGGTTTGAAGCGGCGGGCAAAAGGATTATCGATTTCGGCATCATCGCCTTCATTACCTTTTAGTAGATACTTGATGTATTCTTTGATGGTTGTGCAGCCCAAGACATTTAATTTGCCATCGAGCATTGTTTTTAATCTCTCAGCCGTGTTTCCATTTTTCGCTTTTACGGCTTCATGAATTTCATCTAGGGCTAATAAAGTTTTTTCAGGGCGATGTCTGGTGCGATCGAGAATTTTATCTAAGCTTGGAGGGGTGTCAAAAACCGAAGATGCTTGAGCTGTATTGGTGAGATCGGCAGTGTTGCTATATTGGACTTGAATGCCGTTAAGTTGAGGGTAGCGGCCTTGAGCTATGGCTTGGGCTAAACCTCTAATGATCTCTGTTTTTCCTACACCGGAGCGTCCGATGAGGAGGGGATGGACTTTCGGTCTTTCTCGATTGGCGATGAGGATAGAGGCAATTTGATCGATGTAGTGTTGTCTACCATGGAGGGGTTCAATTTTTCCTGCAGCGGCTTCAGCTGTGAGGTTGATACATCCACGGATTGAGCGAGGGGCAGGTTTGAGGTATTTGAAGTACAGGGTGAGGCCGGCACTTAGTAGCACGATGCTTCCTCCGACAATAGCGCTAGCGAGGATCATGTTGCCTGTGATGGCGAAGGCTAGTGATACGCAAGCAGCAATTACGGAGACGATGGTTAAGACCACTTCGAGGCGTAGGTTAGTTTCCATGACATTTTCCATGTCGCGGCGGAAGAGTTCATAGCCGAAGATGGACAAGACAGTATCGATCGCAGATTCAATTGCCCAGATGATATTATGGAGGGCAAGATTAAGAGTTGGGCGCACAGAGGCTGGATGTGTTAGATCTAGATAGTATTGGGCGGTAGCTGCCATTTCTTTGGCTGTTTTGAGTGAGCTTTCGAAGGAGGGGTGATCTGAGTGTATGGCGGCTTCAATTTGTTCTAAGGTGAGTAGTTTTTTTAAGTTGTTGAGAATTTGTGGGTGATTATCTTTTGAAAATTCTTGTGTGGGTAGTGCCTCAGCCGTTGTTTTGAGTACGTGGTGCAGTTGTGCAGGGTTAAGTTGTTTGCATATTTTTTTTAGGTGGGATGAGATGAAGTGGATGTTTTTGCCTTGCAGGGCTTGGATAACGAGTTGTTCTCTATGGGTATCCCATTGCAGATTTTTTTGATGGGCTAGTTGGTGGAGTTGTTTGCGGATGGAGTATGTTGAAGAATTAGTATGTGATAATATGTTGTGTGGGTTGTTAATTGTGGGACTAATTTTAATTGTGATGTTCATGTGGTTTTAATTTAAGTGATTTAGTGTGTTTACTTTATTAGTAGGGATGGTAAGTGTCAATACATTTTTGTTTTTTGGCAAGCGAATGGACATGGACGAACTGGACTGATTGGACGAACTGGACGATTGCATAAGAAATGAGGTCTAAAAATAACACTCATTCATTGTGATAGGTATAGTGGCAATATTAATCAAATGATACAGTCAAAAAACTCAGACGGGCAAGAGCAAGGGCAGGGGCGAGGGCAAGATTTATATGAAGGGCGAGCACTTTTGCGTATGAAAGGAATTTTAATATTTTTGCTTTTAGGATGCTGTTGTGTGGGGTGTCGCCTTGGGCCTGATTACCAGCCGCCTGTCGTGGAAACACCCGATGCTTGGAAAGTGGAGGCTGTAGGCAGTGAAGGGCAGGCTCCGGCCGAATTTACGGGGTTGTGGTGGGAAGTCTTTGAAGATGACACACTCAATTGCCTTGAAGAGCAAGGTATTTTAAATAATCCCAATCTATTTGAGGCTCTTGATCGAGTGGCGCAAGCCCGAGCGATAGCAGGAGTCAATCAGGCAGCTCTGTACCCACAGGTGAACCTCACTCCAGGGTATACTAATACCGGGGAGCTTTTCAAAATATATCTTCCTTCAGGTGGGCAGCTGCCTATTGGAACGGCTTTAACCACTCCTTATCGCATCCATGAATTGAAATACAGTGTCCCCTTTACGATGAGTTATGAACTCGATCTATGGGGTAAGCTGCGGGGACAATATGATTCGGCGTATTATAATGCTCAAGCTCAAGGTGAGAATTTCCAGAATGGAATATTAACGCTGACCGCAGATATTGCTGTGGCCTATTTTCAAGCACGAGTTTTGGATGCTCAAATTGAATGTTTGCGCTCGAATCTTGAGTTATTGCGTAGCAATGCGACTTTAACGCGTTCTCGTTATGAAAAGGGACTAGTCAATTATTTAGATGTGGCATCTGCCGACCAAGAGCTGGGGACGACGGAAGCTATCTATTATGACACCATTCGGCAGAGGGCCTTGCAAGAAGATGTGCTCGCCACGTTAATAGGCATTCCGGCATCAGAATTTAATTTAGATACGAATCCCTTATCGGGAGTTCCTCCCTGCATTCCAAGTGGATGTCCTTCAGAGATCTTATTGAGACGCCCCGATATCGTTGCAGCGGAACGTACGATGGCTTCAGAGCATGCTTTAATTGGTGTCGCTTATGCCTCATTTTTTCCTTCGCTGCAGCTGACAGGGACATTGGGGTATTCCAGTCCGACATTAGCCGACTTTTTACATTGGGATAGTCGATTGTGGTCGATGGCAGCGAATGCTGCCCAATCGATTTTTGATGCAGGGAGGAATTTATCGAATTTAGATTTGGCGTATGCTCATTTTAAAGAAAGTTCCCATGCCTATCAACAAACCGTGTTGACAGCCTTTCAAGAAGTCGAAGACGCTTTGAATAATGTGAAGTATCAGGCTTTAGAATATGATAGCAATATGCGTGCGGCAGAGGCCGCGGAAAAGCGCATTGCGTTGTCAAATCGACGCTATCGACAAGGGTTATCAAACTATTTGGAAGTGATCCAAAGCGAATTGACAGGGATTCAAGTTGAGCTCAATGCGTTAAGTTCTTTGGGGGCTCGTTATGTTTCTACTGTGCAGCTAATTAAGGCTATTGGTGGCAGCTGGAGCAATGATGAATAACCATGTTTAATCGCATTCTCAGTCTGATCTACAAAGAATTTTTGGCTATCTGGCGCGATAAGAAGAGTCGCACTGTGTTAATCGTTCCCCCTATATTGCAGCTTTTTATCTTTTCCTTTGCGGCTACGCTTGATGTACGCAATGTACCTATAGGCATCTTGAACCGCGATAATGGGGCAGTGGCCTTTGAATTGGTGCAACGCTTTCATGGGAGCCCTTTTTTTGAAAAGATTGTCTACTTGCATGCTGTCGAGGAAATCGCTCCATTTATCGACAACATCAAAGGGGTGATGGTGCTTTCCATTGACGAGCAGTTTTCGCGCAAGTTGGAAGCTAAACAGCCGGCCGATATTCAATTGATTTTGGATGGTAGAAAATCAAATACTGCGCAAATTGTGGCTGGGTATGCATCACAGATCATTGAACAATTCAATCATGATTTTGCTGTTGACGCACGCATTCCCCAGCAGAACACGCAACTGATGCCCCGTTTCTGGTTTAATCCAAACTTGCTGTACTATTGGTATAACATTCCATGTTTAAGTGGGATCCTCACTATGCTTGTGGGAGTGCTTTTAACAGCCCTTTCGGTGGCTAGGGAGCGTGAGTTGGGAACTTTTGATCAACTGTTAGTGTCACCTGTGACTCCCTTTGAAATCATGATTGGCAAGACCATCCCAGCCATCTGCATTGGTATGATTGAAGGTTCGATCATTGTGGCGGTTGGGGTTTACATCTTTCAAGTGCCCTTTACCGGTTCTTTGTTGCTGCTGTATTTGAGTATGTTTGTCTTTCTTATTTCGATCATAGGTATTGGTTTGTTTATCTCGACACTTTCCAATACACAACAGCAAGCGGTGTTGGGATCGTTTCTTTTTATGAGCCCTTCGGTGATATTGTCAGGATTTGCCACGCCTATCGAAAATATGCCTGAGTGGTTGCAACCCGCGACTATTTTGATTCCGTTGAAATACTATTTGATTATCGCTAAGGGAATTTTTTTGAAAGCCATACCGGCAGATGTTGTGTTTAGCAATATTTGGCCGATGGCGGTGATTGGGGCCTTTACATTGACCGGAGCGACGTTGTTCTTCCGCAAGCGCATTGGGTGAATATTGGGTTAATCGAGTCGTTTTACGGAGATGCGGGCGGTGAGGGCAAAGAAGAGCGTACCTATAATTAGCATCGGAAAGATATTTTTGAAAAGAAGAGGCCAATTGTCTCCTACTAAAAAGATGGTTTGCAAGCTTGTGACAAGGTAGCGCGCAGGCATTAAGTAGGTGAGCCATTGGATCGGGAGAGGCATGCTGGCGATTTCAAAGATAAAGCCAGAAAGCATATAGGCAGGTAAGAAAGCTGCTGTCATCGACGCTTGGGCAGCAGCAAATTGATTGCGCGTCAATGCGGAGATAAACAAGCCAAGGCCAAGGGCTGTGATAAGAAAGCAGGCACTGACTAGCTCAAGAGCTAGCCATGATCCTCTTTGAGGAATAAAATAAATGAATTTGAGGATCAACACACACAGGGTCATGGAAATCATCCCTAAAATGAAATAGGGAATGAGCTTTCCTATTAATAGCTCAAAAATGGTGATGGGTGTGGACATTAACGCTTCCATAGTGCCGCGTTCCCATTCTCTGGCGACAACTAAGGATGTTAACAGCGTGCCTATAAGAGCCATGATGATGGCAAGAGAACCAGGAAGGAGGAAATAACTGCTTTCTAGCTCTTCATTATACCAAAAGCGCGGCAGGACATTAATTAGGGGCAGCCCTGTTAAATCGTTGCTAATCTTTTCTTGTTGAAGCCAGTCCTCCCATGCCCCAGCGACATAATTTTGTACAAAATTCGCTGTATTGGGTTCGCTTCCATCTGCGATCACCTGGATTGGTGCGATGGTGGTATTCCGATGTCTGAAATTGGAAAAGTAGGCAGGGACAACAACGATGCCACGGATGGAGCCTTCAAGAATATTATGAATAAATTCGCGCCTATCTCGTCCAATTTTTACATCGAAATATTCAGAGTTTGTCAAGGCTTTAGCAAAGCTCTGAGCGTCTGGAGAAGTATCTTCGAGTGCAAGTCCAATTCTGAGATGTTTGATATCTAGAGACATGCCAAAGCCATAAAGGAAGAGAAGCACAAGTGGCAAGATGAAACAGATTAAGATGCTGCTTGGGTCACGCACAATTTGATAGGATTCTTTGGTGATGATGGCTTTGATGCGGCGCAGAGAGATATTAGCTGTTGACGAGGGGTTGTTAGCTGACATGGTTTTTCCCTACATCATACTGTTCGATGAGATCAATGAAAGCTTCTTCAAGCGTGGGTGTTAGATTGGTGGGCGTTTTGGCTTTATCTTTAAGGGCATCCGGAGTGCCAATGTTGATGATTTGACTGTGATAGATAAGGGCGATGCGATCACAATATTCCGCTTCGTCCATGAAGTGCGTGGTGACCATGACAGTCACTCCCTTTTCTACTAGGCCATTGATGTGGTTCCAGAATTCGCGGCGCGTGATGGGGTCCACCCCAGAGGTGGGCTCATCAAGGAAGAGTACTTGAGGATGATGCATGACTGAGCATGAAAGGGCGAGGCGCTGCTTATATCCAAGTGGGAGGGCTTCGGCGTTAACGTTTAGGAATTCATGCAGATTGAAGATCTCGATCATCTCTTGAGTCATTTCGCGTTTATGAGCACCTTGCAGATTGTAGATGCCTGCAAAAAAATCAAGATTTTGTTGCACACTAAGATTTCCGTAGAGAGAGAACTTCTGGGCCATGTACCCCACATGAGCCCGACCTTGACTGGGGGCAACTTGTAGATCCAAACCGCCAACGAAAGCTTTGCCGGAAGTGGGTTTAAGGAGTCCACACATCATCTTGAAGATGGTCGATTTGCCGGCACCATTTGGACCAAGCAGTCCGAAAATCTCTCCTCGAGGTATTTTGAACGAGATGTTATTGGCAGCGGTAAAATCGCCAAATTTTTTCGTTAAGGCATCGGCTTCTACCATAAAATCACCCGTATTTGGCAAGGTAGGTGTTTTTTCAGCGAGAACAGAGCGGCCACCTGGTCCGCCTCCAAGGATGTCGATGAAAGCATCTTCAAAGCGTGGGGAAGTAGGGGTGATGTTTAGATCGCTATTTAGGTGGATTAAGGCGTTATCGAAAGGTGTGTTTGGAGGTGTTTTGGTGACGAAACGCACGTTACTGCCTTGGATAATGCCATCGATCACATTATCCTGTTGTAAGGTATGAGACAGGATTTGGCGACGATTGTCGGTGATGTTGGTGATTTGGAATGTGCGTTTATCTACTCTCTGACACAGTTGTTTGGGAGTTCCTTGGTAGAGCAGTTTGCCTTCATTAAGTAAGATGACGTTATCGCATTTTTCAGCTTCATCAAGATAGGCTGTGCTCCACACAACGGAGATTCCCTCGGCGAGGAGATCATGGACCATGCTCCACAGCTCGCGCCGGGAGATAGGATCGACCCCTACACTTGGTTCGTCAAGCAGGAGTAGTGTCGGATTGCGGATGAGGGCGCAGGCTAGGCCTAGTTTTTGTTTCATACCTCCTGATAGATTACCTGCGAGGCGTTGCGTGAAAGGTTGTAAGGCGGTAAATGCCAGCAGTTTTTTGTAAGTATCAGGGCGTTCAGGGGTAGGTAGACCTTTGAGGTCTGCATAGAGATTAAGATTTTGGATGACGGTCAGATCTTCATAGAGGCCAAAGCGTTGGGGCATATAGCCGATGATGTTGTGGATGGAGGTGGCGTCGCGGATGGTATCGAAGGTGTCGACAGTAATTTTGCCTTGAGAAGGTAGGAGGAGGCCAGCGATTAAGCGGATGAGAGTTGTTTTCCCAGCACCATCGGGACCTGCCAAGCCCACCATTTGACCTTTGGGAATATTGGAAGAGATATTTTGGAGGGCAGGGGGGAATAGGGGATCGAAAGTTTTGGAGATGTTGTCGATGATGACAAGAGGTTCGTTGGAGGATGAAGATTTTGTAGTTGCCTGCATATGCTAAGGCTCATCTGTTCATTTAAGCGTCAGAAAAAGGGACCTAAACGACCTAAACGACCTAAAGGACAAAAGGACATTATCGTTTAGTCCTTTAGGTCCCTTAGGTCGTTTAGGTCCTTTTTTCTAAATGGCTTCTTTCAACGTTTTAGTTTTAGGTTGATGGTGACAGGCATGCCCTGGCGTAGCCCTTCATCGGGGTTGTCGGCGTAAATCCTAAGGCGGTAGACCAGATCAGTGCGCAGTTGTGTGGTTTCGACAGTTTTTGGGGTGAATTCGGCGACAGGTGAGATGAAGCCCACTTTTCCAGTGTAGACCGGACCATGAGGGGTATCGGTGTGGATTTCGGCAGGCATTCCTGGATAGATGTCGCCGAGGTGAATTTCTGGCACAAAAGCGCGTACCCATACTGGTGACACAATCGATAGGGTGTAGATCGGATCGCCTGGATTGACAACAGTGCCAGGTTCTCTGATGCGTGTCAGGATAGTGCCTTTGGTGGGGGCGAAGACTTCCGTGAATTCTAGATTCGTCATGGCGATGGCTAGATTTGCTTCGGCGCTGGCCAGGTTGGCTTCGAGGACAAATTTATTAGCTTGCGCATTATCGAGATCTTCTTGAGCGACACTGCCATCACTGATGAGTTCATGCCGGCGTTTCAGTAAGATGTCAGCATTTGTGAGGGATGCTTTGATTGACTCTAAGTTAGCATGTGCTTGCCGAATTTGATCTAGATAGGGTTGCTTATCGAGCACACCCAATAGGGTGCCTGGTTTGACGAGATCTCCCTCTTCGAAGTAGATTTCGTTGACACGGCCGCTGACTCTAAAGCCTAGATCTACCTGACGCACATCGACATTGCCATAGAGGGTGAGAGTGTCGTGCGGTTGTTTTTCTTCGTAATAGTCGTAGATATAATATGTTGCGATGCCAAGGAGGGCGAGGATGAAGATGGTAGTGAGAATTTTGCGCGCCATATTAACTTAGAGTGATTATAAAAATGTAGTTATATGAGTTCTATGGTGTGATGTCAATAGTTCTTGCACAGAGTGCATGTGAATAATTTTCGAAGTCATATTTTGAAACACAGAGGCACAGAGTACACAGAGAAGAATTTTTATGAGTAACTAGTGTCATAAAAATATATCTCTAATTTTTATTCACCCCTCTGTGTACTCTGTGTCTCTGTGTTTCAAAAAATCTTGCACAGAGTGGCGAAGGTTTCCACGTGAGCAGTTTGTGGGAACATATCGTAGCCTTTGATGCTATCTAGTTGGTAGGTGTTCTGGCATAGCATTTTGAGATCGCGTGCTAGGGTGGGAGGCATGCATGAGATATAAATGAGATGCTTGGGAGGATTCTTGATGATAGCGTCGACGACTTGGGGGTAGAGCCCTTCGCGTGGGGGATTCACAATGATTAAGTCGGGTGCTTCTTTTTTGAGGAGATTGTTGATGACAGCTTCGACGTTAGCTTTGTGGAAGCTTGCTTGAGTGATCTGATTGTTTTTGGCATTTTCAGTGGCTAGTCTCACCGCTTCTGCGTTGGCCTCAACGCCGATCACGTGTGCGCTTTGCTGGGCTAGCATTAGACTTGATATGCCAATGCCGCAATAGAGATCTAGAATTTTTTTAGGGGCACACATAGCGGCATATTTGCAGATACTTGTGTAGATATTGAGGCTTTGCTCTGGATGGTTTTGGATAAAAGCCTGGGGGGAGAATTCGAAGGTGAGATTACCAATGGTGAGAGTAGTTTCAAAGCTGCCCACCCGTATGGAACGTCCGGGGGCTGTTGCTACGATGCCCGAGAAAGAGGCAAAACTAGTCATAGCCTCGTTTAGTACTTGTTGGGCATTTGTGGGCATGACTTTGAAATGGAAATGCAAGAGGAAGTGAGCCCCTTTGTCTTTGAGGATTGTCACCTTGCCATCTGAAGCATCAGTGCGTTTGAGTCTAGCAACGAGAGCCTGTACTTGAGCAATGGTTGGATCTGTTTCGTTGGTAAAGATGGGACATTGTTGGACGTTGATGAGCGATGTGCCTTCGAGGCTAAAATAGCCAGCTTGATAGCTATCGTTATAGGGCTTTAGTGTCAAAACAATGCGTCGGCGGTACGCCCATTGGAGTGTGGCTGGCTCAACATTTGGGACGATAGCATCATGAAGGCCGGCTTGTCTTTTTAGGGCATCTTCGATCCACTGTCTTTTATATTGGAGTTGTGTGTCGTAATTGAGATGTTGCAGTTGGCAGCCGCCACATGTGCCAAAGTAGGGGCATTTTGCTGTGATGCGCTGTGTGCTTGGAGTGATGATATCGACGAGTTCGCCAAAGGCGAAGTTTTTTTTGCATTTGACGATGCGGAAGCGGACGGTATCACCGATGGCAGCAAAGGGGATAAAGATGACCAGCCCCTCATGGCGGATGATGCCTTGACCTCCAAAAGCCGTGCCTGTGACTTCTCCGGTGTGAATATCGTGCATTGTTAATTCAAGATTTTAAAATCACGAATCATCAATTGGATACTTTGCCCTTGGAAATTATTGATTTGTGGAGTGAACGCTACACGCAGGGTGAGGTCTTTTTTGCGTAGCATTGAACTATGTGAGGCTTTACCGAAGGCTATCCCTTCGAGCATGCGGTCACCCTGTTCTAAGTATAGTTTAAGGTGGGCTTTCCCGATGACTTTAGGTGGCCATGCTTGTTTGGCATCGCTGTATAGAATGGGAGGGGGATTTTCGTTGCCATAAGGTTCTAGCAATTTTATCGATTCCATGAAATCGAAGGTAAGATCGTGAAAGTTGACTTCTGCATCGACATAGAGCTTGTTGATGACATCACTATCTTGTAGTTTTGCTGTAGCAGCAGCGATGAAGCGTTTTTTGAATTCTTCGATGTGCATTTCTTTGATTGTTAAGCCCGCGGCAAAATCGTGTCCACCGAAGTTTTGCAAGATGTCGGAGCATTCTTTAAGTACATTGAGGAGGGGAAACTCGGTAATTGAGCGTAGGGAGCCTTTGCCGATTTCTTTGTCTATGGCGATCACGATAGCAGGGCGGTTGTATACTTTAGAGATGCGCGTTGAAAGGATGGCGATGACGCCTGGATGCCATTTATCTGAGTGGATAATGATCGCTTTTTGTTTGAGGATATCAGGATTTGAAGTGATTAAGTCTTCCACCTCAAGCGACATTGACCTTTCGATTTTTTGTCTTTCAATGTTATTGAGATCTAGTTCTTGAGCCATTTTTTCGGCTACTTGCGTGTTGCGAATGAGCAGCACTTCCACCCCTTTTTGAGGATCATCGATGCGGCCGAGGCTGTTGAGGCGCGGGGCGATCTTCGAGGCAATGGTAAAAGTTGATAATTCACTTAGATCGATGTCGGAGATAGAAATGAGTTTGGCAAGTCCGATGCGTTTCGTCTTTTTCAGCTGGCGGATACCATAGCGTACGAGGATGCGGTTTTCCCCTTTGAGGGAGCCCATATCCGATATGGTTCCTAGGGCCACGAGATCTAGGAAGCGTTTGAGGTCGATTTTCTTGGGAGAGATTTTTCCTTCTGACACAAGGTGGTTGGTGATGGCATGTGCAAGTTTGAAAGCGACACCAACACCGGTGAGGTCGCGATTAGGGTATGAATTGTCGAGCAGTTTTGGATTTAGCGTGGCCACACAGTGGGGGATTTTGTCTGTTGGTTCGTGGTGATCGGTGATGATGACATCGATATTTTTTTCGACTACTTTGGCGATTTCAGGGGCGGCGGTGATGCCACAGTCGACGGTGATGAGAAGTTTGCATTCGTTTTTGAGGGCATATTCCAGCGCTTCGACGATGAGACTTTGGCGTGATGTGCCGCGATTGGAGGCGTAGAAGAAGACGTTGGCGCCGAGGAGTTGTAAGAATTCAGTTAACAGGGCAGTGCCTGTCATGCCATCGACATCGTTATCGCCGTAGATAAGGATGTTTTCGGAATCGCGGATAGCTTTGCAGATGCGTTCAACAGCTTGAGGCATTTCGGCCAGGAGGAAGGGATCGTAGAGATCGGGTAATTTAGCATAGAGGTAGTCGTGGATTTCCTCTAGGGATTTGAAGCCTCTTGATACGAGTATTTGGGCGGTTACAGGGTGTATTTTGAATTCTTTGATGATGCTTTCTTTGAGTTGAGGATCTAGATTTGGGTAGACCCAAGTGGGGTCATCGTGAGTTTGATGCCAAGAAAGCATTAATGTGGCTCCAGTATGCTAAAATTTTGATTTATCGTTATTGTACCCAACAATTTGCGGAAACACAAAGGAAAAAAGAAAAAAAGACCTCATCACAAATTTGTGTACTGTCATATTGAACGCGAAGGTCGCGAAGCAAGCGAAGATAGCGCGAAGAAGTTTTTATTTATTGGCGTGCTTGTTCAAGCCAAATCACGATAAAAAAATCTTCGCGTTGTCTTCGCTCACTTCGCGACCTTCGCGTTCAAAGGATGATACTTTGATTTGTAATTACCCCTAAAAGACAATGTCATTCAGTGATGATGCAATCACTGAATGACATTCTGTCCTTTCGTCCTTTAGCTCTTAGTTGTTGTGAAGAGCAATGGCAGCTTGTTGTTTACGCAGCTCTCTGTTGTGGAAGTACAACAGGGCGGGAGATGCGATAAACAGCGATGATAGCGTTCCTACCACCACGCCGATGGTCATCACTAATGAGAAGGCAAAGATCGATTTACCGCCAAGCAACACAAGGGCGAGTAGCACGAGCAATGTTGTGCCTGAAGTCATAAGTGTACGGCTTAGAGTGATGTTCAATGCTTCATTGATCACCTCTGCGAATTTCATTTTGCGCATGAGACGTGCATCTTCACGGATTCTATCAAAGACGATGATGGTATCGTTCAATGCATATCCAATGATAGTCATGACGGCGCCTACAACTTGCAAGTCGATTTGCACAGCCATGCCCAGCTTATGGAATAATGCTAGGATACCCATCGTGGTGATGACAACCTGTATTAAGCTGATCACAGCGCCTAGAGCATATTTGAACTCAAAACGCAGCGTGATATAGAGCAGAATACTAAGGAGGGCAATTGTCAAGCCGATGAGGGCATTATTGCGCATTGCTTCAGAAAGTTGACCGCTCATGACAGTCCAATCCTTATCAAGGTTATCAAGCTGTGCTGCTTGGATATCTAGTCCACCGCTTTGCAGTGTATTAACTACCCAAACAAGACGAGGATTGCTTTGATACGCATAGGTTGTTTTAGCATCTTCAAGGGTTTCTGGCATTTGGTAGAAAGGATGGTCCTTTTCTTCCATGCTGACACCAAATTGGAGACGCAGTTGGTTTGGACGGCTGAGTTCGCGGATTTGGAAATCGTTCTGCGTTGCACCGTGTGCAAGGAGCACATCGGCTACGGCAGTACGATAGTCGACTTCGCCCTGCTTTTCTTTGAGGTCAACAACTAACGAATAACCACCTGTGAAATCCATACCCAGCATGGTGTTGCGTTGGGAGATGAATAAGAAGGTGCCTGCGATCATGACGATCACAGCGAGGATAACGGCTTTCTTCGTTTGTGCCATGAAGTTAAAGCGGGTATGTCCAATGAAATGTGACATCTTCAATTCTTTATGGGCAGGATTTTGGACCCAGCCGGCGAAGAAGTAGCGTGTCATGAACAAGGCTGTGAACATCGAGGAGATGATACCAACGATCAATGAGACAGCAAAGCCTTTGATGGGGCCTGAATCGAATTGAATCAGGATCAATGCTGCGATGATGGTGGTGATGTTGGAGTCGACGATAGCACTAAAGGCCTTGCGGTAGCCTGCTTGGATAGCCGATGCGATGCGTCCTGAAATCTTAAATTCTTCACGAATTCTTTCGAAGACGAGCACGTTGGCATCGACGGCCATACCGATCGTCAAGACGATACCTGCAATCGTAGGTAGTGTTAAGGCTGCTCCGAGATTTTGCAAGACCCCCCACATGATAAGGAGGTTGAAAAGCACGGCAGCGGAGGCAATGACACCTGCGAAGCGGTAGTAACCGACCATAGCTACCACGACGAGGATGACAGCTACAATGGAAGCTGTGATTCCTTTGACGCGTTCTTCATGGCCAAGTTCTGGGCTTACGTTTTGTTCTGAGAGGATTTTTGGTGTGAAGCTCAAAGAACCCGCTTTTAAGTCAGCCGCTAGCTGATTGATTTCGCGCTGTGAGAAACGACCACTGATAGTACCACCGTCACGCAATGCTGCGCGCAGTGAAGGCTTGGTGATGACAGAGCCGTTAAGGATAACAGCCATGCGCCATCCGGTGCCATTAGTGTAAGTTTCTAGCTGTGTGCCTGCGATTTTATCTTCTGCAAATTGTGAAGTCCATGCATAGAAGTCATCGCGTGGGCTGCTGTTACCGCGGTCTTGTGACCCTTCGTATGAGCGTTTGACACCGAAAGAGAGCACGTTACCTTCAGAAGGATCGTAGCCAACTTGCACGTTATCAAGACTTGAGCCTTCAAGGGCGAAGTTATGGAAAACGATGAGTAGAGGATGAGATTGACCATCCCATTCCATGAAGTCATCGCCGCGCATTCTTGCTACAGCGGAGAGGGTGTCATTAAAGGAAGAAGAAACGCTTCTATCTTTTGGGTTAGCGATTTTGAGTCCGTTATCCCATAAAGTTTTAGCGTAGTCGCTGCGTGGGCGAGTTTCTTGTCCTTCGATGGATTCACCGCCGAGGTGTTGCCAAGCGATTTCGTTGATGCTTTCGATATCTTTGCGGTTGGTGACAACAGCTTCGTTCCACACACCTTGCAAGAACTGGTTGACGCTTTCGGCTAGAGGTGCTTTCTTCGTTTGAGCGAATTTCTCATTGACGATATGGAAGTACATTGCTGAGGCTTTGACCAGTTCTGTGGCTGACAACCCTTGTGAGCCTGGGAAATCGAGAATGATGTTGTTGTTTTCGATGTGGATATTGCGCTCTGATACACCCATCTTGTTGATACGAGTATACAGTTCATTAACAGCTTGCTTGAGGTCGTCTGGGTTGGTGACGACGCGGTTGTTATGGTCACGCAAGCCAATACGCACGGTTTTACCACCGGAGAGGTCTAGACCCCACTTTAGGATCTTGCGATCATCGCCGCGGAAAAATTTGACAAAGCTTAGTTTGAAGTTTTGCCAGTAGACATTTTTCGTTGGGTGAGGGACTAGATATTTGCTGGTGGCATTGAGATCTACTTGAGCGGAGCTGTATTCTTCTTTCCACTTAAGGAGGTCTTCTTGCATTCTGTCGTCGATCTTATTAACAGTTAGGATGCGTTGTTCCACGTCGGTAAAATCGAGCACAGCATAGTGTTTGCTGCCTTTGATGTTGAAGTCTTCGCGTGTGGCTTTGATGATATTGCTGTAATAGTCATTGAGTTCAAAGATATAATCTTTGTTGAATTCTGTGGCCATCCCATAGGAGGAAGCTGGATAACCGATGAATCCGTTTTGTTGTAGCAAAGCTTTCAGCTGGGTGAAATCATTGGCGAAGGTTTGGCTTGCCTCTGAATTCGGCGCCTGCTGATATTTTTGGGCGATGCTATCGAGTCCACGTGCAATCACATAGATCGAGCCGTTGCGGAAGCCGGCAGGTGGGGTCCCTTGGATCGTTGAAGGGGCATAGACAATTAGTCCGAGTTTTTGTTGCTCTGGTTTTAATTTGCTATATGCCGCGTAGTCGATGATGGGGTAGTCTTGTCGATTGAGGTCGATGTTTTGTGGGGACCATGCAGTGTTCAACTGGGTTGTGATTTGTTCTGCTTGCTTTTGTGCCAAGAAGCCCAAATTCAGGGTGAGGAAACTTTGGCTGTCGGTGATTTGGTTAATGGCCACAAAGAAGCTGTCTTCATTGGGCGTTAACGTTTCATCGGCATTGCGTGAAGCGCGTGCGATATCATTAATGACAAATTGGTTGATTTTGTCTTTTTGGTATGCAGCGGTTTCTGAGTTGTCATGTGCATTGCGGATTTTTTGGACATCGGGATAGAAACGCACGTTGATGGTATCATTTTCCCAATTGATCGCTAGGCTTTCGACGAAAGGATTGCGTCCATCTAAGCTTAGAGTTTGGATGGCATCGTTGTTTTGTCCTAGCTTTTCTAAGCTCTTGTTGACATCTGCAAATGAGAGCGGCTTTTTAGCAGCTTTGAAGGTGTCACCGTTTTTGTTGACAATAGCGATAGCGGCTTCTAGAGCATTGCGTTGGTTGTCAAGCAATGCTAGTTGTTGCTCTTGGTTTGATTCTGAAGGCAGATTTTGAGCCTTCAATTTTTTGTGTTCTTCAGCCAAGGCATTGCGTTCTGTTGTCAGACGTGCTTTGAGAGCCTCTGCACGCGTTAAGAACTTTTGCGTGATAATATTATCGGTGCTATCAGTTTGAGCAAAAGTGGCAAAGTAGCGTTTTGCGATGGCGCTATTGCTTTTGCCGATGATGGTATCCATTTCGACGATTTCTTTAGCGATGGCCACGAGGGCATCGTCGTAAGAAGTGTCGGTGGGATTTTGCGCGATGGTGTTGACTTGTAATGCTGTTTTGCTTGGACCAGACAAAGCTAATGCTAGCTGTGACAAACGGTCATAGCCTAGCTGACGATAGAGAGGAGTGATTTGTCCATTGCTATCGCGTTTAGCGGTAAATTGGAAGAGTTTGTTGGCATCATCGGGATTCAGGTGGATATTGATCTGGCGAGCGACAAGCACCTTTTCAGGTGTGCTTGAGGTGCCTTGATACAGATCCAACTGCGAGGGAGTAAAAGGGATTAAAGCGCCGGCGCGCGATAAGAACAGTCGGAATTTATCTGCCTCTTTCGCATTGTTGAAAGTGACTTCAACAAGTCCAGGGGAGTCCTCTTTGAGAGCAATTGAGGTAGGGTGTACGCTTAGTAGATTGCTGAAAGATTTTAACCAAGCGACAGCATCTTCTTCGAGAGCGTTGACGCGTGCAATAGCTGCTTTTGCTACATTTTCAGCGCGTGGAGCATCGATGGAGGATTTTAAAGGCTTGGTATAATAAAATACGGTGGGCAAAATATTGTAGATCGTCAAAATGAGAACTGCCAGAATCAGATAAAACTGCCAGCGTTTTTGTTTTTCCATAGCAAACCGCTTCCTTGATAACGAAGTTGTTGAAAGTGATCAAAAGACAAGAAGGATACAATAACAAATTGAGATAAAAGAGAAAAGCACAAAGCGCAATTTCGTGTAATTCCCTTGAGATAAGCTGTGCTTGTGTCCGAAAAAACAAATTTCGTGCCCGTGTGCGTGCCCGTGCCCGACTTTCAATAAACGGACTTGTATCCAATTTTCTAGCTTACAAGTTTTGAGGCCTTTAAATGATTGTTGGCGAAAAGTCGGGCACGGGCACGGGCACGCACACGGGCACGATAATAGTTGGGTAGTGGAGGAATGAAGAGGGGATAAAATTTGCAGGAGGCACGCAGCCTCCTGCAAGTAGACACTAATTAGCCAGCAACTTTGCTTGGCTCAGTTTTGATAGCAGGTGCTGCTGCTTTATCGCCCGATGTTAGTGCCAAGAACTGACGGTTCAAGGATTTAACAGCGAATAGCCACACTACGATGAAGCCGGTCATTAGGATGGCGACATAAGGAGTGATAGCTGCGATGGTACCGAAGGAGACCAACAGACCTTGTTGGATGATGGAACCGCCGGATTTACCAAGGCGTGCACCAACCACGTCGATGGCTGCTTTACCTTTAACTTTTGATTCTTGGTCCAGAGGGATGTAAGACATCTCTTTGGTTGGATCAAATAGTGAGTATTTTGTTGATTTGCTCATGATATTTTGAGCCATACCAAACAATACAGCGAGCATTAATGGGGTTGTCCCAATGTAAGCGATCATGCTGGCTAGGTTGTCTCTGAAGATAACGAATGAGAAGAAGCCTACACCTGTGATTAGGAGTACTACTGGTGTTGCCATAGCAGCAAAGCCCCAGCCTTTTTTACGAATCAGCCATCCGCCGATGAACATCATGATGATGGTGACAGCACCGGTGATTGTGGAGAAGGCGCCCATGAAGGCATTGTAATCGTTTGGATTAGGATATTGTAGTTTAAGTTGTCCTTTCCAGGTAACTTCGACTAAGTTAATGCAAATCCCGTATGAGATCACCAAGATGGCAATCGATAGGATGTATTTTGATTTAGCCAAGAAAGCAAAGCTTTCGAGAAGACCCATTTTGGGTTTCGATTTTTTGGCTTTCTTTTCGTCCGCTTGATCATAGAAGCGTGGATCATTTAATACATTGCGGTTCATCCACCAGTAGATACCGATGACGATGAGGCCAGATACCACGACCATGCTCATTAGGTAGTTCAACGACACTTGCCATGGGTCAACGCCAGGTGGAAGTCTGTCTTTGATATTAGAGAAGTACATGATCGCTGGTCCGGAAAGCAACAGCGCAACGTTTGCACCGAGTCCGAGCAGTGTATAGAAGCGTTTTGCTTCGTGTACACGTGAGATTTCGTTTGCAAAGCCCCAGAACATCAGCGAAAGAACGGCGCTGCCCCATAGTTCTGAAAGGATGTAGAACACGGAATAGGTCCAGTTACGGTAGCAGTCAACGAGTCCTGTGAGGCCTGTTGGTAGGAAGCTTTGGATCCAGTCGGCCGAAGCATTAGGGTGGAGGAGTTCGCGGTTAGGGTATAGGACGTACACGAACAGAGCGAAGAAAATTAGAAATGGCGCGATGGCGGCATAAAAGAGCTTTTCTTTGCTTAGGATATTGCTTAGCTTGGCGTAGACAAGCATGAAGATCACAGCAGATGGAAGTACACCCCAGAACTTCAAGAATGGAAGTGTTTCAGCGCCAGAGGCGGTGATCACAAGCGTATCTTTTGTATCGCGTAGGATGGTGTAGTTAAAGGAAATGCAAAGGAACATGACAAACATAGGAAGGAGCTTTTTTAGCTCATAGCTATGTACCGGCCAAAAGAATGACCGCAACTTACCGAACTCCGCCGGCTTAGTTTCTTGCGACATATATAAACCTCAGATTAGTTTAAAAATATTTACCCCCAATAAAGGGAGGTTAAAAAGGAAATCTTTCGCTAAAAAATACTAACGCGAATCAAGAGTATACTACCTCTTTAAACAAAAATGCAAGAAAAATTTACGGAATGGGGGGCAAAGGACGAAAGAGGTAATTGCATAAGTCAAATATATTAGCTAAAAGCACTAGGTTGTTGTTTTTAAGGTGATTTTTGAACGCGAAGATCGCGAAGCAAGCGAAGACAACGCGAAGAGTGTTTGTGTTTATCGAAAACACGTCGGTCAGAGTTCACGTTGTATGTCGATAAAGAAAATGTGTTTATTCGATTATAAACATTTTTTCACAACAAAAGAATCTTCGCGTTACCTTCGCTTGCTTCGCGATCTTCGCGTTCAAAAATCAGCTTTTATTCTTCGTCTTGAGATTGTTGACGCCCTTGGCGCTGTTGTTGGCCGCCGCCACGACGTTCAGACTCTTCACGTGAAGGGGTGGGATTATCGATGATAGGTGTTTCGATTTGGGTGGTGGTTGTTACAATATGAACGGTATACCCTTTTTGGTCGA
>JABDFJ010000026.1:0-307 GCA_013286645.1 Chlamydiota bacterium | reverse complement strand
GGCTGCGCGTAAAGACTCCTGGTTGATGCGTAAGTCGAGCAAATTTTTGGCTGCTTGGCTAAGGTTTTCAAAGGAGATGTTGAACTCGCCATGGGCGCTGTCGAAGGAGGTGACCACTAAATTAGCTCCGGCCAAGAGGGGTGGTTGTTTGAGGGTGATGGTGGTGTCGGTTTTGCCATTCAATTCTAGCTGGGTGACTTTATCGACCAATTGATTGATGATCTCTTGAATATTTGAAGTTGGTAGAGCAGCTTTGGCCTCTTTGACATTAGCGGCTAGCATAGATTGATTTTGAGTTGCCAAAGGG
>JABDFJ010000025.1 GCA_013286645.1 Chlamydiota bacterium | reverse complement strand
TTTCTGAACTTCAGCGTGATCAAACTTCTCCCACATTTTGACTACCATCTGCTGCGCTTCTTTTATTCCCTGATTAATGTCTGTAAGATCATTAGAGTCAATTTTAGCAGTTCCTTTTTGAGTCCGCTTATCTATTTTTTTGAGTTCACCTGTTTCGTTTCTTTATAAACTTGCTTTATATTTTTAAATACATTACATTCATTTTTTTTAAATTAAAACAAACAACATAGTTAATTATGAACATTACACAAATAAAAACTCAAAGCTTTATGCAATTACCTCAAAGTCCGGCCTCCCCCTCCCCATCTAATAAGATCATTGATACGATTGCTTTTCGTCCCACATCCCTCGAACTAGAAGCTGCACAAAAAATGGACTGGAAAGACCGGCTCATTGCCGTCCTAGATAAAGGGGAAGCCAAGCTGGAAAAGCTAATGCCAAATTTCAAGATCCAGAACGACTTCGATGTGCTCTGGCAGGAACTTAACCAACACAAAGTCCATCCTGACATGGCCAAATTTAATTCCTGGCTGAGAGATAATGGCCAAGGCGCCTGGTACACACAACTTGCAACTTACTTGCTGAAACTCCCTTTGCGGGCTGCATGTAACGTCATGCATTTGCTCTTCAACTTCATAAAACTTGCCGTTAAAATCGCCGTATGTGTGCCCACACAGATCGCGATGCATCCTTTAAAAGCCCCGATCAAACTTGCTAAACTACTTGTACAGTTGATACATAACCTAGCGCAGCCTGAAACATGGTCGAAAATCGGCATGGGGCTTATGGGATCAAGTTTGGGATATGCTGCAATATCGGGAGGATCTCTTGGCGTAATCACGCTAGGCATCGGGGCCGCCCTGACTATTGGAGGGATCTCCTTGGGGACAATCAAAACAGCACTTATCGCTGATAGGAGGGCGCTATGGCATGACGTTAAAACCTATCTACTTGAGCAAGCCAAACAGCTTCCAGAAGATTTTCTCACAGGCTTTTGCACTGTCATGTTTCTGGAAGGAATCCATCAAGTAATGCGCGGAATTCAAAAACTCCACCATGCTAATATGTATTCGATAGCAAAGCGCAACTCCCGCATCGCCTTTTCAAAGGAACAAGTAGATGCGTTTTATCACAAACATCCCTATCCCCATTATGATCGAATTAAATATAATAACAATTCAGTTTCTATTAGCTGGCACCATCGGACGTTTGACCGCTTTGGTTTACCACCAAGTAGTGCTGCTGGCGAAACCTTCTTTACAGAATGCGTACATACTCGCAATATCTATTCAACCAGCTGGGCATATAATTACAGCACTGGTCAAATGGAATCCATCATAACTTCCACACCGGTATATGAAGAATTTTTAGGATATAGAATCCCGATCGATGGTTGGCAAGCCCCTTTAAAACCTGCAATCGGAGCGGCTGTACGCGTCAGTGATAAAATCATTCCTACATTAGGTTTGGATGTAGCGCTGGATGTGGTAACGTCTCAGCCTGCAATCGCCAAAGCCTCTTAGCCACTGCCTGAACACACACTAAAACAACACTAGAAATTGACCTTGTTGCATAAATCCAATATAACGATAAACTATTGAGGATAAAAAATTTGAAACACAGAGGCACAGAGAACACGGAGAAAGAGAAAAATTGAAGATGGATTGTGGTATATGCCTAAGGACGTTTTATTTCTTTCTTTCCTCTCCGTGCTCTCTGTGCCTCTGTGTTTCAAACTGTTTATGATAAAAGAATTACGGTGCGTTCCATTTATGCAACAAGGCTTAAACGATGAGCGTTTTGCTGCTCATTCCGGGGATTTCTTTTACATAGCGCGGCACGGCATATCCTGGAAGGCGTGAGGCCAAGGCTTCGACAAGGGCTTGTCCCCTTTCTTCGGAGACTTCAAAATGAGCTGCTCCCTGCACCCTATCGAGCTGATGAAGATAGTAGGGCAAAATGCCATGATCGATGATCAATTGGCATAGCTCTGTCAACACATCAATATCATCATTGACGCCACGCAACAACACCCACTGGTTTAAGACAGGAATCCCTAAGCATTGAATTGACTTAAGAGCCGCTAGCACTTCGCTATCGAGTTCGCGCGGATGATTGGCATGGATGACAAACCAAAATTGCAGCGGAATGGAGCTCAACATAGCGCGAAAAGCAGCATCAAGGCGCTCTGGAATTCCCACAGGATAGCGCGTATGGAAGCGCACTTTGCGCACATGTGGAATGGAGGCAATCTGTCTTAATAGACTCTCCAGATGGCGATCATCAAGGGATAAAGGATCACCTCCACTCAAAATGACTTCGTTGATCGTCGGATCTGAAGCGATGAGTTGCAGTTCATTTTCGAAAGTTTTATCGACTACTTCATAATCGAAATGCTGACGAAAGCAATAGCGACAATGCATGGCGCAAGCACTCGTCGCTACTAACAACATGCGCCCTTGATACTTATGAAGTAATTTATTTGCTTTGCGACAAGGACTATCGCCTACGGGATCATTTAAAAAGCCAGCCGCAGAGACGTTTTCGGCTGAAGTAGGGATAAATTGTTTTAAAATTGGATCGTCGAGTGTACCCTTAGCAATTTTGCTTGCCAGGCGCCGTGGAAGATTCAAGGCAAACCGCGAGCGTGCAACGAGTTGTTCTCGCTGCTGAGGCGTCAACTCTAAAAAATCCGCCAACTTACCGATATCAACGAAATTTTGGCGCAGGATTTGTCTCCATACAGGAGGGGCTACTTGTGACAACACCTTTCCTCAATGACTACTTTTGGCAGGTGAGTATACTAGACCCTCACAATTTAAGAAACAAAATCTAATTTAGGGCAGGCATCTCGGCTAGGGTAGCCAAGCGCAGCTTGTCTTGCGCTGTGGGCATCGGCGCTTTGATGAGTTTCTCATCGACACTTTCACGCACCACATCAACCCCTAGTTTGGCAAGTTTATGCGCAAGGTTTTCGTAACCTCGATCGAGGAATTGCAAACCAGATATTGTGCTCGTGCCTGTAGCTAAAACAGCTGCCATCACATAGGCAAAGCCTGCACGCAAGTCTGGAATGGTAATATTCTTGGCAGATAAAGGAGAAGCTCCTTTCACAATCAAACTATGACAAAAACTTTGTGAAGCGAAGCGGCATTGCTTGCCCCCAAGACATTGCCTGAATAAAGTGATGTCGGCACCCATCTCTGCCAATGTTTCCGTATAGCCAAAACGGTTTTCGTAAACGGTCTCATGTACTACCGAAGATCCTTGGGCTTGCGTTAGCAATACGACAAAAGGCTGCTGCCAATCTGTCATGAAGCCAGGATGGACATCGGTCTCTAGATGTAAACCACCTTGCAAGGGGCCATCGTAATAAAATTCTATGCCATTGCTCTTCACATCAAAGCCGCCACCTACCTCTCTGATCTTATTGAGGAACGTGACCATATTGAGATGCTGCGCGCCTTCAACAAAAACACGCCCTTTGGAGCTAATTGCGGCCATCCCCCATGAAGCGGCTTCAATGCGATCAGGAATGACAGTATGTTCAACTTCGTGAAAGCGGCGCGTGCCTTGAATGCGGATAGTACGGTCGACATCCAGTGTGATGATGGCTCCAAGCTTTTGCAAAAAGAGGATCAGTTCAACGATTTCAGGTTCAATGGCAGCATTTTTAATCACAGTAATCCCCCTTGCTGTTACACCAGCAAGGATGGTATTTTCTGTAGCACCCACGGAAGGATAACTTAAATTAATCACGGTGCCTTTAAGGCCGTTGTGAGCATGGGCGAAGTAAGCCCCTTCTTTTTTCATACCTCTGTATTCGATGTTAGCACCTAGCTTTTCAAGCGCTTGAATGTGGAAGTCCACAGAACGAGAACCGATATTGCAACCACCCACAGTTGGGATGATAATATCTTCGTCGGTACGTCCAAGAAGGGCTCCTATCATCAAAATGGGAATGCGGTTAGCACCAGAAAAGCGCTGAGGGATATATGAGGTTTTGAGCTCACGCGTAATGACTTCCATGACTCCCGCTTGGCGGTCCCATTCCACTTGCATGCCAATTTCTTGACAAAGGGCGACCGTCACTTCGACATCACCAATATTAGGGACATTGTAAAAGCGGCAACGCTTATCAGAAAGAAGGGAAGCGACAAGCAATTTGGTCATTGCATTTTTTGCGCCTGCTGCTTTGACATGTCCTTTCAGAGGGGTTCCACCAGTGATTTTTAAGATTTCCATGAAAATTCTACTCAGTTGTATTGCTTTTAATGTTCTCCTTTTAGAATTGCACCAAAGCACTAAAAGGATGGTTTTCGATTTTCAAATTGATAAGGCCCGACAACTTACAACAATCCCAATGTTATCTGCAATGAATTAATGACATTTTCTTTAACAGTCTCATATTTTTTTAGCAATAAAATTTATAATTAATAAGCACAAAAAATTTAACATTCACATCACGTTAAAACTTAAATACATATGACAAGCTTATTTTCCCCTTATTTTTCGCAAAATTTTCAACTTTTATTACTACCCAACAGGGGTTTCACACACACACTTTGGGTTATGCTTATTTTGTCGTCGAGATGCAAATTTATGAAACTTGCAGTTTAGTCGCGTTTAAGGCAACATTTCTCACGACCTTAATAATTTTACAATATCGCTTAAATCACCTTATGAGGAGCTGTGCATCATGTCCCAACGAATTAGAACCGGCATTGGACAAGATAGTCATCGATTTCTGCCACCAGACACTACTAAGCCATGCGTGATTGCAGGCATTATTTTGGAAGATGCTCCTGGTTTTAACGCCAATTCTGATGGAGATATCGTCTTTCACGCCATCTGTAATGCGATCACCTCTGTTACCGGCGTGCTTATCCTTGGTGATATTGCTGACGTCCTTTGCCTTAAGGACGGCATCACAGATAGTGAAGTTTATTTAGTTGAAGCCATGAAAACGCTGGGCAAGCAAAAAGTCACGCATGTTGCCGTAACAATAGAAGCAAAAAAGCCTAAATTCAAAAACCGCTTGCTTGAGATGCGGTCTAATATTGCCCGCGTGATGGGCCTTGATGTCACGCAAGTAGGCATCACAGCCACATCTGGAGAAGGATTAACCGATTTCGGTTGTGGCGACGGCGCGCAGTGTTTCGCCATTATCACTACTGAAGAGGCTGTGTAGGAGTAACCCAAAAAAGGGACCTAAAGGACCTAAAGGATTAAACGACAGTGCCCTTCAGTCCTTTAGGTCGTTTTGGTCCTTTAGAGGTAATTGCAAAAGTAAAATGGGATTCATTGCAAATTGCTGGGCCTTGTTAAGAATTCTAGGCGAAGCTCATCTCTTTGTAGCCAGTAGGTAAGGCTTGCGAGCGCAGCGAAGACAGCCGCAGCTACTGGAACATTAAGTGGTATGTTTAACCCTGTAAGGGTTCTTCTCTTTTAATTCTTGAGTCAAAAAGGCAGAAAGAGAAGAACCCTTACAGGGTTAGAATAACTTGTTACCAGACCAGTAGCTGCGGCTGTCTTCGCTGCGCTCGCAAGCCTTACCTACTGGCTACAAAGAGATGAGCTTCGCCTGGTATGGCCGCAATTTTACATTTGCAATTACCTCTTTAGGTCCTTTTTGTCGCTTACCGCACACAGGCACCATAAATTCCTTTTTCGCAAAGCCACATTGAGCTATATGTGGTTTTATGTTTACCACAGATTCTTATACTATTGCGACCGCCCTGTTTCCCAGATTGTTGGGGTTCATTTATTTCTTTGCTTTTGGCGCTTTTCTATTTCAAATTAAAGGTCTCCTAGGTACTCACGGGATCATGCCTGTGTCGAAATTCCTTGCGTGGATCAGTCAAAACCTATCTAAAAGAAAGTTCGTCGTTGTGCCCACACTTTTCTGGGTCAATTGCAGTGATGCCGCCTTGCTGAGTGTAGTGTTTGGAGGGGTGTGCCTCTCCGTACTCTTAATGCTCGGCATTTACCCTTCGCTCATGTTGCTTTTGCTTTATGTTCTCTATCTTTCGATTATTTCGGCCGGACAAGAATTTCTGGCTTTTGGTTGGGAGGGATTCCTACTTGAAATCACGGTAAACGCGTTTTTATTAAGTTTAGTTTCCCCACCAAATCTACTGGTGTGGATCAGCCTCAACTTTGTCGTTTTCCGCTTCCACTTTCAAGGCGGGTGGGTCAAGCTGCAAAGTCAAGACCCCAATTGGCGCAATCTCACTGGCGTGGCCTACCATTATCTTACACAACCCATCCCTAATACCTTAGCGTGGTATGCACATAAGCTGCCTATGTGGTTTCAGAAGTTTTCTACCCTGTTAATGTTGGTCATTGAAATCGTTGTCCCCTTCGCCATGCTTGGTTCGGATGCCATGCGCTTATGGGTATTTTATGCTTTTGTTGGACTACAAATCGCTATCTGGCTCACAGGCAATTTCTCCTTTTTAAATCATCTGACAGTGGTCGTCTCGGTAGTCTTGGTTGCCAATGTGTATATGCCCTCATGGCTTGATGTCGCGCCTACAACAATATCAACCCCACCTCTTCTTCTGGAGGTTTTTTGTAGCTTGGCCGCCTTCGTGCTCATCTGTTTGCAAAGCATGCAATTGTGGCAACAATTTTCACCCAATAGATTGTTTGGCAGCTGCTTGGACAAGATCGGATCGTTTCACATTGTTAATAGATATGGTATCTTCGCTATCATGACCACCAAACGCTTCGAGATCGTCTTTGAGGGCAGCGATGACGAAGTAAACTGGAAAGAATATTTGTTTTACTATAAGCCCTCAGAAGTGACGCGTCGTCCAAGGCGCATTTCTCCCTATCAACCACGCATCGATTGGCAAGCATGGTTTTTACCATTAGGCAACTATCGCCACGACAGCTGGTTTGGCAACTTCATCTTTCATTTATTAAAAGGCACACCAGAAGTGTTGTCCTTAATCCGACACAACCCCTTCCCAAATGCTCCCCCACGCTTTGTGCGCACACTGATTTATGACTACACATTTAGCAGTTTTGAAGAGAAAAAAAAACTTGGATGTTGGTGGCATCGTGAGTACCTTGGCTTGTTCACTCAGCCCGTAAGTCTTAAACCAACCATCCGACCACTTGCTGATTAAATACCCATTTGGGTGATGAGTCCAAAAAAAAGCTGACAAAATTTCGATATATTTGTATTATTTTACACTAAACCAGTTGTTTAATAAATAAAACAAACAAAATACAAGCATTACCAAAAACCTATTACTGGAAAATTAATATGTCAGGTCCATATTCTGTGGGAAATCCATTTTTTTCTTCTTCATCGTCCTGCGATGTTATTGCTGGCATGCACGATCCTTCCGAGGACAACAGACATACTAGTGACGAAGAAAGCGCTATTGATGAGGGCGAATTAGACTTTGCAGAATTAACCTTCGGAGAATCTCAAAGGCCAAATGTTGCAGAGACTCACAGACATGTACAAACCGAGAGCAATGCACAAAAGAGCATTATTGTGGGGGAAATGGCTAAAATGAGCGAAGCCAAGCAAGAACCCACTGGGGATGATTACCTTCCCTTCTTGGAAAAAGCACTAGCCATTAAAGATCTTCAAATTGCTACGGACACAGCTTTGAAAGTATTTCAAAGCATGCTTGCAGCACTGAAAGACTATCAACAAAGAGAAACTAGTATCGAAGTTTTCTTTTTAAAAATCCTCCAGTTAACGCGCCGTCTCGATTGTACTACAACGCAATCAGCCCTCCAAATCATCCAAAAGATACATGCCTGGATGCAAACTCATAGCATCCAAGTTTCACCAAAGAGCTATCTAGAAGCTCTTGACGCCTACAGCATCCATACTCATCTCGAGAGAGCAGACCTCATCATCACCCAATTCTATAAGCAACATACTTTTCACTTCACATCTGTTCTCTTGCAAAAAGGGCCTTATTACTGCCTAAATTGTTCTAACCTATCACCAAAGGTTATCTATTTATTAATTAGGTGGCAATTGAATCCAAACAACAAAGATAATAGAACAGACCAAATTACCCTAATAAGAGGATGGCCAGCCTTTGTTTCTGTACAGACAAACCAGACCGAGTCTGAGCTGAAAGAAAATATTAGAAGCTACTTTGATGAAAATGTGAGCGATATAGATTTGAAAGAATCACAAACGCCATGGGAATTATTCGTAGCCTCATTAAAACGTGCACCTATCAGCACGCCAACTTTCGGCTATTCTCCACTAACTAGACCCGCCGCACTCAAAGCGACATCACTCCCCTCTTTCTCCCTCAGAACCTCATTTGGTGGAAGACATGCACACGTCCCTTATCCGAGCGAAGCGTTGTCCCCTCTCTCTCCGCAGGTACAAGCACCTGCTACCCCTCCTTTCAAAGCCAGCTACCCCTCCTCTACGGGAAAAAGTGGGATGACTCCAGAGCAAGTTAAGAGGACCAGGGCAATAAGTTTTAATGGTTTTCCGGCAAGAAAAGGTCAATAAACGTCGCGAAGATAGCGCTTTGCAGCCTTGAGTTTTTTGATATACTCTTTAGCTGAAGCTTCATCACATTTGCCATGCACTTGCACGATTTGGTGCAAAGCAGCATCGACATCTTTAGCCATACGATGGGCATCGCCGCATACATAAAAGTATGCTCCTTGTTCTAGCCAAGAAAATAACTCACTTCCATGTTCTAACATGCGGTGTTGGACATAAATTTTATGCTCTTGATCGCGTGAAAAAGCAGTATCCAAGCGCAACTTACCCGCCTCTACCAACTCCTGCCAGTAGTCGCCATAGAGAAATTGTTGGTCGCGATGCCATTCTCCAAAAAATAACCAATTCGCACCTGAAGCTTGCCGCACCAAACGCTCTTGCATGAATGCCCGATAAGGGGCCACGCCAGTGCCAGGTCCGACCATAATCATCGCCGCTGCATTATCTTCAGGAATAGTGAATTCGTTGCTCGCTTGAACATAGATGGGGATGACATGTTGATGCAAGGGAGCAAGGCGGCAAAGATAGTGCGTACATACACCTCTACGGGTATAACCATTTGTCTCATAGACGAGTTCGGCCACAGTCAAATGCACCTCTTCCCCTACAGACTCCTGTGAAGAAGCAATTGAATAAAAACGCGGCAATAAAGGCATCAGCAAATGGCAAAACTCTTGCGGTGAAAAGAGGACTTCTTGATTTTCCAATAGTGCATCCCAGACTTCATGTGCTCCCTGATACTCCTTAAGAGCTTCTTTTTGCCCCTCACTTAAGATATAAGTTAGCCGCTCCTTCTTTTCAGCATTTGTTTGCCTTTGGCAAATTTCAGCGATGAGTTTACGGGGCACATCGGCCAGGTTGCTCTTTTTAGTGAAATAATCGCGTAGGGTATACACCTCTCCTGAGTGTTTACAAGTGACACTTTCTGCGCCGGTAGCCTGCAAATATTTGATGGTATTCTCAACGACCTCAGGATCGTTGATAGCAAAGACAGAGACGCTATCGCCGACCCGATAAGAGATATTTGAGCCTTTAAGGCTAAGGATCACATGGGACACATTTTTTTCTGAGCCTGACTGACATAAGCTATAGCGCTCTGTGAGTGAAGCGAGGAAAGGATTGGCTTTGTTATAAACAACTGGAGATTCTATCATCGTCGCAAACATAATATAGTGGCTGATTTAAAGGGGTAATGATAACCCATTTGATATTAACAACAAAACTGAATTCTGAAAATCACATTAATAAAAAAACAATG
This sequence comes from Chlamydiota bacterium, assembly GCA_013286645.1. Lineage (GTDB taxonomy): Bacteria > Chlamydiota > Chlamydiia > Chlamydiales > Parachlamydiaceae > JABDFJ01. Next base: position 21,443 of record JABDFJ010000025.1, on the reverse strand, counting down.
CAAGCCAAACAATAACAAACTACAAAAATTTGGTGGTGTTGATGCATGTTCACGCAATGGTGTCGATTTAAAGAAGTTATTTACGTTTTCAATTTACGACTAGCAAATATTCAATTGGACATGGACGAATTGGACGACCTGGACTACCTGGACGAACTGGACAACTCTCTCCATGATCGTCCAGGTCGTCCAATTCGTCCAGGTCGTCCATGTCCAATTGTTTTACAAAAGGTCTGAAAAAACTTTGCACAAAATGTCACCTATCACCTAAGATAGACCAACAATATGCGGCCATGGCGGAATTGGTAGACGCGCTAGATTCAGGTTCTAGTCGGGGCAACTCGGTGGATGTTCGAGTCATCTTGGCCGCAATCGTATTTTTCAAGGATGTTAGCGATAGCATATCATGGCAAATAAGCCGATAAATAAAGTGCATGCAAGCTTGATTGGCGCGCGTCAAATCGCATTAATCGCCAATGGAGCCATTCATGACTATCCCTTCATTACACGCTTGCTCCGCACTTATGAACGCTATATCGCGGTCGATGGTGGCCTTATCCATTGTCATCAAATGCATATCCGCCCCCATTTAATCATTGGCGACTTTGATTCCATTCCAGCAGAATTATTACATCTCTATGAGGATGTTCCGCTTGAAAAACACTCAGTCGATAAAGACCAAAGTGATATGGAGCTAGCCATTGTTGCTGGCAAGATACCTACAGCTGAAAAAATCGGCATGTTTGGAGCCTTAGAAAAACGCACTGATCACACCTTAGGCAACCTCCATTTAATGTGTCGGGATCCACACATACTCACCATTGAAACAGAGAGAGAAACCCTATTTGCCATACCTAAGCATAGCAAACGCATTGTTGCTTGCCAGCCAGGACAAACGGTCTCATTAATTCCTCTGGGAGATGTGACAAATGTGACGACACGCGGGTTGAAATGGGAGCTTACCGCAGCCACCTTAAATTGCAGTTGGATGAGTCTTTCAAATGTCTGCCTGGAAAATACATTTGAAATCACCATCGGCCAAGGCCATTTGATTTGCTGCCTATTGCGCGATGAAAAACAAGTTCCCTTTATAAGTACTCTTCAATAGATTGGTTAATATGAGGCTGTCAGCTAGCGAAAGAAAATACGGTCTCTTAGAATTGCAATTATATTCGCAATACTCTACCCTTAACCCAGCTTTGCCAAATATAGTGACGAATTCTGAATGCACCTTGCTGGGCCTAATCAACTTGTAGTGACGAATCCGTATTAATAAATACTGTCTTCGCCACCACAAGTTGATTATCCGCAGCAATTTGCATCCATAATTCGTTCCCTCATCTGGCAAAGCTGGGTTAATTAGTTTTATCTTGCAAAGGCTGTGAAAAAATTAGAATGAAACAAGACACTTACGACATCAAAAAGATCCGCAACTTCTCGATCATTGCCCACATCGACCACGGCAAATCAACGATCGCCGACCGCTTGCTAGAACAAACGCAGACATTGACTGCGCGTGAGATGCAAGCACAAGTGCTCGACGATATGGATCTGGAGCGGGAACGTGGCATCACGATCAAAGCACATCCTGTGATGATGCTGTATAAAGCCAAGGATGGGGAAACATATCAGATCAACCTGATCGATACTCCAGGGCATGTGGACTTTGCTTATGAGGTATCCCGTTCTTTAGCCGCCTGTGAAGGCGCTTTGCTGGTTATCGATGCTGGCCAAGGCGTGCAAGCCCAAACACTAGCTAACGTCCACTTGGCCCTAGACCGCAATTTAGAAATTGTGCCTGTCATTAATAAAATCGACCTGCCCATTGCCGACGTTGAAGGCGTTAAAAAGCAGATTGAAGAAGTGATTGGCCTTGATGCTTCCAATGCTATCTGTTGCTCTGCTAAGTCAGGCATTGGCATAGACGGTATTTTAGAAGATATCCTGCGCTATGTGCCTCCTCCTAAAGAGCCCACCGACGATATTTTAAGAGCCCTCGTCTTTGATTCTCACTATGATCCTTATCGCGGTGTGATGGTCTATTTGCGTATCATGAGCGGCGAGATCAAGAAGGGCTCCGTCATCAAGATGATGGTCAGCAATAAAACTTTTGAAGTGTTGGAAGTAGGCGTCTTTACGCCAAGAGAGCGCCCCGTTGATAGCCTCCGTCCAGGTGAAGTAGGCTACATGATCGCCAACATCAAAAATTCTGCTGATGTCAAAATTGGCGATACCATCACGCTGCAACGCAAGCCAGCACAAGAGCCACTCCCCGGCTTCCGCCATATTTCACCTGTTGTTTTTGCTGGTATCTATCCTATCGATTCCACCGACTTTGAAGCCTTGCGCGAGGCGCTTGGCAAATTACAGCTCAATGACGCCGCCTTGCATATCGAGCAAGAAAGCAGCACAGCTTTAGGCTTTGGTTTCCGCTGTGGCTTTTTAGGCCTTCTCCATCTGGAAATTATCTTCGAGCGAATCCAACGTGAATTTGGAATAGACATCATCTCAACAGCACCGAGTGTGGTATACAAGTTCACGCTAGGAGATGGCAGTGTTAAAGAAGTTGACAATCCAGCACACTACCCAGATCCCGCTTCCATCGAATACGTGGAAGAGCCCTGGGTTAAATCGCATGTCATTGTGCCTGCAGAATATTTGGGCGGCTTGATGAATTTAGGGATGGAAAAGCGCGGCGTATGCTTAAAAACAGAGACCTTAGATGCCCACCGACTGCTGCTGACTTATCGCTTTCCGATGAACGAAATCATCACCGACTTCAATGATAAGCTGAAATCACTGACGCGTGGCTATGGTTCGTTCGACTACGAATTCGACAGCTACGAAGAAGGCGATATCATCAAACTAGAAATTCGTGTCAATGAAGAGCCTGTAGATGCCTTTTCATGCCTTGTGCATCGCACAAAAGCAGAAAGCAAAGGCAAAGCCATCTGCAAGAAACTGCTTGAAGTCATCCCTCAGCAATTATTTAGAGTGCCTATCCAAGCTGCTATTGGCGGCAAAATTGTTTCGCGCGAAACAATACGTGCGATCACCAAAAACGTCACAGCTAAATGCTATGGTGGCGATATCTCGCGCAAACGCAAGCTATGGGAGAAACAAAAAGAAGGCAAGAAGAGGATGAAAGAAATCGGTAAAGTCAACATCCCTCAGAATGCCTTCATGGAAGTCCTCAAAGCCGGAGATTAGGATACAGGAGAGCTCTTATGCCATGCATCATTGTCGTCGGCACCCAATGGGGCGATGAAGGAAAAGGAAAAATCATCGATCTATTAACAGCTCAAGCTCACCACGTCGTAAGAGCACAAGGTGGGAACAATGCTGGCCACACCATCGTCGTTGATGGACAAGAATATAAATTAAATCTTGTCCCTTCAGGCATTATCCACCCTCATACTCAATGCTATCTAGCTGCCGGCATGGTCATCGATCTCGAAATTCTTCTTAATGAAATACAAACGCTGCAAAATCATGGCATCACCCTAACCAATCGCTTATGGATCGCGCCACAAGCCCATCTTATTCTTCCTTATCACCGTCAGCTCGATTCCCTTTTAGAACAAATGAAGGGTGGCCGCGCCGTAGGAACTACAGGCAGAGGGATTGGTCCGGCTTATGCCGACAAAATGCTTAGAATCGGCATTCGCGTGGCTGATTTAAACCACCGCGATACTTTCTATAAGACCTTAAAAGATGCCCTACACATCAAAAATAAAGAACTAGTAGGTATGTACGGTGCTGCCCCCTTAGATTTCGACCCTCTCTATACCCACTATGAACGCTTGGCAGAACAACTAAAACCCTATATCTGTGATGTAGATAACAAAATCCATCAGGCACTCGAAAGAAACGAACTCATCCTACTGGAAGGTGCACAAGGAACTTTCTTGGATATCACCACTGGCACCTATCCGTTTGTAACTTCCTCTTCCACAACAGCTGCAGGGATTTGTTCTGGTGCAGGGCTCGGTCCACGCCATATTGATACCGTCTTAGGTATTACAAAAGCCTATACGACACGTGTTGGTCATGGCCCGCTGCCATCAGAAATTCCAAATCCTGAAACACTATTCGATCATCAAAAAGCGCGCGAATATGGCACAACGACAGGTCGCAAACGCCGCATTGGCTGGTTTGACGCCTGCTTATTACGAAAATCCATTAAACTAAATAGCATTGATTCTTTGGTTGTCACCAAACTCGATGTGTTGGATGATCTAGAGGTAATTAAAATAGCTTCAGGTTACAGGCTGAAACACCATCCACACATTACGATGACCACAGCCCCTGATGATTTATCCCTGGTAGAGCCTATTTATGAAGAGCTTCCGGGCTGGCAGCAATCGACCAAAGATGCCACGCACCGCAATCAACTGCCAGCTGAAGCCATCCGATATCTAGATCGCTTAGAAGAATTGTGTGGTGTGCCTATTAGCGCCATTTCTGTGGGCCCCGAACGCAGGCAGACAATTCTTCTCAATGATATCTTTGTCCAAAAGGAGCAACCTGCCCGATGAAGTCATCGTCCATTTACACTCTTGACCAGCTCAATCGTCTGGATAAAGCACTCATTCCCAAACACGTTGCCATCATCCCTGATGGCAATCGACGTTGGGCTAAACAGTTGAAGGAAAATCCAGAGAAAGGGCACTATCGAGGTGCTAACGCATTGATCGAAATTGTAAAAGCCGCCAAAGAGATTGGTATAAAGACTGTGACCTTTTACGGCTTTTCGACAGAAAACTGGAGCCGCTCTGAAGAAGAAATCAATATTCTGATGTGGCTAATCAAGGAATTTTTAAGTGATCATTGTGAAGAGATGCAAAAGACAGGGGTGCGCTTTCACACCATTGGTAATTTAGCCCCTCTCCCGAAAGAGGTATTAAATGCCATTGAGAAGACATGTCGCACCACAGCGCATTGTGACACCATTAATATGGTGATTGCGTTGAACTATGGAGCTCGTAACGAGATCCAACGTGTTTTGCAAAAAATCATTGAAGACTGCCAAAATGGAAAAGTACAAAAAGAGCACATCACAGAAGCCTTAATCAGCAGCTATATGGATACAGCCGCTTGGGGAGACCCAGACCTGTTCATTCGTACAAGCGGTGAAAAACGCATTAGCAATTATTTGCTTTGGCAGCTAGCTTACACTGAGATCTATTTTACCAATGTGCTATGGCCAGATTTTAAACCCGCCAATTTACTTGAGGCGATCGAAGATTTTCAAAAGCGTGAAAGACGCTGGGGGGGAGCATGATTTTTAACCAGATGACATCAACGCAACAGCGTTGGGTGGGTGGGGCTATTGCAGGGTCAATCAGCTTATTAGTAATTTTGTTATCCCAAATGCCTATTTTTAAAGTGGTAACCACGGCATGTTTTGCCACCGCATTTGCCGTGGCGATGCATGAATTCTACAACATCGCCTATGCTAAGGGCTTGCAGCCTGCCGCTGGCTTAGGTATTGCGGCTGGTGTATTATATACATGCACCGTGACATTAAGTACGCAATATATTGCGCTAGAATTTATGCCAGAAGCTTTTTTATTGGCGACACTCATCGGATTTTTCCTCTATTATTTCTTCAAAGGGCAATCCCCTTTTATCAATCTTGCCACCACAATTTTCGGTCTGATATACCTGGCGATACCACTCAGCTGCATGCTGCGCATTACCTATTTCTTCAGCCTCAGTAATGTGCAAGATGGGCGCTGGTGGATTTTCTATTTAATTGCAGTCACGAAACTGACTGATACCGCCGCCTTTGTCATTGGCCGGCAATTTGGACTACAGAAATTAGCTCCTTATATTAGTCCCAAAAAGACTTGGGAAGGGGCTATTGGCGGCCTTGTGGCAGCAGTTGGCGTCAGCGCATTGATCACACTCGTTGCAACTATTATGCATGCAGATTTTAGTTTAACGTTATGGCAAAGTCTTTGGCTGGGTGCTGGAATAGGCATTTTGGGACAATACGGAGATTTAGCAGAGTCATTACTTAAGCGCGACGGGGGAATCAAAGACAGTAGTCAATTGCCAGGACTTGGCGGCTTACTAGATATCGTCGATTCCCTGGTGTTTACATCCCCCCTTGTATATTTTTTCCTCAAAGCCTATACATGAGATTTAGTGCAATAGACGTTGATCACAGCATTAAGGATAAATGATGATAATAACCATCGATGGTGCCACAGGCACTGGCAAAAGCACTGTAGCAAAAACACTAGCCTCTAACCTCGGTTATGTTTTTTTTGATACTGGTGCGATGTATCGCTGCGTCACTTATGGAATCCTCAAACATAAGATCAACATCAATGATGCTGCCACCTTAGACGCATTCTTGAAAGATTTTGAATTTAAAGTACGCATCCGATTTGGCGAACGCTATTATTATGTGGACAATGAAGATATCTCCTTAAAAATTCGCGGTACTGAAGTAACTTCCAAGGTATCCCAAATCTCCGCTATCCCTGCTGTGCGCGCTAAACTCGTCGACTTGCAGCGCAAGCTAGCTATTGGTGTAAATGCTGTCTTTGAAGGACGCGATATGGGCACAGTGGTCTTCCCTGATGCCCAACTGAAAATCTTCCTAACCGGATCGATAGAAGTACGCGCAGCGCGGCGTTTAGCAGAACTGCGTGCTAAATTTCCTGAAGAATCACACGTTTTGACTTTAGAACAGCTCATTAAAGATATCACAAACCGAGATACAACGGATTCAACAAGAGAAACATCTCCACTAAAACCAGCTTCTGATGCTTGTGTAATAGACACAACAAACTTAACAATCGATCAAGTGGTGCTTAAAATCCTAGAATTCAAAGACTCCATCAAAACGCGCTTGAGACAAAAATCGTAATTTAAGGCTCATCACAGATTAGAATACCGCACTATTTGAACGCGAAGGTCGCGATCAAAACGTGTGGTACCTTAATTTGTGATGACCTTAATTTATACCGAATGTGACTCAAAAGTTGGCATTTCGAGCGCGCCAAAACCCCGGGGATCAAATATCGCAAGCGACCCCATATTGCTAATATTGGGTCGCTTGCGATATTTGATCCGCGGGGATTTTCGCGCAGCTGGAAATGCCAACTTTTGAATCACGTTCGGTATATCACCTTACGCGTTATAGGTAGAAGAGCTTACCTTGCCACCTGTCCCAGTCCAGTTGGTGTGAAAGAACTGCCCACGTGGCTTATCGATGCGTTCATAGGTATGCGCCCCAAAGTAATCGCGCTGCGCTTGCAATAGGTTAGCAGGAAGATTTGCCGCGCGATACCCATCGTAGAAGGCTAACGCAGAGCTGAGGCATGGAATTGGAATGCCAAGTTCGACCGAAGCACCGACAACCTTACGCCAGCCGGTTTGTGCTTTCTTGATTTCATCGCGGAAGAAATCCGCTAACAGCAAGTTCTTCAACTTAGGATCTTTATCATAGGCTTCTTTAATATTATTGAGGAAGTGACTGCGTATAATGCATCCACCACGCCACATAAGAGCAATAGCTCCATAATTTAATCGCCACTTATAACTTTCAGCCGCATGGCGCATCAACATAAAGCCTTGTGCATAGCTGATGATTTTAGATGCATATAAGGCCTGTTCAATGCCATCGATGAATTCCTGCTGATTGCCTTTGTATTGCAGATTTGGTCCACTTAACAAACGACTAGCCTCTACACGCTCTTCTTTGATAGCTGATAAGCAACGTGCAAAAACAGCTTCGCTGATGAGCGTCAAGGGCATTCCTTGTTCTAAGGAGTCCATGACAGTCCATTTACCCGTTCCTTTTTGTCCAGCCACATCGAGAATTTTATCCACCAGGGGTTGTCCATCTGTGTCATTAACAGAAAAGATATGACTTGTAATTTCGATGAGATAGCTATTGAGCTGCTTTTCATTCCATTTTGTAAACACTTGTTTTTGCTGGGCTGGACTTAATCCAAGTCCGTTTTTAAGCAGATTATAGGCTTCGCAGATGAGCTGGATATCGCCATATTCGATGCCATTATGCACCATTTTGACATAATGGCCAGCACCTCCATCCCCTACCCAATCGCAGCAAGGCTCACCACCATCAGCTTTAGCAGCAATACTTTGGAAAATATCTTTGACATGCGGCCATCCTTCCGGATTACCACCTGGCATGATGGAGGGCCCGTGGCGCGCGCCTTCTTCTCCGCCAGAAATGCCTGTACCAATGAAAATGATCCCTTTTTCTTTAAGTGCTTTTACGCGACGATCGGTATCGGTAAAGAGACTATTACCTCCATCGATCAAAATATCCCCTTTTTCCAGCAGAGGAAGGCATAAATCGATAAATTCATCCACAGGGGCACCGGCTTTAACCATTAACATGACGCGGCGCGGTTTTTTCAACTTGCTGATAAACTCCTCGAGAGAATGGGTACCAATAATTTTTGTGCCCTTAGCGGGTCCGGCTAAAAATTCATCCACCTTAGAAACTGTGCGGTTAAAAACAGCCACGGTAAATCCGTGATCGTTCATATTAAGGACCAAATTTTGTCCCATAACGGCGAGGCCAATAAGGCCAATATCAGCTTGTGGCATAAGTAACATCCTTGTTAGAGCTGGAACTGTAATTTCAATCAATAAAAGCGAAGCAATACTTTCTTATCTTAGATATATATAAATTTCTTAAATTGCGCAACAGCAATTGTATTCTAAATTTCGTGCAGTACCCGGAAAAAAAAGGACCTAAAGGACCAAAACGACCTAAAGGACTAAGAACACTGTCGTTTAGTCCTTTAGGTCTTTTTGGTCCTTTAGGTCCTTTAGTTTTTTTAGCGGGAATCACTGCTGATGCTGCGTTCTACCATGTTGATTTGGCGGCGGAGGGTGTCGTCGTCGGCGATTTTCTTTTCGATGGATTTGCAGGCATGTAGGATTGTGGAGTGTGTTTTGCCGAAGGAAGCACCGAGCATTTGGAGGGATTCGTTGATCCATTTCCATGCTAGGTACATGGCAACTTGACGTGGAAGAGCGACCTCTTTGGTGCGTGTAGTGCCCTTAAGATCGCTGACTCTCACTTGGAAAACAGCGGCGACACTTTTAAGAATTTGTTCAACGGAAATTTTTTGATTTGGGGCATGTTGTAGCATCTCGCGCAGCGATTTTTGGACGAGATCTTCGGTGATGGTCAAGTTCATGAGGCGACAGTGTGCGCTGAGGCGATTGACAGCTCCCTCGAGTTGGCGCACATTATTGCAGATATGTTCGGCAATAAAAAAAGCGATGTTGCTGGGGATATCTAACCCTTTTTGTTGAGCCTTATGTTTGAGAATCGCAACACGCGTCTCTAATTCAGGCATCCCTACATGGGCGACGAGGCCCCATTCCATGCGTGCAATCATGCGTTCGGATAGTTTGAGTTGGGAGGGGGGTTTATCACTAGTGATGACGATTTGCTTTTTCTGATTGATTAATGTTTCGAATGTATTGCAAAACTCTTCTTCAAAGTTGAGGCGATTTTGCAGGAACTGGATGTCGTCGACGAGGAGAACATCGACATCGGAGCGGTAAAAGCGCTTCATACGGTCGATCGATTTATTGCGCAGGTTGTCAACTAATTCATTGATAAAAGCTTCGGTCGTGATGCATTGGACGCGCAATTTTTTGTTGTTTTCGCAGATGTAGTGGCCGATGCTATGCAGGATGTGTGTTTTGCCTAGGCCGACACCGCCATGGATGAAGAGTGGATTATATGACATCCCTGGACGTGAAGCCACGCCCATAGCTGCTGATTTCACAAATTGATTCGTTGGGCCTTCAATAAAAGTATCGAAGCGATAATTAGGATTCAGATTAACTTCATAGTCATTGGATGTGGTAGCGGCAACTACCGGCTTGACGGGTGCTATTAAGGAAGCGACAGCTTTTTTTGTTTGGGTGGCGATGACAAATTTGATTGCAGGCTCACCGGTCGCTTTAACGGGAAGAAAAGCGCATAGATCTTTTTTGTAATTTGCCAACAAATAATCTTGTACGAAGACATTAGGGATTTCTAAAGTGACTTCGTCTAAGGCAAAATTCACAACTTTAATGGGAGCTAACCAATTACCATAGGCTGTTGCCGAGGTGCGATCTTTGACGTATTGAATAAACTGAGTCCACGCTTCACATGTGTCACAAGCCAACGTCGCATCTGTCATTGCCCTTATCCTTGTAAAATATTATGTAGAAAAAAAGTTATGAACAACGTTTCCACACCCCACTCTGGAGCCGTTATTACGAAAAATCTAACATGAGTCGACTTAGGCTGCAAGCAAATTGTCGATGAAATTTTTTGTTGGTTTGGTAACTCGCTAAGGATCAAAATATCGAGACCTTAATAAATAAAAAACTTGACAACTTTAGAAAACACACAGAGATAAGCAATTAAAAATCAATCTTTTAAAATATAAGCCCGAAGTAGGAAAGCCTGATTTTTTTTATTACAAACAGCTTGCATTGGAGAGGTAGAGTAACTCGCTGAAAGCACCAGCCGAGCGAATCACACGGATGTGTCGAGCATCAGTAAACTGGCCAGTCGCAGAACATCTGACACAATTAGTCTTGAGATCTAGAAAAAATCCACGATCACTGGGCAGAATTGCAGTTGTCGGCTCTTTAGTAGGTCTTCGCTGTTGCCACTCTTGACGTATTTTTCTCACCATCTCAAGACGCAAATCCCCTTCTCGTCCACCAAATTCCGTGCACACGAGCACCTTAGGTGGGTGAGTCTCTAATAAGGAAGAGACGCCAAAAAAACCTAGCTGGTTTGGAAGATAAGATTTTTTATGGTAGTCGGCACTGTTAGTATTTCCCACGCCAACTAAGAGAAAATCGCACACACCTAAATGTTGACTCAAAGCAGGTGTCCAGCCAGCACCAGCAATGTATCCTAAAGTCATTTGATGCGCGTTATCTTTAAGCAACAGACGCAGTCCCAAATTTCCCGAAGGAGCAGAAACACGCTCATAACCTGGAGTCATCGTTGTGGTCGATTGAGCAGAAGTCACAAAATAATCCATAGAAATTTCGGGAGACAGTTCCATATGCTCCATATCAGCATCCATGAATAATTCTAAGGTGTGTACGGTATAGCGCTCTTGCTTGAAGCGTGGCTTTAGCACCCCTGAGAGATGATGGTATGCCTTCTGATTGAGGTAATAATGGATAAGATGCGGTTGATCACAGGCTTGATTGATTTGATAATTTAACTCGTAAATTTCCTTGATATCGGCATATGCATCCATATGCTCTTGGGTAACAATAACACTATCAATATCTTTCACAAATAGCCCACGGCGATGGAATTGCTCTAAGAAACTTCGTCCAGGATTAATCACCACACCTTTACCATGCCAGTGTAAATAGAAACCACCAGTGGATTTGCGCGAACTTTCTGACAATAACTTCCATTGACTTTGTGGCGAAAAATTAGCCACTGATTCATCCCAGCCATGAAAAGTGTATAACCCTTGAGCAGGTAAAGAAGCACGCTTTTGCCACAGCCTTAGATAGTCAGCAGTAATCTGAGAAGAGGACTGACTAAAGCTTGGGATATCATCTAAGAGCTTTATCGTCGAAGATTCTTTCAAAGAATCCTCTAATATTGCAACCGCAGTATGAGTATCGGCAAGATCGAGATCTTCGGAAAAAAGGTCGACATGCACACCCGAAAAACTAGCATGCTTCTCCCGCACTTCCTCCGCAGCAAAAAGCACATCCTCTGAAGAAGATGAGGAGAAGATACCGGCAAGTTCTTTGATTGCATGATCGCTAATGGTCATTTTAACATTGGGTGCTTCCAATTGCCCAGCTTCTGCGCCTACCTCTACCCTTTCAGCAGTATTTGTTGACAAAGGGACGTTTTCGCTAGCCACTTCCGATTGCTGCTGAGACATTATCGGCAATGAAAGTTTTGCCAAAAATGCCAGGCTCTGCTGATCATCAGGAAACACCTCTAGAGCTTTTCTGATAAAAGTCAGCGCTTTATCAAGATAACCCTGACCATCAGCCAGATAGGCTGAAGTGCGGTAGCAAAAAAATTCATAATTAGGAATTCCCTTGCACTGCAAATAATGCTTTAAAGCTTGCTCATATTGCCCACTGTAAAAAGCATACTCCCCCTTATAAAACTCTTGGTTAGGAAGATCAGAGATGGATTCATCAAGGTTTTGCTCTATCAAGTGCAATAATTCTTGCAGAGCACTAGGCTCTCGATCTTGTTGAAATGACAGCAGCTGTACCTGCTTCAAATAACTCTCAACAGCTTGAGAATTCATAATACCCTCCCAGCCTCTACATTGGCATCACTAGTTTTAAGCAATTTTTTGATTAGTTGCCACAAAAAGATGAGACTATCGAGGTAATTGCAAATCCTGTATTCTGCTTTTCATTACTAGATTGTAGAGGTAATTCATGAGCGACAACAATTTCATTCCCTATGCCCGACAAAGTATTTCACCAGAAGATATCGAGGAAGTACGCCAAACATTGACGCAACCTATGATCACACGTGGTCCTAAAGTGGAAGAATTTGAGCAAGCCTTCGCTCAATATTGTGGCTGCAACTATGCTGTCTCTTTCAACAGCGGCTCGACAGCATTAATGGCTGCATACTTTGCTGCCAATCTGGACAAAAACGACCGTATCCTCTCGACACCAAACACTTTCGTGGCGACCGTTGGTAGCGGCATGCAATTTAACGCAACCCCTGTCTTTGTCGATATTGATCGATCCACAGGTAACATGAGCCTAGAGCAACTATTTTTAAATCTCAATCATCCTCATTCCAGAGGTAAAACAGTAGTGGTGCCTGTCCATTTCGCTGGCATTCCGGTGGATATGCAAACCATTGATACCCACATTGCAGATATTGATACAGTGGTGATTGAAGATGCCGCCCATGCGGTGGGTTCGCATTATAAGGATGGTAGCAAAGTAGGTAGTTGCAACTGGAGCCACATGACCGTGTTTAGCTTTCACCCCGCAAAAACCATAACCACAGGTGAAGGCGGAATGGTCACAACGAATGATGAGCAGCTATGGCATCGCTTGCAGATCTTTAGAAATAACGGTATTGAAAGAAATGCTCCTTACCTTCAAGGTACTGCTGCTCCTGGATATTATGAAGTGACAGCTTTAACCAGTAACTATCACTTGACAGACATCCAAGCAGCGTTAGGGTTGAGCCAGCTGAAGCGTCTGGATACCTTTGTATCCGCGCGCCAAAAGCTGATGCATACGTATCGTCAAGAACTAGCCTCGCTTAAAAATGTACGTTTATTTATAGATCCCGAGGACCAACATATCGCCCACCACTTGTGTGTGGTCCAGATCGATTTTCAGGCTTATAAGACTTCTCGCACCGCTGTCATGGAAGCCCTGAAACAACGCGGTATCGGCACTCAGGTCCACTATATCCCTCTGTATCGCCACCCTGTCTTTGCTAACCCCGCCGGCGATCTCAGCGAATATTTCCCTGAGACAGAGGCATATTATTCCCAAGCCTTGTCACTGCCCCTTTATGCCGATTTAACCTATGATGAAGTGCGCAGTATTGTAAAAGCACTTAAAGCAGCGCTTCAAGCAAAGTAGGCAGCCCGCAAATATGTAGCTTCAGCCAAACGGATGTAGCTTAGGCTTTAGCCCAATGTCGTTTAGTTAAGAGGTAAGTAACTTACTATGAAGAGGTTTAAAGAGCTCCAACGGAGCAGGCAGGTGTATAGCCCACAGTGTAGCGCTGTCGGCGCAAACTGTGGATCTCATAAAAAAAGGATCTGAGCTCCAACGGAGCGACCAGGTGTGCTGTAGTCATGTCATGGAAGAACACCTGGCCGCTCCGTTGGAGCTCTATATTTGTTTTCGTATCCCCACAGTTTGCGCCGGCAGCGCTACACTGTGGGCTTTACACCTGTTTGCTCCGTTGGAGCTCTTTAGAACCCCTAATATTAAATCACTTATCTCTTAACTTAATGACATTGGGCTTTAGCCTGAGCTTGTTTTGGCAGTGCTTTAGCCTGCCACGCGCCGCCCGCGTTAGCAAGGCGAGGCGCGCTCACTTGTGGAAAAGTAAGAGGATCGCGAAAACAATTAAGGCTACAGCTAAAGGCAAAAATGCTTGAGGCCTCGAAGGTAGGCACTTTGGGACTACGGTTGTGAGGCCACGACACCGAGCGCGCCATGCGCCGCTTCGCTGGCAGCGCGTGGGCAGGCTCAAGCCTGCCAAAACAAGCTCAGGCTAAAGAGGTAATTCCGAAATTAAATCAAGGCTTTCGTAAGTCCTTGGTTGTAAGCTAAACAAAAAAAGTTCGCCAGATTTCTAATATGACTCTCTTTTTTTGTTACGCTTCCAACTCAAGGACTTACGAAATCCTGCGATTTAATTACGGAATTACCTCTAAAGCCTAAGCTACATGGCTTCGCCATTATTGCTCACCTTGTAGGTCTGCATGTGGCTGCGAAAAGTAAGCGCGGTGTTGTTCAGTTTAGGCAATGCAACATCCGATTTCCTTTTGGCTTCAGAAAACTCCAGGAGCCCTGCATGTAGCGTTGATATCTCTTTGAGTTGGTCTCTGAGATCGATGCTTATTCTATTGAATATTAACATCTGTTGTTGTGTATCTTCGAGGTGTTTTTTCAATGAGTCATTAAAGGCATTCTCTTCATTAGCATGGGAGGCAACTTGAGATGCAAATTGATCGACATCTGCTGCTAAAAGGGCAATAGCGGAATGGATCTCTTGCACTCCATGTTCTATGTTAAGAGCCGCAAAGGCCGTTTGTCCCGCCAGTTCACTAACATTATCTGCCACCACAGCCACTCCCTTCCCATGTTCTCCTGAACGACCAGCTCTGATAGCAGTGTTTAATGAGAGTAGGTTGCCTTGATCAGCAATAGTTATGATTGTGGAGACTAGATTATTAACCTCATCCATTTGCACTTTAATGGAAGAGACAATGTTTACAACCTTCTCAATGTGATTTGCGAGGAGATACATCGAGCTTTTCTTTTCCACCAAATTCATCATGTGGTGATAAGTGAGCGCATAAACACTTTCGAAGTTTCTAGTGGAATCATTAATAGAAATTTCTAGTGGTCGAGCGTGATTAGTAACTTCTGAGGTCGTGCTTTCGAGGTTAGAAATAATAGAGGTTTGTTGTTGTAAATTCTTCTTTAGATGTTGTCCATTTTCTATCACGGCATCGATTTTTTTTTGTAGCTTTTGGGAAGTATCTTCCATCATGACCACACTCTGGTCCCATAACGCTGCCAAATGATTGAAAACATGCGTGAGATCCCCAATTTCATCGTTTGAAGTAATGGGAACGCGCGTAGAACGATGGCCTTCAATCATAGCATTAACTGCCATTTTCAAATTATCAAGAGGAGCATGAATGGTACGTGTGAAATACATCACACAAAACATCGCCAGCAGAACAAGCACACATCCCGTAGCAATACCCAGACGCCTGTAGACAACATGTATGTGATGACTGATATGAACATCTAAAAAATTACTAATAGTATCATTAAACTTCCACCCCAATTGCAAAGCACTTTCTGCGCTGTTGATGCTAGTTAACGACACCTCTTTAATACGCGTCATGAAATGTGAGACAGCTTCATTATAGCTATTATACAACAGCAAAATGGCACTGTGTTCTTCATTGGATAAATCGCTCTTGTCCGAAACGATGGCTGAAATTTGCGAGTGAACTGTCTTATTTTCACGTTGTAAGCTTTCAAAGAGCTGTAAAAGTACTTGCGCTGACCCACTCTCCAAATTACTTCGCGTAGTTATCTCAGCAATCAGCGATTGCATCGTCGGTATGTGTATCACTCCGATGTCGGCAATAAGAAAATCTTGCAATTCAACCGCATAATCCAATCGATACACATGAAAATTGTAATGCATCAGGGATATTAAGGATTGCACGAATTGTGCTGTGGCATCGATGGGAAGTGTAGAGGTGTCTTCCCAACCATCCTTAATAGCCACCAATTGCGTCGATATGGTCTTCACCAAAGGAGCCAATAGCGTAGGATCCCCTGAAATCAATAGGGAAGAATCTAACATCCTAGCTGCTAAAGTGTTTTCAATGACGAAAAGTTGATTTTCCATCTGTGTTAACAATTGTTCAATCTCTTTCTTGTCCCCATGCTGTGCGGCTAACAACTCTGCTTGGCAACACGTCTTTAAAAGAGCATTGAGCGCTTGATGTTGGTGCAAGCCAACTTGTCGTGTCTTGAGTGATTTGATCACTGGAAATTGTGCATAAAACATGGAAATTAAAACATACGCTACAAATACACAACCAAGCGTGCAAATGACTTGTAAACGCAGTGTATAGCTAATATGATTTAAAGCGCCCTGGAGGCGTAAGAATAAAGGATTCATTGTTTTTGCAACTCTCCTTCCTTATCCTTAAAGCAATCATCCACGACAGCTCTCAGCTGTTGTGAGTCCTCTTTTATGCCATCGACATTTTGTGATAGCTGCGCGATCATCTCAAGACTTCCTCGCAAGGTCGTTGCGAGCCGACCAATCAGTGTCTCGATTGTTTTTACAAAGTCCACACGTTCCCTTAGCATTTGGTCGACCACTTTAAATCTATCCAGCAAGCTATTGCTTTGTTGCGAGACATTATTTAGCTGCAGATTTACTCCTTTGAGGTGCTGTGTATCGATCGTAAGTTCTTTTAAGCCATTTTCAGCAATACTTTTGCTTTCGACGATCTTTTGGGATATTTGCCAGATGATTTGTTCGAAAGAGTGGACCGCTTGAGATGTCTTTTCAGAAAAATGTTGTATTTTTTCTGTGATGTCACTGAAGGATTGTTGATGTTCTTTGGTGTGGAGCACTTCGATAGCGGCATTTAATGAAAGCAAAGAAGCCCGTTCACTAACTTTCATCATCGATTCTAGCGTGTCATAGATATGCGTCACCTGGGTTTGAGTTTGTGATAATTGATGAAGAATGTTCGCAGAATTATCACTCAAAGGATGCATTTTTTCTAATATCTGATTCAGATGCTCATCTTTGATATTTGCAACCATCTTTTGACCAGCATCTAAAGTAAAGGCTTGCATAGAAACAGCAAGTTCATTCGATTTACTAGCCAGTTGTTTAACAATGCTCTCCAAAGTAGATAAACTCTCTTGCTGCAAATGAATAGCGCGAGCTTGGGTATCGATGTCTATTTTGAATTCAGCCACAGCCTCATCTAATTGGTTACATAGAGATTGGAAATACTGCTTCACATCCTCGATGGCATGCCCCAATTTTTGAAATGCGATGAGGCACTGACCTAGCTCATCCTGCTTATGGATAGGAATATCGACCGTATACTTACCCTTTAATATTCCTTGCAGATATTCAGAAAGTTGCGCTAACGGTCTTGACAGGAGATGCAATGCAAAGCATGCGAGGATGCTCATTAAAAGTAAGCATAGCACCGCAACGATGAGCAGAATCTGGAAATGATGGCTGTCTCTGATATTTTCCATTAAACCATTGAAGAGGGCATTGGCGGTATCACGACACTTCGTAATATTATGGATACTTTGATAGGCTAACAAAAGGGTGTTTGAGAGCACGATGGCAGCAGGATTTTCTACATCCCCTTCTAAAGCATGTTGAATGGTATTAGCAAATTGCACCTCGGAGCGATATGTTTCTAATAATAGCTCACGCAGCTCTGCAAAGGGGATCGTATTAGAAAATGCTTTTTCTTCCAGCTGGCTATAGGTAAGATCTAAAAGCTTCTTTGTGTTCCCATAATGGCGCTTGAAGTACTCTAAAAGGGTTGTTATCTCATCGTTGGTTTGTGGCGCAGCCTTTCCACTGAGAAAATGTTGCAAAAATGACACATAGAGATTAGCAATAACTATTTGATCTTCCACGAGTGAAAAAAAAACAGCTTGGGCTAATCCAAGCTCCCACTCATTATTCTGCAAAACCAGGCGATAGGCGTAAGCCAGTTGATGTAATCCATCCGTCAAACTGTTAAGTACCTGTGCGTAATGCTCTTTCCCCACAGAAAAATCACCACTCACATTATTTTGCATGGAACTTGTCAGCGCTTGCTCTAAAAAGGTCAAATCATTTCCTACCTGAGAGCCGACCACTTCTTTGCCATAAAACCCCTTTTTGGCATATTCTGTACCATTGGTATAGGGATAACTTTTGATAGCCTCTTGAGCCTCGGCCAGCGTGCGTTGTGGCAAGGTGGACATGCTCGTCGATTGCTTGATTCCATCCACATGCAGATTGGCCCACTGCATGAAATTGATCGAGACAGCATCGATCACCTGGAACCACACCTTAGCTTCTTGACTACCGCGCATTTGCAATTCTGCTTGTTTTACATAAAAGCAATGCGTGCGCAAAACCCAATAAGTGGGGAAGGGGGCGCAGAGCAAAAAAATGAGGGCGTAGAACCAATAGCGCTGGGCATAAGTGAAGCGCGCCAAGAAGTTGTCAAAGGATTTTCTCATAGTTGCTAACAAGATCGTTTCTCTTCGCATAGCTCATTGTCAATTAAGTTACTAGCACAAAAGTGATATTTAACTATACGCCATGGTGAGGGCTTTAGCAACGTTAGCGATGTTGGGATTTGGCTCTTTTTTGAGGATATTAGCCAATTTTAGCCCTTCTTCTTTTTTGCCCATCATGAAGAAGGCTTTGCATACATTGAGCAAGGTGGGAGCATGATCGGCTTCGAGCTTAAGGGCCCGATCGAGCCATTTCAGCGCTTTGGGTCCGTTGCCGAGCTGCAGATAAAGGGCTCCAAGCGTTTGGCTGTCATAAGCGCTCTCAGGATCTAATACTGCCAATGCTTCGAAGAAGGAGATGGCGATATCGTACTTCCCCTGCCGTAAATAGGCATAACCAGCATAGCGCAGTTCCTCGAGATGATCCTCTGTCCAGCCCAGTTGCTTACACCAATTGATTTTACTCATGCTTTACCCTTGTAAGAACTGTCCGACACGGCCAATGATATGACCGATCCATTGATTGATTTGTCCGATTTGCTTAAAACAGTTTTTGATGGCTGCTTTTTCATGTTCTTCTTCGGGTGTTTTGCATTCGATAGCGTCTAAAACACCTTCTTCCTTCTCTTGATCTTCCAAGGAGCCCATGCTGGGGACGATACGCGAAAAAGCAAAGGGAGAGCGGCGCAGGAGGCGGAATTTCGTGGGAGGATAGAAATAGGCCCAAGGGGTCGCGAGGGGAACAATCCCTAGCAAAATATCCAATTCCGTCAATTTAGGGAAATTATCGATGACTAGCGTCTGCGGCGGAATGGTGGACGCTTGATCGAGTCTATACTGCTGGTTGATCTGTTCGATCATGCGCGTGCGGATCGCATATAAGTTGTACACGCTGAGATCTAGCTTATCAATGGTTGCCATGATATGACCTTTTTTGTAACCCTCTATACTAATATGATATCACCTGTCAATTTTTTAGTAAAAGGTCTAAAAAGTCCTGCAACGTAAGCTAAATCGAAAAAGGACCTAAAGGACCAAAACGACCTAAAGGACTAAACGACAGTATCTTTTAGTCCTTTAGTGGTGATTGCATAAATCCCGTTTAATCGATTTTTGGATGATTTTGGCAAGATTCGCCATTTTGCAAATTGGTGAACCCGGAAAAATCGCCTTTGAAGCATTTGATGCACGCTTTACTCATTGCACGTAAATACGTTTTAAATAATTACGTAATCACTTATAATGTAAAGAAAGGGGATCCCATGAAACATGAAAACATCACACTATCCTTTCCTGCAGAATTAAATGCATTACTCCGCAGGCGAGTTTCTCGACGAGGAATTAGTAAGTACGTCGCTGATGCAGTGCAAGAAGCACTAAAGAAAGAGGAGAGAAAGGAGCTTTTAAAATTAGAAAAGGCTTATGAAGAGTCCAATAAAGATCAAAACCGCCAAGAAGTTGTGAGTGATTGGAAGACACTAGATCACACGGATAATATCGAAGGATGGGAATGGTAAAATGGATGATTATCCCCAGCGCGGCGATGTTTACTGGGTGACATTAGACCCAACTGTAGGTTCTGAAACGCAAAAAACCAGACCCTGTCTCATCATTTCCAATAATGCGCAGAATAAAAAAAGTCTACGTATTATCATTGCTCCTATCACTAGTAAGGTGAAAACCATCTATCCATTTGAAGCCAAGGTCATAGTGCAAGGAAAAGAAGGGAAAGCGATGTTAGATCAAATCAAAACTGTGGATAAGCAACGATTAGGCAAAATGATTACCTCGCTGGACGCTGAAACCATGTTTGAAATCGACCAAGCTCTTAAGCTAGCCCTTGCTTTGCTGTAAAAGCTATAGGCTATGTTCGGTCGCTAAACTAGAATGAATTAAAACAATCGTAGCCGCCTAGAAAGTACATGCTCAGACAGTATAGGTTCACCTTGTCCGAAACGCACATAGGTAACACTTTATGAGAATAGCCCCGCGTGTAGAGCAGTGTCGTTAACTTAAGAGATAAGTAACTTATTATGAAGAGATTTAAAGAGCTCCAACGGAGCAAATAGGTGTAAAGCCCACATTGTAGCGCTGCCAGCGCAAACTGTGGGAATATGAAAACAAATATAAAGCTCCAACGGAGCGACCAGGTGTTCTCCCATGACATGATCATAGCACACCTGGTCGCTCCGTTGGAGCTCAGATCCTTTTTTTGTGCGACCCACAGTTTGCGCCAACAGCGCTACACTATGGGCTTTACACCTGTTTGCTCCGTTGGGCTCTTTAGAATCATTAATATTAAAGCACTTATCTCTTAAGTAAACGACATTGGCGCACATCAGCTTCAGCGGCTGCTACATCTCATTGTCTAATGCGATTTTCTAACTAACAAATATGGTATCGTATGTCCAGTAAAAATGGACATACACTACATAATGAAATTACCTTTCATTAAAAGCTAACAATAGATTTACAAACAAAAAAAACAAACATTTGTTATAATAAAAAAAACAGTAAGGTTTTACGACTTTTTTACTTTATTTATTATCTCGAGGTTTATATGAGTTTAGATAGTCCACGTTTTAGTCCATCTTCTCCATCCTCTGATTTAACACTCTTCAACCAATCCGCCAGCCAAATAGAGGCAGCTCTAGCCAAAAATCCCCTCGGCGACGCCCAAAGCCCTCAACACCAAAAAATAATCCAACTGGCAAAAAGTATTTATGACCCTCAAGCTGATCAGGCCACCCAAGCATGGATAGCTGCAAGTCCTTCCATCGCCCGCTGTGTCGCGCAACACCTTCTTCCTCAGGATCTTGCTAAATTAGGAGAACAAGCCGCCCAAAAAGCCGTAAAGATTTTGCGTGGCGAAAAAACGATTGCCGACCCTCAGAAAATGGTGGTGCACATTG
>JABDFJ010000024.1 GCA_013286645.1 Chlamydiota bacterium | reverse complement strand
GGGCAGAGGCACGGGCACAGGCAGAGGCACGGGATTGCAGTTTCGAAAGAAGTCTAATAAAGAATCAGCATCAAAAACAACTTTTTGAAACACAGAGAAACAGAGGATAAAAAGAGGGGGGTTAGTTTGATTTTACTACAAATATGTAGAAAAAAAGGACCTATTTTGATACAAATATGTAGAAATATAGGACTATCAGTATGAAGAGGGAAATTGAAAAAGAGTTGCTGCTCTGGAAGGAGAAGAAAGAAAGAACGCCTTTGATTATTCGTGGGGCCCGCCAAGTAGGTAAGAGTTTTACCATCGAGCAATTTGGAAGACAGAACTTTCAGAGTGTTGTTGTGGTCAATTTTGAAGAGAAACCGGAGGCTAAAGCATGTTTTGAAACTTTAGATATCCACGACATATTGAAAAAACTCGGATATCTTTATGGAACAACTATTACTGCCGAGACAACATTATTATTCCTCGATGAAATCCAACTGTGTCCTCCAGCAATAAAAGCTCTGCGCTACTTCAAAGAAAAACTGCCTGCTTTACATGTGATTGCAGCAGGCTCATTGCTTGAATTTGTTCTCGAAGATGAAAAAGAACCTCTTTCCTTTCCTGTAGGAAGAGTCAGATTTCTCAACATGCGGCCTCTTTCTTTTCGAGAATTTTTGCATGCCATTGGGCAAGGACAATGGGAAGAACTCCTCGAGACAATTTCCTTTGAAAAGCCACTCTCTGAGGCCTTTCACAACCTTTTAATACAATTTATAAAAGAATATTTTTTGATTGGCGGTATGCCAGCTGCTGTAAAAGCCTATATCGATACAAACTCTTACGTAGAGGTTATGCGGGAACAAAAAGCTCTTTTGGATATCTATCGATTAGATCTTGCTAAATATGGTCAGAAAAAAGAGTTTGCTCATCTTCAACGTCTTTTTGAAATTTCTCCACAGCTTGTCGCAAAACATTTTCGATATAGCAAAATTGATCCTGAATCTACTAATCCGTCAAGAGAATATAAAAATGCTCTTAGAAAATTACAGCAGGCGCATCTCATTCTTGCCGTACATGCCACTTATGCCAATGGACTGCCGCTCAAGTCTGAAGAAAATGAAAAGAAATTTAAAATCCTCTTTTTAGATATTGGGCTTTTACAAAATGCACTGGAAATTGATCCATCAGTGTTTACTCAATCGTTGTTTCATCAGATAAATGCCGGCACACTTGCGGAACAATTTGTAGGGCAAGAATTGCTAGCTTACGTGGATAGCTATTTTGATCCCCACTTATTCTTCTGGCAAACAGAGAAAATTGGAAATCAGGCTGAAGTGGATTATGTGACCAGCTTCAATGGGAAGATCGTTCCCATAGAGGTGAAGGCGGGGAAATCTGGACATACTGCCTCACTCCATCAATTTCTAATTAAAAAGAAGGTTTCTTTAGGACTGCACATTTCTGCCAATCCTCTCGCTTTTAAAAATAATATTCTTTCAATACCTTTTTACATGATTAAGGAAATCCCACGACTTATTTAGCTTTTTCAGGTATTCTAGCTATATACCGAACGTGATTCAAAAGTTGGCATTTCGAGCGCGCCAAAACCCCGGGGATCAAATATCGCAAGTGACCCCATATTGACTTAATATTGGGTCGCTTGCGATATTTGATCCGCGGGGATTTTCGCGCAGCTGGAAATGCCAACTTTTGAATCTCGTTCGGTATACATAATAAACACCCATAATCGAGTTAGCTATGTCATCAGAAAAAAAATCACCCCGGCAGTTTGATGTGATCGTGCTTGGCGCCGGACCAGGCGGATACCCGGCAGCGATCAAAGCCGCTCAAAATGGTAAATCTGTAGCCCTAGTGGAAGCCAAAGACCTTGGAGGCACATGCCTCAACCGCGGCTGCATTCCTTCAAAAACACTGATTGCTAATGCTGAAGTGCTGCATAAAATTCAAGCGGCTAATGATTTTGGCATCACTGTGGGCAATGTTCATTTCGATTACAATCAAATGGTGGATCGCAAAGATGATGTCGTCAATAAGATCCGCAAGAGCCTGGAAGGTCTAATTCTCGCCAATAAAATCACTATCATTCGCGGCTTTGGCAAATTCACTTCACCGACCACCATCAAAGTCACAGGTCACGATAACATCGAAATCGAAGCCAAAAAAATCATCATCGCCACGGGCTCTGAGCCGCGCCAAATTCCCGCTTTTCCCTTCGACTATAAGAAAATCCATGATTCTACTTCGTTGTTGGAAATGCGCAAACTGCCCAAAAAATTGGCCATCATTGGCGGCGGCGTCATTGGCTGCGAATTTGCTTCGCTCTATGCCACGTTAGGAGTGGAAGTCACCATTCTAGAAATGCTACCACGCATCCTCCCTATGGAAGCCGAAAGCGTTTCCACAGCCCTCACCAAAGCCTTCCTCAATAAAGGGATCGCCATCCACACAGGAGTAACTGTGGAGGGTATCGACACTTCTGGCAAAGGCGTTAATGTCAAAATAAGCGGCAGCAAAGGGATCGCGGCTGACATGGCCTTGGTGGCTGTAGGGCGCAAGCTCAATACCGCCAATATTGGCTTAGAAAAGGCTGCTGTGCATGTCTTGGATAATGGGATGGTCGCTGTGAATGAGAAAATGGAAACGAGCGTACCCGGCATTTATGCCATCGGGGACATCGCCTCAAAGTGGTGGCTGGCGCATGTGGCGACGCACCAAGGGATTGTCGCTGCCAATAATGCCACCGGACACCCCGCAGCTATGCATTATAATGCCGTCCCTTCGGTCATTTTCACCGAGCCCGAAATTGCTACGGTGGGACTGTCATTAGAGCAATCGATCGAAAAGGGATATAACGCCGTTTTGGGCAACTTCCCCTTCCAAGCGCTTGGTAAATCACAAGCCGCCATGCATACGGATGGCTTCGCGCAAGTTGTCCTAGATAAAGCTACAGGCCAAATTTTAGGTGCGCAAGTGGTGGGCTACGAAGCCGCTACTTTGATCGCTCAAATGACGACGGCCATCACTAACGAACTCACTGTCGAATGCATCACAGAAACGATCCATGCTCACCCCACGATTTCTGAAGCCTGGATGGAAGCGGCCTTCATCGGTGAAAATGCTCCTTTACATTGGCCTCCAAAACCTTCTAAAGGACAAAAGAAATAGCCATGTTAGATACCCAGCGCTTTGACACCTCACCGAAAGTGAAGCCGCGCCGTCTCAATATCTTGCCCGATAACCCGGAAGCGGTAAATCCTGAAAAGGCAGTGGGACCTGGCAGATTTCCTTCCTGGCTGCATCGCAAGCTCCCTGCTGGCGGGAATCTCGCCAACACCGGACGTGTGTTAGAGGAAAATCGCCTCCACACTGTGTGTGAAGAAGCTAGATGTCCCAACCTTTTAGAATGCTGGTCAAAGAAAACCGCTACCTTCTTGATCATGGGTAAAGAATGCACGCGCAATTGTGGCTTTTGTGATATCGATTTTTCCAAAGCGCCCAAACCCTTAGAGGCGGATGAACCTCAACGCGTGGCGGATTCGGTCCAGAAATTAGGCTTAAGGCATGTGGTCATCACCATGGTCGCACGTGACGATTTAGCCGATGGTGGCGCGCAGCATATGGTGGCGGTGATCCACGAAATTCGTCGACAGACCCCAGAAGTCACCATCGAAGTGCTCACATCGGACTTAAGCGGCAACCTGCAGGCCTTAGATTACATCTTAGCGGCACAACCTGAAATCTTTAACCACAATATAGAAACCGTAAGGGCGCTCACTCCTCGTGTACGCCATACAGCCACTTACGACCGCACGCTAGCCGTGCTCCAGCATGCCAAGCAGCGACGCATCAATCCCCACATGCTTGTAAAATCGGGGTTGATGGTGGGTCTTGGTGAAACTAGAGCACAAATCGAGGAAACGCTGCGTGATTTAGCGGCCGCTGGCTGTGATATCGTCACCATGGGACAATACTTACAACCTAACCAGCGCAAGTTGCTGGTCAAAACTTTTGTGTCACCAGAAGAGTTCAAGCAGTATGAAGATTATGGCTATCAGGTGGGCATTACACATATGTATTGTGGACCCTTTGTGCGTTCGAGTTATAACGCCAACTTAGTCATTCAGCAAGCTAATCACAAACTTACAACTATCAACAGCCAGTAGATTTTTATGACATACGATGATGAAAATTATGAAAACTTTCCCATAGCCTATTCGATCGATAACTCCATCCTCATGCATCGCGATGTGCACTTTGGAGGAAGCTTCCCTTTGATGCTCGAATATTATCGCAGTGAGGGCAGAGGCATTTCTAATGACTTCGATCTAAGCCGTATCGAAGAACTATATACGATGGAACAAAAGGCGGGCAAAGATATCTCCCCCCTGCTCCTCTCGGGTGCTGAAGCCGAAAAAATTGCCAAAGGACGACAAGCCTACAAACAACTGCGCGATCTATATGCGGCCCGCAAACCGCAGACCCCTATTCCTCGCTTGATTGCCGATCTGATCTTGGCAGAAGAAGCGGACATCCCAAATGCTGAACAAGCCGTTGTGGCCCAAAAAAGTGCGATTGTGCCGGCCTTAATTGATCTGCTGCGCAATGAAGATTTTTATGATCCGCTCTTTCCGGGCTATGGGCAAGCTCCCGCCTTAGCTGCTGAATGTCTGGGAAAAATTGGCGATAAGCGCGCTATCATTTCTCTTTTTGAAGCCGTGGGTGAAGGGGATTTCTTCAACGAAGATATCATCCTCGATGCTCTGCATGCCATTGGCGAACCAGCCAAAACATTTCTACTCAGAGTGCTGCATGCCACCCCCATCACCATGGATAATGAACAAGCGGCCATTTCACTAATTCGCTTTAAGTCTGATCCCGAAGTCAGTACGGCGTGTTTGAATTTTCTCCAAAACCTAGATCTAGCCAAACATCTCGCTTTAGCCACCTATCTAGTGCTAGCATGCGAAGGGCTAGCTTCCACTCATGAACAACAAGCATTGCTTAACTTAGCAGAAAAACCCACCACCCCCAAATCCATTCGTCAAGATATCGCCATTGTCGCCAAAACCTGGGCCTAAAAAGGCGAAAAGCTAAAAGCTAAAGGCGAAAACGAAAAAAAAATCGTTATATCGTTATATCGCTTTCATCGTTGATCTTGCTGCGAGGTGCATCCCCTCTATCCTGTTAATCTTGTTCATCCGTTATTTTTTCTGACTTGCGTCTATTAGCTTTGAATTTCAATGAGTGTTTTAGCAACCTTATTAAGATTACAAAAAATGGCACAAGTCAGCAAAAAGTATTACCCCGCCGTCTAGTCCTCTTTTTTAGCCTTTCAGCTTGCAGCAAGTTTGGGGTCAGGCCTGCGATTTTGCGAACTGAATAAATGTTTGGAGCAATAAAAATCTGCTTTGGGATCGTAGACCACTTATGCAGCGGATGGGGCCGCTACGGTGCGTCGATAGAACTTTTCAAAAGTCTCTCCATTCACCAACCCCAGGGTCATATAATGAAAGAGCGTGGACATCATATCTCTCACTGGCTCTAAATGGGTGCCCATTTTAACTTCTTGCGCGAGATTATCTCCCACTCGCAAACTAAAACGACTCAAACTATTTTGCCTACTATGGGAAAAACCAAAGGAATGAATGAGACCTAACATTTTTTGCATGGTGCTCCCTTCCGCCGGCGTAGCGAAAGTTGTGGTATCTTCATGTGGTAAGAAGTAATAAACCTTTGTGCTTTTCTGCGTGTGCAAGTGGACGCCACCCACGCAGGGCACATGATCGACTTCATGCGCTTGGGGATTGCCGGCATTGCGCACAATCAACACCTCAGGCTCCTTTAAGCCTTTGTCGGATATAGTTTGGGTAAAGAGCTCTTGCACCTTTTGGGGGATACCGACAGAGCAGTTCGTGACCAGAGAATTGACCTGCACGTTGGTGGCCCCACCGATCAAAGTTGTCAAATATTGGGCATGCGCGCCTCCCAAACTCTTGCCTAAAATATCGATCTGCAAAATCTTATGTTCACGCAAATATTGCTCCAAATCTGCCCAAATGCTTTTTACCCCTAAAGATCCAATCTCCTTGAGACAGTCATTCAGGGCTGAAAGATACCCTCCCGTGGCGTGCCAGCTGGCTGCTGTCCCACGACAGAGCAAGAGGATCCTGGGCTGCGATGCTGAAATTTCTTTCAACACACTCACATGTGCTCCCCCTTGAGCAAAAATGCGATCGATCGCAAAATACCCCTCTTTCAAGCGCAATACTGTCCCTACAGGGGGCTCTCGATCGGCAAAGCGCGATGTCAACATCTCTATTTCAGCCATTCTGGCATGTGTCGGAGAGGTGTGCATAGGGGAAAAAACTTCACTTTTAGCCGTAAAAACCGTCCACACTCGCTCTTGCAGTCCACTAAACCCCTTTCCATGCGTGACGACTTTATCGTGATAGTTAACCTGCTTGCAATGGCTCATCAGGGCTTTTTCAAAGGGATGCGCAGGCATTAACTTGTGATAAAGCCTATCGATCTCCTTCACAGACAAATTATTGAGGACTTTGCCTTCCATAGCCGCCCGCTCCTGCAAATCTTCTAGGCGGATGTCTCCAAGTCCGATGAAAATGCGGTGCACCACATGCTTTGTGAGTGCCACTTGATTTTGCCACAACTGCGCTGGATTCAATTGTAGCTCCTCTTTAAGAAAAATGCGCATCAAACGCTTATGCCCAATGAGTTCTTTGAGGTTTTTGATCGAGGCTTCACATGGAGTATGCCACCCAACCAGCGCCATGAGGCCTTGGCACAGCGAAATAGGCACTAATTCAAAAGCAAATGCACCTGGTTTTCTTTTTTTTATCACCATTTTCGCATTGGCGGCATTATCCAATAAGGCGTGCGTCGACAACAGAAATTCCGCTAATGGTGAAGGGGGGTGGCTCGCATCGACACTACGCATAAAAACCTACTTGAGTTAATTGAAAAAAAGATAGCTTCGCATAAGCAAAACAATAAAAACAACAAATAAAAGTCAATTAACTTATTAATTTATTATCAAATTAAAAAAAATGGACATGGACGAACTGGACTGATTGGACTACCTGGACGAACTGGACGGCTCTCCTTTGTCCAGTTCGCCCAGGTAGTCCAATCAGTCCAGTTCGTCCATGTCCAATCGCGGGCATAACTAGATGAACCCCATTGTAAAAACAACGAAAAAAAGCAAGATCTTTACACAAAATTAACACGAAATAATGTATGATATAATTTAATCAAGGTAAAAAAAGTAAATTAATTTGTATATATAATTTTATTTTTATTGTTTATAATAATAAATAAGACCCGAAGTTTAAGCCCAAAAGGTCCATCATATGGTAACGCGTACCGCTGACAGAGATGCCGTCACTCCAGATCCATCGTCTCGCAACCTCACATCCATCTACGAAACGCCTTGGGAAAAAGGTTATCTAAAAGACAAGAAATTGCGCCTTGTGCGCGATGCTGATAATCGCATTCATGCCCAGGTGATCGCCAAACATTTATTCACCAAGAAAGAAGGGGAGATTGTCGCTGAGCGAATCTTTGCCCCTGTCGACCCACAAGAACTAGAAAAAGAAATCGGCATCTTAGCGATTTTAGTGCAAGCCAAAGCCAGCATTACCAATATGTTGACCAAACTTGAGGCTGATTTTCCTGCAGCACCGCACCCTTCTTCGCCCAAGGCTGATGCAAGTGAAAATTCTAAACACATCAATGCACTGACAAAAGAAGTGGAAGAGCTCAAAGAAGCCATCAGAAAGCTCAACCATCCGGAGCAGAAAAGCCCTCCTCAGCAAGAGACACTAACACCTACAGCTTCCCCTCAAACCACTGAAATACCCACGCTCACCAGTGAGGAGATCGCCCAGCGCCAACACGAAGTGGATGAATTGCGTGCTACCCTTATGCATCTACTAGCTGAGATCCAATCTGAAGAACAATTACCTAATCGCAAAGGATATGCACGCTTAAAAGACATCGAAAATGCCGCCTTACGCGCGCTAGCTCAATTGCAAGACTTGCAACAAGAAGTCACAAATCCCACCGCTCCTTTCAAGAATCACCTCCAAGATACTGCTCAACAGATCGAACGCTCGAAAGAGCAATGGACCAAAGAGCTCGCAGATCTGCGTCAACAGCAAGAAGCTGCAAAACGTCGTGCCGAAATCGAAGATGGTGAGTTAAAAAATAGAGCAGAAAATATTACATTGTCCTTAAGCACTTTCCCTGAAGACATTCAAACGGCATGGGAGACTCAATACAATGCATGGAGTGGGGAAAATAGCGTTCCTGCTATTACCATGGAGCAAGTGCATACGCGCACAGCCAAGCTCGATGTCATCATTGCCTCCATCCACGCACAATGCAAAACGCACATCATGCATCACATCCATATCGCTAAAAATGCCCTAAGAGAGGAAAAATCGCAACTCACGAATGAAAAGCTTACCACCAACCAATCCACACAAGAGGCGATTATCAAAGTGCGCCAAGATCTTCTCAATTTGCGCATGGAGTCTTGGAAGAAACTAGAAGCAGAAGCTGACATTGACGTCACGAATTTAGCCTCTTTAGCTAGTCTTAAAGATAGGGTACAACAGGAACAAGATTTGGATCGTGTATTATGCACATTGTTAACAAAAACACATCCAGCTTATGACACGAAGCAATCCTCATCTCTATACGACATCGCCACCTATTATTCTTCTGCCCTAATAAAAAAAATTACCGGCAGCACTACCAGCGATATTTACAGCGAAGCAGAAGCTAGCGACGCCGTCTTTGCTGATCTCATTGACCATCTACTAGCCTCACAACTCCAACAGCAACAATCTTCTCTCAAATTGCTTTTTGAAGCACACGCCACCAGCCGCACTCCTATTTTCGAAAAACTTGATAACTATCTCGATGCAACAGAAAATAGCCACGATTCTTTACAGGCATTCACACAGGATATTTGCAAAAAAACACGCTCACTATTGACCTGGAAAGCAGATGCTAATCTGCATATGCTCCGCACAGATTGGCAACAAGGATTAAAAGCAACAAAAGAAAACCTAGCAGAACTAGAACTTGCCACTTCTAAACTCGGCCTTATTCAAGATAACTATGTTCAACGGATACATAGATATGAAGCAGCTCTTCAGCCTAATGAGAAAACAGGGGAATGTTCACTCACTGGCCAAGAGCTAAACCATGCCAAAAATACCTTAGCTGAGCTACAAGCGGAACTAGACTTTCGTCCTGCATTAAAAAATTACCCACTCACCCAAGATTTTATCAATGCTTACCAAAAGCGTTTAGAAGCCAAAGCAGTCGTTTTTGACGCATATGTAGGGGAAGAAACAAATAAAAATGAGCAACGCAAAAAACTCACCAAAAACATCGATAGCTTTATTGCTGAAATCGCCCTCTACCGCACCCAAATCACTCTGATCGAACAAAACTATGGGATCGCACTTACTGATGTCAAAAAGATACTCCATGATGTGCAGCATAAAGTCGATGCCTGGAAACATCAAGGACCGCTTCCAACAGTGCTCTTAGCGACTTCCTTTATGTCCAAATATATGTTGGCGGAGTTGCCCTTCACCCAAATTAGCATGCCTTGGGCACCCACACCAGTGGAAGTCAACACCCTCAATAGCACAGCTTTGAACCGCTATAACGAATACATCAAAGAATTGCTTGAGAATGAATCTACGGCTCTAATTAAAGCTACAAAACTGCCTGATTTGAATGTTGCTTTCGATAAATTCAATAAGAAAATGAAATTGGTAAATGAGCGTGTAGCTGATCTTAAAGATTCTCGCTATCAACAGCTACAGCGGTCAAGTTTACTTAAAAAACAACAAGAAAAGGTCGTTGAAGCACAGAAGAAGAGTATTCAAAGCAACCCCACTGTCAAACATATCATCAACACCTTGAAGAACGATGCTACGCAGCTTGAAACATTACTCAGCAATTATCCCAAAAATAAAAAATTAGATCCGCTCATCCAAATGAAGCAGTGCGCTCCTACTGATATCGCTTTGATTAATGAGTTAAGGACACTTTTTTTAGATGAACAAAAAACAAAAATTGCCACTAAAAAGCAAGAGATGTTAGCCCAACGCAACCAACTCAAAGAACCCTATCTCGACATGCAGAAAGAAGCAGATAGGATCATCGAAAATTGTGATACGGAACTGGCAAAGTACAAAAACACGTTCAATACCTATCTGTATACTTGGACCTCAGCTATGACAGCCTTGAAAAATCCTTGGATCAAAGAAAAGCGAATCTTAGATCAACTCGATCCCTACCAGCTGGCTGCTTATGCCGAAACGCAAAACACAATCCTCAATAAATATGATAATCAACTCAATCTCCTCATGCAACAACACGGAAAAACCGTTAAAGCTGCCGAAGAACTCACCAAAACAATCCAGCAAGTCACTAGCAAGATTAAAGAACTAGAAAGCTCTGACCAACTCCTATCTGCCTATGAACTTAAAGCGAAGCTCAAGCAATATGAAGAGGCTATCTTAGGCAAAAAGCAACCGGACTGGTATGCTTCTATCCGCAATAAAATCCCTTACAAGAACTCCTATTACCACCGCCACCATGCGGGCATGGGGGCATGGATCACGCAATTCAAAGCTGAACTTGAACGTATCAAGGATAACCCCCGTTCGTTGCCAAAACAACTTGAGATTGTCCTGGAAAAAACGAACCCATCCTTCTTAAGACACTCCTGGAATGTTGCCACCTATTATAGCTATGGGATGATCGCAAACAAACTTAGCGAAAACTCTATCATAGAGCCATCCTCACAAGTGGCACTCGACATCGCCACTTTACAAGAACTCTCAGGGAAAATTCATGATCGTTATGAACAAAAAGTCAGTGATATCTTGTCCGCTAGCGAAACAAAACTTAACGAAATCAAACAAAAACTCAACGATACCATCTCACGTTATGTGCCCCATGATTCAAGCTTATACACCAATATGATGCACGACGTAAAAGCTAAGCTCAAAGACATCCAAGAGAAAAAAGACAAATTCGAAACCACACGTGGCATCGTAGGTTATTTTGGCGGCCTCTCAAACCTATGGAGACACCCGATTGCCACCCTTAACACTCTACTAAGAAAACCAACCTCGATCATCCCTTCCATCCGACCACGAGATCTAAATCCGTTGTCGCTAGCTGTCTTTTCAAGTACCAAGGACGTCAAAGAGCTCTCTGGCGACGAAATGGAAGACTATTACAACACGATCCAAAAGGAAAGTGAAGAATACATGCTCGATCTCGAAGCTAATTACCATATTGAGACGATCATCAAAAATGAAGCCGGCTTCAATAGTGCCCTCAACATAGCCACCAATGAAGCGAATAAACTAAGAAATCGTGGCGAACGCTTTAATGCATTCATGCTTAGAAATGATCTCAAAAAAATTGAAACTAAACTTGATGCCTGGAAACAAAGTGTCACCTCTATAAGCAATCTCAAAACACTGTCTGATGTCTTGAAAAAACAGGCCACAGCCATCACTGAAACTTCCAAAAAAGCCACCGTAGATTTGCCTAAAAGACAACAGATCGAAAACTTCATGGCCTATACAAAAAAAACTGGCATCAGCACCAACGACGAAATCGAAGCCCTCAAAGAAGATATCATTAAAAGCATCAAAAATGTCATTGGCAACACCAAAAAAGAAATCGATAAGCAAGAAAAGAATCTTAAAGAGCTTAGCGACACTTTCAACCTCACCCTACCTTTTGACGAACTGATCTCCAAAGCGCGCCAAAGTGTCAATACATATAGCCAATCATGCCCGATCGACACTGACTTGCGCATATTTATTCCTAACCTACCCTTGCTCGGCCAGCTGAAAACCAAATATTACGATGACCTCACACCGCAGCAAAGTATCGAAGCTGAAAAATATGTCAATGAACAGTCTAAAAAGGATCTCAACGCTATCGGAGATACCTTTGGTTCCATCACCACACATTTTGAGGCTTATAATGTAGCTCTAAAAAAATCTATCGAAGCCCAAAATACCTTAGAACAGCAAGGACAGTTTGCGGCAGCAGCGGCTTTAAAGGCTACCACGGAAGAAATTAAAAAAACATATCTTAAGCCTTGGCTTAAAGGCGCAGATGAAACTCCTACTTGGCTCCAATCGATAGGGCAAGCTGTTGTTAAAGGCGCTGCCAATCTATTACCTGGTGATGGATCGATTACAGTTATGTTATCGTCTTTACCTGCACGCTTAAGAAGCTTGAAGAACAATGACGTTCAAAGTCGCAAAGCTATGGATGAATTTGCAACCCTCTTGAAGGCTGTTGCCGACCAAATTGCTTCGGCGATCACCCTTAAAGAAATTGAGGCCAAGGCTCCTGTCGATCTCTTAGATCAACTCGACACCGTAGATGCCACCGAAGCGGTAAAAGTTCGTGCGGCCCTTAAAAAGGAATTGGAAAAAGATATCGAAACCAAGACAGAAGCCCTCAATAAATATGAAGAAACCATCAATGCGTTGGCTGAAATTTCATTTCCGGCCCCATGGCGACAAGCCGTTCTGCAAGAAATTAAGCAATGTCGCGATGAGCTTGTTGGACAAAGTATTGGCTTCACAGTCGATGTGCCCAGAAACATCCTGGCAGGTAATTTCCAAACAACCAAACTCAAAACGCTCGACGACCTCACACCAGAAGAATATGTAGCTTACAAACAACAGCGCCTCAAAGTGTTTGAAAAAATCGCTAAACTAGATAAAGATTACTGCTTGACGACACTCAAAAAACAGTATGAGAGCTATAAAACCTATGTCGAAAATGCCAACAAAGAACTGATTACCTATAAGAATAACCTCCAATTGGAACATGTCAAACAGCTCAGTGAAGGCCTGAAAGCCTTCCAAAAACAATTATCTTCCCACTTCCAAGTCAATCTCGACGCTAGACAAGGGGCCGCGGCACTCAGCGAGAAGCTCACGGATGTCACTTCACAGATAGCGGTCTTAATCAGCAGTACCGTAAGTAAACCTGTGGTGTCTTTTGCTGACCTGTTCCGTATTGTGCATGACAAAGTGATCACAGCATTAGGTGGACAACCAAGAACAGAAGACACCAAAGAGCTGCTGGCTATATTATCCAAGTCAAAGGATAAAAAGATCCAAACGACATATTTTGAATTGCGCAAAGAGCATGCTGACTTGCGCAAAACAATTGTGAAAGAGGTTAATGCAAAACTTGCGAAGGCCCAAAAAAGCCTTGAAGAGTGTGAAGCGAGGATCAAGAAAATCCCTGGCTATATGCAAACGCTCAATGAGCAAAGTGCCAAGCTGCTGACGAATGTCCAAATACCAGGAACCATCTCTTTCGAGTGGACAAAGTCCATGTTAGGCGAGCTGGAAAAATTCCAAACAGAAATTACTAAAGACATTGCCACGGCACAAGAGAGCTTATCCGATCAACAGCTGGTGGATCTGGAAGCAACCCTCAAAGCACGTCATGAAGAACATCAAATTGACGAAACACGCTCCACGTTATTCTTATCCGAATTTGAAAAAGCAGCCACGCTTGCACGCTTGGCAAAGGGATTGAAGACCTATCAAGAGATCCACGTCAAAGTCCATGCTGCTTGTGAAGATCCATTGCTGACAAAAGCTAATACAAAAGAGAGTCTGAAAAATCTACGCATCATCCAGGCGACCTATAACGAATTGGTTGTTAAAGCCTTAAAAAATCTATTCACCCTAAATGACAATAGAGAGTGCTGCAACACTGTGGCCGCAATTACCCACGCTTTAGCAAAAGCGTATGACAAATTTAAAAAACAACAGCCGATTGTGATTGAAGACCACGAAGGCTGGACCGCCATTAGGGATCTCGAGCAAAAAGCTGACCTCCCAGTAGATCAACTCGATAATGCATTCGCGACTAGAAAAACGCCTATTATCACGAACATTAATGACAACATCGATCAAGTAATTAAGTGGTTCAAACAGCAACAAGAGATGTTTGAATTGACCCATGTGCGTGACGTTCTGTTACAGAAAATGGCTACTACCGATGGAAGCATACAATTCTATGAAACTGAAAAAAATGACATTGTGAAAGCTATAACTACCTGTCAAGCCGAAATAAAACAACTTCGCATTAACGGTAAAGATCTTACTGGCAATATGGTCGCTGATGTTCCATTGAGAATAGACATCCTAAACGCCGACATCGATACTCACAAGTTGCGCTTAACTAATATTGAGAACTTGTTAAAAAGTGCCAAAAGTGCAAAAGCAGCTCTTCCCATCTTTAACAACTTCATTCTCAAAAATCAAACTAAGGATATTTTTGCTAAATTCGAAAAACTTTTGCAATGGTTAAAATTAGATTGTGCACCTTTGCAACCACCCACCCAGTATAACGCTACAGATCCGCAAGGGATGGCCGTCATCCTGGTAAAAAAGATCTTCGAATCCCCAGATATCCAAACAGTCAATGACACCCAAGAGGGTGCTGAACTGGAAATTGCAGCGCAAGAACTCGCGCAAGGACACGAGTTCAGTGACGAGGTCAAACAAAATATCCGTCGTAATGAACTTGCTGCGCTTAACGATTCTCAACGCGTTGTCGACAATATCAAACAATATAAAAATTTGATCAACTATCGCGATCTCATCCAATGCGTGTGGAATAATTTTAGAGGCGAATATATTAAATTACTGACAAAAGAATTAAATTTTGAAGGGCATCAAGAGTTTTTCGCGCAAGAACTAGAACAATTTATCACCACATTCCCAGCAGCCGATGTGGCTGCCCTTACAACGCAAATCGAAAGCTTGCCCATGATGCAGGGGCTTACAGGTGATGCCTTAAACCAGAAAGTCGCTAATTTCAAAAAACAATCGCTGCAAGATTTTCTCACCAACTTCTATGGAAAAATAAAATGGTAAGTTGAATCTGGTGTGGCGCGATTACTGAAACACAGAGGCACAGAGAACACAGAGAGACTTGGTTTCATCGATTGGATGTAATTGCAAAAACCAATTAAACGAGACTTTTGTAATTACCTCTTGAGACCTCCAACCCTCTGTGCCCTCTGTGCCTCTGTGTTTCAATAATGGTTCATCAATGCCCTAAATCAGGGTGACTACCGAAAAATATTGAAAGACACTGCCGGCCAACACGAAGCCATGCCAGATTCCATGGTTCCAGGGAATTTTTTTCGATAAATAGAAGATAGTTCCTAAAGTGTAAAACATGCCACCTACACCCAACCAGACAATTGTCATGGTCGAA
Source organism: Chlamydiota bacterium (assembly GCA_013286645.1). Classification (GTDB taxonomy): domain Bacteria; phylum Chlamydiota; class Chlamydiia; order Chlamydiales; family Parachlamydiaceae; genus JABDFJ01. Next base: position 16,922 of record JABDFJ010000024.1, on the reverse strand, counting down.
ACATTGGCGCGCAGACTAGGCCAGCTGAAAACGACTAGCCACCCCATGCCCAGATAAACCATGGTTGATAATACCTTATGGCGGTGTACGGCAAATACCTTATAGGTGATGCCTAGTAGAGCCATTCCCCACTCGATAGAAAATAAATACCAACCATTAGCTTCTCGTAGTGGTCCTAAGGCAAACGGCGTGTATGTGCCAGCAATGAGCAAATAGATACAGCCATGATCAAGAATCTTGAAAATTAATTTGCGCTCTCGGCATTTACATCCATGATAACACGTAGAAGCAGCATACAGCATGATGAGAGAGATCCCATAGATGAGCGAGCCGCCAATCACCCAGTTATCTCCCTTTTCTAGAGCATAAACCATCAGAAATCCAAAGCCAATTAAACTTAAGACCAATCCCAACAAGTGTGTCAGATGATTGATTCGCTCTTCAGCGTTGGTTTCCCCAGAAACCGGACAAATCTCCTGCGTCAGCATGCATACTTCCTTGGCTACAAAATATCTTAACCCTTAATTGATACCCCTTTTTAGGGAATTTTCGCACCTAAAAAGGGTTGTATTACATCTTGATTTTTTGTTAAATTGCACAAATCTTCTTTAAATTTAAGCATCATCGTAAATTAGTCATGACTAATCTACGACTGATGCGAAAATGGTCAGATGATAAAGGTGTGCAAAACTATGACTTATCCGGTTTTGTAGGACTCTGCTAAAGAGAACTTTGCTTATTCCCCGGCAGGGGAAAAAGTGATTAGCCCCTTTAGCAGAGTCCGACAAGACCGAATGAGCCAAAATTATGATAAGCTAGAACGCTCGTCTTTGACTTCTTTCGTGCCCGTGCCCGAGTGTGTAATTCCAACGCTTCCTTGAAAGAAGTATGGCCTAAAGTTGTCTTGTCCGAAACAATTTTTAAGTTAAAAGTCGGGCTCGGGCGCGGGCACGAAAGAAGTCGGTCACGAAAAGCGAGTTATACTTGCGAAAAATGTTCCAATCCAATTACCATGTTCTTCAATTATCATGCACACCATGAAATTTGATTTAAGGAAAGATGGCTGAGTGGCCGAAAGCACGTCCCTGCTAAGGACGCATACCCCTTAAGGGTATCGAGGGTTCGAATCCCTCTCTTTCCAAATTAAGGCTTTGGCTCGTAAGAGTTCAAAGCCTTTTTTTATTTATACCGGACGTGCTTCAAAACTTGGTATTTCGAGCGCGCCAAAACTCCGGGGACCAAATATTGCAAGTGACCCCATATTGACTTAATATGGGGTCACTTGCAATATTTGATCCGCGGAAATTTTCGCGCAGCTGGAAATATCAATTTTGGAAACACGTCCGGTATATAGGCAAAAAGCATATGTTTTTATTCTTGTTCCTCTTGCTTCCTTTCTCTGCTTTGCAAAGCACAATCTGTTCTGTAAATTCGCTCGATCAACTAAAAACAATTCTTAATACAGTCAATTCGTGCGATTTAATCGCCTTTGACATCGATTGCACGTTGGTTATTCCCAACGACATGGTGCTCCGCCCTTGTGGCAGCGACTATTTCTTGAAGCAATGTAGCAACATTCCTACTGCTCAAATTCAACAGCTGATTAGCAAAATATTACTTTCGCGTTTACTAAGCCCTCTTGATGCTGACATGCCAGACTATTTACGGCAACTGCAAGCTCAAACCAAAATCATTGCTCTCACATCACATTCTCCAGGGCGTTTGGGAGCCATAAATAATGTTGAAGCATGGCGTCGCCAAGAACTGATGCGAGCAGGATTTGATTTTTCTTCCACATTTTCTTATTACCAACACATCGTTTTTGGCGACCTTATCCACGAGGGGGTATATCCTGTATTTAAAGATGGCATTTTATTCACAGCCCTCCTCTCCAAAGCCAAAGCGTTGCAAGCACTATTAGGGAGAGTAAAATACCAGCCCAAAAGAATATTCTTCATCGACGATAGCAAAGACCAAGTAGAAGCCCTACACACGGCTTTGGAGAAGCATGAGATCGAGAGTGTATGTATCCATTACAACCGCGTTGAAATGCTTAACGACCGGTTTGATGAAACTATCGCGCAACAACAATTCGACTTCTTACGTATCCATGAACAGTGGCTAAGCGATAGCGATGTCAGGCAAATGGACAAACGGGCTGAGTGATTGACCTAATAGAGCATTGCACCTTCTGGTTGCAAACCATTATATGAGACACATTCAAAAATCAAGGCTCCTTTAACCATCTGGCCGTAAGCCCAGAACAAAGGAACCACTCCATGAAAGTGAACCTCTTTAAAATACTCTTTAAGCAGCTCTTGGGTGGTATCGACCAATACAGGCTGCGCTTTAGCTAGGTGCGGCATATTTTCTACAACGACAAAAAATCCGCGCTTACCAACTTGTTCTTGCGCCATGCTTGGCCAAAAGGAAAATTGATTTTTGCGGGTCCCATGTAGATTTAGAAAATAAGCGCGCTTTTGGTCCGGACCATAAAAGCTCAAAATGCTAGCCATTTGGTATTTGTCGCCAAAAAGAAAATCTTGTTGCGCATCATAGCCTGCTAAAAGAAGCTCTTTTGTAAGCTGATTCCAACCTACATTATGTCTAAAAGGATTGATTCGATACGGAATGGGATATTGGCTGCCAACACCTTCAGCTTGTATGAAGGGCAAACTAAAAACAAAGCTGCAGGCCAATACAGAAATGGTTACTCCTGCATAAAGCCATCGTTTTCCCTTCTCAAGAGCTTCACATCCATACCATCCAAGCACCACAAATACACTTGGATAGGCATAGATTGCCCAATTGCCTTGCAGCTTCATAAAGAAAGAAACTACCAGTGCCATTGTCAATATAACTAGAGTAATACCACCACAAAAAATCACACCTACAGGTACACTGTGTCTATCTTTAACCATGCGCACTAAAGCCAATACCAGCAAAACAAACAAAATAGGTGATACAATAGCGGCTTGCGCCCCCATAAATTCGAATAGATTGCCTTGCAATATGACTCCCACTTTTGGCGCTGCATGTCCTCCTGCTAACGTCGCTAACACATGTCTAAAAGTGCCCCACTCATGTTCAGCATTCCAATAGATACTTGGCAATAGCGCTAGCAACGAAACTACACAACCCAATAAGATTCTCCAAGACGCCAACCAAGGGAAAAGGGACCAGCTCAATAACACCAACAACCATAGCAGATAAATCGGCCACTTAAAGAGTGCTCCACACATTATCAACAGACCTAAAATTAAATAGTTTGGCGTTCTATTCTGTTGAATCATACCAGCGAGATAAGTGCAGGTAGCTGTCCAAAACAGAATCATCCCTCCATCGGTTATGGCCAAAAATGATGACATGATTCCGATAGGAGACAAAGCTATCGTTAAGGCACTCCAAAAACATGTCTGTGGGGTGAGACCACAATTTCTTGCCATGCGATACACAAGCAATGGTAAACAAAAGCCTATGACTACGGCAGGCATGCGCACACCAAGTTCATTATTACCAAACAATTGCGTACCAATCCAGATCTCCCAAGCAATTCCTGGGGGCTTACTATAATATCCCCAGTCGAGCAAGCGACTCCATGTCCAATATTGCGCTTCATCAGGACCTAAACCTATCCCCGCATGTAGGATCACTTCAATCATCAATACGGCTTTAATAACGAGCAGCACACATAAAAGTGACATGTATCGCAAATGCATAAAAACCCAAAAATATATTTCCGAATAGAGAGTTGATTATGAGAACAAAAAGCAATATTAAGCTAATTCATCTTATGGGATAAAGAATAAAAAACAGTTCATTTTAAACGGGTTCGTTCACACATATACCGAACGTGATTCAAAAGTTGGCATTTCCAGCTGTGCGAAAATCCCAACTTTTGAGTCACATTCGGTATAAATTCAACGCAGAGTCGGGGGGCGCGGTGATGCAGAGAAAAAAGGGAATTATTATTAATAGCAGGATAAACATGATAAACAGGATAAGCTAGCCGGTATAGTTTATTTAAAATGAATATAAAACGCTGTTATTAAAATATTATTTATGTTAAAATAGTTTTCATGTTTTTTTGTTTTTGTAATAATCTAAACTAATCTTTGGTTTTTATGGCATTTGATGGATCAGTTCATATCATTCCCGTTAGAGCCTTATTTTCCCCGAGTGATGTATGCCGAGGAACCAGCCCTTCCATTGGTTCGCCACGCAACCCAACGTCCCCAAACCCACAAGCAAACCATGCACATCTACCACAGCTTTTTAGAAATATCGTTGGGAAAAATAATTCAGCACTTTTTTTGAACCGGAAATGCCCACGCCCTGCCACTAGTTGGAGTAGTCCTGAATCGATAGACTTGCTAGTGAGTACGTTCATGGAATCGATCTGTCATTCGTCTTGGCACACCAACTCCACAGATAAAATGATACTAGCAGCGATAAAAGATATCCCAAAGAATGAAGAACAAGACGCCTACAATTCGATAGACACATTGTTTAAATTTACTCCGAAAATATACCAAAAGACAATCTTAGCAGCTCTAAGCCACATACCTGGTAGCGAAAAAGCTCAGATCTTGTATTTAGCAACGCAACACTACACGAGTTTTAATCAGGAGGGCGCTATTGCTTTCTTTATGATGGCCCTGTGCTTAATTCCACCAAGTGAGCGTGAAGCGACAGCCCAGTTTGTGGTGCCAATTTTTAAAGATATTACAGATAAAACAGGGCGCGTTGCTATTCTAAACATGCTTAAAACAATACCAAATCCAGATAGAGCTGTCGTATTAAGAAGAAATCTCCTGTTGAAGACACCTATTCAACTAACAGGCATCAAAGACCTGCAGAAAGCTGAAATTTTGTGTGCATTAGCATTAATCCCACCAGAATGCGTTGACAAAGGTATTACAGCAGTCATGTCACTATTTGAGCTCCTTACTGATAATACGGGTTCATTTGATCCTCAAGAAGGGCGGAAAATAGTTAATACTTTAAAATCTGTTCCGCCTGGCCTTATTATCCCCATCATCGATGTACTCCCGTTTGTGATCAATCGACATTTTTTGACTTGCAACATGCTATCCGTGACTATTACAAAATTAGATCTCCTTTTCAAACGTGTTCCAGATGAGATTCAGCGGCAAGAACTCTTCCAAATGTTGCCATCCGTTGACCCTGCCCATACCCTTGCAGTCCATTCAAAGTATGTCGATTTCCGTACAGATTGGTATGAAAGGGATTATTACTTAAAATCTGCTCCAGAGGAACACAGAGCCCAAATCCTCTTTGACAAGGTGCCATTGCTGGATACCCATTATATCGGTTTCCGGTTAGATTGTATTATTTATTTATCGTTAATCCCTATTGAACAACGAACAGAAGCACAAAAACACATCTGTAAACTGCTAAAAATGTTGCATTTTTATATCTTAAAGGGATCTCAAACAGATGCCGACAAGGCCATCAAAGGAGACACACTATATCAAATGTTCCTTGTCATACAAGCCATTGATAGCAGTCAAAGGATCGATTTTGTGAAACAATTGACCACCCTAATTCAGACCTTTACCCATGAGGCTCATGTCACAACTCTGCGAGCCATATTGGAAACAGCTCTATCAAATCAAACTGATATAAAATCTATCACCATGTTACTTCAAGGCATTATAGATGGGATGCCTACAGCGCAATTGCAATCATTATGGCAATCTATTTCTGTAGCTCAAAAAGTTAAGGTGGCCGATTTTATTAAACAGTTAGTTTTTACAACGCCCCATAAAAATTTATTCGCTTGTGATGAGCTATGCATGCAAGCAATTTTTAGTGTCATGCCTCATCTAGAGGCATTACGTCAAGACGATACAAAATTGATCGATTATATGATTTTAGCTTTGCGGTTATTTTGGCCGATCGATGATGTCGCTAACTTTGTCACCGTATTCTACTATATCATCACAGAGCTGAGGTCACATAATACATCACTAGAAGATGTGATTCATCCTATGGCGTTGTTCTGTAATCACACAGAAAACAAAGCACCAAATCAAGCACTATCTAAAATCTTCAAAGTAATTCCAGAGGAACATTTATATAAGACGATGGCACAAATTTTTAAGGCTATAGTCGATATGCTGAGCGACTCAGATAACTATGCTACTTTTATAAAGTGGACTAACCTCAAAGTCGACGAAACACTGAAAATCGCTTTACTTGATATTTATGCTTCGCGCAAAATAGATCATCCAAACCGAGATTTAACTTTTGCGTACATGATTTCGATTTTAGAGTTAATTACCAACCAAAGTTACTCTCCATCTACTATGCCCAACATCAAGATAGGAAAGGATATTAAGCTGTTAACTTTCAATGCTCTAATGAATCTATTTGAAAGAAATGATATCAAAGGTAAGGCAAATCGAAAAATTCATGAACATTTAAAACAACTCTTTGATTCTATAGTTTTCGAAACCAAACTACCTGGGATGTTAGATTTAGAATCATGTGCATAAATAGCCTCTAATAAGCCATGCGAAGGAACGTCCATGTCCATTATTGATCACACCTCAAAAATGCAGCCTTTGAGGCCTGATTATCTTTCACTCCAATTTGATGTTAACGGTACCATAGTGTTTGGTGATACCACCAAAAAAGTCAATGCTCTCATATTTGCGATTGCCCGCTTCACTAATTACAAGTGGGATATCAATCACCCTGAAATGTCTTATGTAGACTATGTTCAGAAGGTGCTTATCCCAGGAGATAAATGTGATGAAGCTGTCAAAAAAAAACAAGAGCAGCAAATTGCAGGATTTCTTGAAACCCTAAAGCAACAAAACCACCCCTTATGTCAACAAACTTCACACCTCTACGAAACCCTTGCCAAACAATATCTCGATAAAAAAACACAAAACGCTTCCTTCACCCTGTTTCCTTCAGTGATGAAACTCATCCAAAAAGCCACACAAATTTGCCCTGCGACCACATGTACCTTGCGCACTTTTGGCTTCGATGGACCTCAAATCGCGCATGAGTGGAATAAACTTAATGCACAAGGTGCTTTCGGTGAGAAAACCTTGGAAATTACGCACCGCGCCTATTTTGCTAATGATGCTCTTCATATTGAAGGGGACAAGAGAATTCGAAAAGGGCACAAACTCTTCAAAACGCTACATAAAGCCCATACATTATGCCAAGACGATTTTGAAACCTGGCATACTAATAAACGCAAAGCAGCTGCAGGCAAACGCTTGTATTGTGTCCATGATGGCAATTTTGAGGGAAAAAAAGCCCTCACTATCTTTTTTGATGATAATTTGAATAAACGCCCTAAAGGCAGAGATCGAACACAACCTGCAGATCCGGATGAACAAAATATCGCCTTTCCTGTGGACATCTATGCTAGGCCCGTATCTTGGGATTCTGCGGGTGTTATTGGCATTCGCGTGAACCCCATCAAGGCCGCTCTTGATGAAGACTACCTCATTAATAAAGTGAATAAGCAACTTATCAAGCGAGGATTTGCCAGTTTTTAGTAATCTTTCTATTTAAAATTGCTGCTTGTAATTATGATCGCGTGTTAAAGATAAATCATACGAAGAACCTATCCTGATAAAAATTTTTGACTCGCTTTCGAGATTATTTTCTTTCTAGGAACTCGTGCAGTCTTCCGTAAATAAAGGGGCAATATTGATTTAATATTACCCCTTTATTTTTGCGGATTCCTAGAGGAAATGAACTCGAAAGCGAGTTAAAAATTTTATCTGGATAGGTTCAAACATCATTAGGAAATAAAATGTCTGAACGCGAATTTGAAAATGTTTTGAAAAAAGCTGACGATCCACTCATCGGCTTCTTACATAAAATCATCCTTTACTGCATAAAATTTCTAGCTATCTTAATGATTGTGGTGATTGTGGCTAGCGTGTTGGATGTGGTTTATATCATTTATGACAAAATTATCCTTTCTAATCCGCTCGGTGTGTTGCATGTCGAAGGGATTTTGACTGTCTTAGGCGCTTTCATCGCTGTTCTCATTGCCATTGAAATATTTAATAACATCATCGTCTATGTCAAATCAGAAACGATACAGGCCAAATTAGTCCTATCGACAGCTTTGATCGCTATTTCAAGAAAGGTGATCATCCTGGACTATAAAACGACACCCACAGAATATATTTACGCGACTGCAGCTATGGTCTTAGCTACCGCCATAGCGTATTGGGTTGTGCGCAACAGTCACGCTAAAAACTAATCCTCGCAACAGCTGTTCATAAACCTATCCCGATAAAAAATTTTACTTGAAACCGAGTAGAAATTTTTATCGGGATAGGTTCATATAGCCAACACTTCCATCGTCCATTTACCCAAGCGTTGCGAGAAATGCAATAAAGGCGTCTTCGCTAGATCAGCTTCTGGCAGATGCAGCTCTTGACAAATAACATTAAACACACCGCTATGAGAGATAATCAAAAACGGAGAGGGGAAGGCCGAAGCCTCTTGCAAGGCGCTCAGCACACGATGACGAAAATCTTCGAAATTTTCAGCTCCAGAAGGCAAATGGTCTTCTGTTTTCTTTAGCTGGTCTTTAGGCACGACTTTACCTTCCCAATCACCCCACGCCCTTTCACTAAAGCCAGCAAACGGATACAAATTGCAGGGGCACTCCTGAGCAATGATTTTTGCTGTCTCTGTTGCACGCACCAAAGGGCTATAGCAAATGGAAGAGATGTCGTGTCCAATCAGGATTCTAGCTGCCTCTTGAGCTTGCTTTCTACCTGTGTCGTTTAGAGAAATATCCTGATGTCCCATGAGCTGCCCACGTAAGTTCCAATCCGTCTGCCCATGATGTAAAAAATAAAAGGCGTCCATATAACACTTCTGAGATAATAATTAAAGTTTAACGCAGCTTATAGATATATGGGAATGTGGTAGCACGTCAAGGTAAATGTTTCACCATAATAACTTAATATTGTGTTAAAAAATTGCGCCATATAATATGTCCTTGAGGTAATTGCAAAGTCTCATTTAATCATTTTTGCAATTACCTCTTACATATCACAACACTATCACGCCTAAATAGCTCAGTTGGTAGAGCAGCGCATTCGTAATGCGAAGGTCGCGGGTTCGACTCCTGTTTTAGGCACAGCCTACAACCCCTCTAAACTAGGTTTAGTGGGGTTTTCTTTTTTAGATACTTTTCACAAACCACCAATTTTTCACACTTTTGTCACAGCAATGTACAAAAGCATGCAACATTCTGCAGAAATGGATTAATGGCATCCAAAACATCTACAATTATTTTGGATTGGGATGTTGATGCAGAAAAAGTGTGACAAATGACCGATATACTAAATCCTTCAGGTGGATTTTAGGAGTAGAAACCAGTTAACATGCATCGCATTTAATATGCGCAACCCTAAAAAAGAGGTACGAAATGGCAACATTTAGAAGAAGAGAAGGCAAACGCGGAGTCAGTTATGATGCGCAAATCAGAATTCGTCCCTATCCACCAACAAATCGTTCATTTAAGAAATTAACAGACGCCAAGCGGTGGGCGGAAAAGACTGAAGCCGAAATGCGTGAAGGAAAATATGGAATAACTACGGCATCAAGAAAAAAAACGCTTTCTGATGCAATTGAACGATATCAAAAATATATTCTTCCCACAGTTACAAAAAGTCGTCGAGAACACCTTGTTACTTGGTGGCTGAAAGTACTTGGTCATTTACCCCTCAAAGAGATAACCACTTCTCTTATTAATGAATTCAAGAATAAACTTATTCACAATGAAATTGATGGGCAAAAAAGAGCTCCAGCAACAGTAAGGAAATACATTCAAACCTTATCTCATATTCTAACAATATGTGTGAATGAATGGCAATGGTTGGATGTCAACCCTGTTTTAAAAGTATCTAAACCGTCTTTGCCAAATGGGAGAAACCGCTTCCTTGATGAAAGTGAAAGATCAAATCTTCTTCAACAATGCAAGGTCAGCAAGAATCCATATCTCTATACAATTGTCATTCTTGGTATCTCAACAGGGATGCGACGCTCCGAAATCCTAACCCTTACTTGGTCTAACATAGATTTTGAAAGAGAACGCATTATCCTTAAAGAAACTAAAAATAATGAAGTTAGAATTTTACCCCTCGTAGGGCTTGCTAAACAGTTATTAAAAGAGCTAGAAGAACAACGCAAAATCAATTCTTTGCTCTTATTTCCTGGTAATGAGCCTAAACGACCTATAGATTTTAGATCCGCTTGGAGAGTTGTAATTAGGAATGCAAAACTTGAAAACTTCAAATTTCATGATCTCCGCCACAGTTTCGCTAGTTATTGTGTTATGAATGGATCTAGTTTAAATGAGATTGCAGACCTCTTAGGACACAAATCCTATCAAAGTGTTACGAAAAGGTATTGTCACCTCTCAGATGCATACAGAAAGGATGTTGTTTCATCCATGAACGAGAAAATCTTTAAAGAAATCAACATGGAGGCGTCATGAGAGAAGTCAGACCAGAACCATGTTTATCCTTATTGAAGGATCTAAAATTTTGCGATTTTTACGAAGCTGCCTATCTTTTCGGTAATGCCAAAGTGAATAAGGGGCTTGAGATCGCAGATATTCGCCCTATAGAAAATAATCCACAGTCGGTTACAGAATATAACCTGTGTCAAAGACCGTTCATATTAAGGAGGGCATCGCGTTCAGAACATAGTTTTGACCTTGGTATAACCTGTTTTCCAAAAAATGAACGAGAAATCATCAATTTCCTGAATGAACATTGGGAAAACACACGAGTTTTAAAAACAAGTTTCCCAAAAGGTTTTAAGAGTTTATTTTTTCCATTACCAACCGAAACAATTGAATTCGAAGCAATCATGCATGTGCGTGAATTAGGTATAAGCATTTGTGATTCGTATTTTTTTAGATTTTTTCACTTTCAAAACTTGATTCATGAGATCATATTTTCGAACAAAATGCATTTAGAATATTGTACAAAGCTGAAAATTAATATGACCACAAAGGATGAATATTGTGCATATGACTGCAAATCACGAAATCTTGTGATCAAAACTATTGCATACTATCTCTTGAAGAACAAACCAGAGCTTAGATGGAACCTTCAAGCAGTAATAGAGGATGATATCATGAAATCGGCTCTTCAAACTTTTACGATACCCAAAAGCTGTAGATTGATCAAAGATGAAGTTAAAAAAATAATTCCTTCAGGCCTTGTAAAGACTGGAACACCTAATCAAAACAAATGGAATTCGAATGAACGCCTAATGCACCCTTTGTTAATTTATGAAGGTCTCGAAATAAAACCCGATGGGTGCGCGTCGATCAATTATCAATTTCTCAGAATTATTTTGAGGACCCTTATTATAGCTAATTTTCAGCACAAAGTTCCTGTGGCTAGCATAACAGTAGACAAAATCATTAATGATCCGCTAATCGAATACTATCGCGCCAAACTTACTCCAAAAGGACTGGAATTTCTGCACAAAGAAGCGTCATGCTACATTCAATTCCAGCGTGGGGCTTATTCTGAATAGGTAAATTATTTTGTACCTACTCACTTATCAATAAAAATCTCTACCGAAGAAAAATAAATGGCCTGTTGGGCATCATTGCATTTTACTTAACAATACTTTTCATGAAGGAGAAATGTAATGGAAACATGTAATGCAAATATACCCCAAGAGGATCTTAGAGCGGGTCCTTATCTAACCATCCGTGAATTTGCCGTCAAATACTCTACGTTTACTGAATCAAGTATCCGGTGGCTAATCTACAATAATACCAATAATTTTAACGACGTTGTTATTCGCCGCGTTGGTAAAAGCAAGATTTTGCTTTCGGTTATGGATTTTTGGAAATGGATCGAAATGCAAAACCAACCAAACAAATCGAAATCTTAAAACACACAACAGCGTTCTACAGTAATTGACAACACAAATCATTTTAGGCTTATTTGTGAGCAAATAAACCGAGCGAAATAAAATTACAATATGATAAAATCTGTTTTTAGCGTCTTAGGAAATATAAGCCTTTTAGGCACATCAAAAAGGCATATGAAATAACAATGAGGTTAGACCCATGAAGGGATACTGAAATGACAGTTAATAGTCACAAAAAAGCCATGAAAAGGCGGCAACCTATTTCATGGCCAAAGAGCAAACTTTGATCTTGGATTGCTTTTGTAACTAAAGACTAGCAAACGCACTCATGTGCTTTCAAGTAAAAAATAATTTTACACCCTCATGGCAATACCTCCCTACAAAGAGGGTGCTATGTCAAAACTTATGATTAATTTGGTGGAAGAGCTTAATGAAAAGCTCGGAAACCGCCCATTTTATACTCTTCGTCAACTCACTTCGATTGGCTTTTTTGGATCGATGCCTGCTGCACGGTCTGCATTAAAAGATGGACGACTTTCATTTGTAAAAATCTCACCCCGCCGATCTGTAATTCCAAGAGGGGTTCTTTTGGAATATTTACGCAATAACATTTCAAGTTAAGGAATAACATGTGGTTTCAAACAAAAAAGGGCACTCAGAAGGGACGCAAAGGAACTATTACCGACGGTTTAATATTGGACGGGATTATGGTCGATACTACCATGCGATCGCCTTTTAAATATCTACCAAACCTCCTAATACAGTTTATGTGCGAAATCGAAATTAATCGGGGTAAATGGAAAGCGACAAGTCTTTAATCCTAGCCCTAAGTGGGGCAATAGCTGCGATGCAAATAATTGAAGATTGTTTCCATATGGCTGCAAATGGATTTTCCCAAAGCGTGCACGAAAAAAATGACAAGAGGATTTGTTTTTGGTTTATGAGAATAAAGCATCTTTTAAATGAGCTGCACTGGATTTACACATTGATTAAAGAACTTGAGGCGGATGCTGAAGACATGCCGCCTACAATATAATTAGAACAGGCAATTTACATGAGTTTAACAGAACAAATATCAGTAACACAAGAGAAATCACACGCGAAATCATCGAGAATCCTACCAAACAAATCTTCTAAATCTACGCCTGAACGTGATGCCGCCTTTGACAATCTTATATCACGGACGCCAGAGGAATTAGTTGTTGATGAGCTGAATAAGAAACACGCCGTCGTCCACACAGATCAGTTTTACATTCTTACGGAAAAGACAAAAGGCTTGCACAAAGACTTCACACTAGAAAGCAAGCAATCATTTTTAAATATGTACGAAAACCAAATTGTTGAGTGTTTTGATAAAAAGCGCAGAAGCAAGGCAAAGGTTTGGTTGGCACATCCTAATCGTCGGCAATACAATGGAATAACTTTTGATCCAACATCTAGCAGCCACTTAGAAGATGCTTACAACATATGGAAAGGTTTTTCTATTGATCCCAGCAACGAAGGAAGCTGTGAACTATTCAAAAACCACATTCGAGAAGTAATTTGCTCCGGAAATATAACCTATTTTGAGTATGTTTGGCGTTGGTTAGCTCATCTTGTGCAAAAGCCTCACTTGCTTTCACCTGTTTTAGTGCTTATGGGTGAGCAGGGCACAGGAAAGAACACTTTCGTTGATCCTATTGGTGAAATTTTTGGATTACACTATTTGCCGCTAGACAACATCAATCAGTTTTTAGGGAACTTCAATTTTCACTTAAAAAATGCTGTTCTTATTCACGGCAATGAGGCTGTTTGGGGAGGAAATAAACAAGCCCTCGGTAAGTTAAAGGCTATGGTCACTGAAAAAGATTGTGTTATTGAAGGAAAAGGTAAAGACCAAATTAGGATGCGAAATTTTAAGCATTTAATTTTGTCGAGTAATGAAGATTGGCCTGTTCATTTAGAGCGTGATGCCCGGCGTTTTCTTGTATTAAATGTAAGCAATAAATGTAAAGATAACCGGCCATATTTTAAAGCAATCCGTGACGAATTAGAAAATGGAGGGCTGCCAACCCTTCTTTATCAACTTCAAAATGAAAATATCTTGTCATTTGATCCATGGCTTCTACCACAAAACTCGGAAGCTTTCGCAGTAAAAATGTTGAGCGCTTCGACCCCTGAAAAATATATTTACGAAGCTCTTTTTTACGAATCTTTTGACATAGGAAACGCATCCCCTTCGGTGCCCTGGGGTAGCACTATTCTCTGCTCCTCCGTTTATACCGACTATGGCGCTTGGTGTATAAGACAGGGACTAAAAGCGGAAGCTAATCAGCGGTTTGGAAACGCATTACATAAATTAACGCCCTCTATCAATAAAGAGCGAGGAACGTCTGGCACACGTTCTTACTTCTATGAATTACCTCCCGTGAGCACAGCAAGAGTCGAATTCCAAAAATCTTTCAGTGCAGACGCTATAATATGGGAAAAGCTATGGTCTTAACTATGTCCTATCTCTGTCTTATCAAACCAAAAATTATAAGTGCTTATATTGCAGTGTCATGTCCTATCTGTCCTATCTGTTTTATCAAATGAAACAATTCTCAAGAAAACAGATTTGTTTGCGAAAGGCCTTTTCCGAAAATAATGAATAAACCTTTTAGCAACAAAAGTCATAAGACAGATAGGACAGATGGGACGGGGGTTGATAATCAATCATTAAAGAAATATCTCGATAAGACGAAATTGTAAATCGAAAAGACATTGAATAGGACGGATCGTACAAATGGACATGAAAGATCTAATAGAAGAGGCCAGCTATATCTCGAAACGCAAAGCCGCGACCCATGGTGGCGAATATTGCAGCCCATGCCCATTCTGTAAAGATGGTGATGATCGCTTTCTTATTTGGCCATTGCGACACAATAACAACGGCGATTATCAAGGTGGTCGCTACAGTTGCCGCGTATGTGGAAAGTATGGTGATGCAATTACATTCTTACGCGAGTTACACGGCCTTGGATATTTGGAAGCCTGCACACGCTTGCGATTGGAACCTAAGCAGCGAAGCACATCTATGCGGCCGAGGCTTGCACCAAAACCCCGGGCAGCTGAAGAACCATCGGCTCTCTGGAAAGAAAAGGCCACGGTTTTCGTCAATTGGTGCTATACTCAACTGGTGAATGATCCTCAAACTATGAGTCACTTGGAGGAACGGAAGATTACACAAGAAACAGTAGCGCGTTTTAAATTAGGGTACAATCCTCAGTCGTTTTTTCGAGATCGTTCAGGTTGGGGGTTAGCCAGGGAGATCAAGGATGATGGCAAGGAGCGAAAGTTATGGCTGCCTGCTGGTATTGTTATACCCACATTTGAAGGTGGACAAGCCGTAAAGGTTAAGGTTAGGAGGTCTGATTGGAAAGAGGGAGACCAATGGCCGAAATATATTGAAATCAGTGGTTCAAAACAAGCCCTTTCGATCTATGGTGATACTTCTTTATCCGGTGCACTGGTAATAGAGTCCGAGCTTGATGCATTGCTTGTGTTACAAGAAGCTGGCGATTTGGTTTATTGTGTTGCCCTGGGTGGAAGTACAAAACCAATTGATTTTCAAGCCGATCAATTGCTAAGAAAGACACAGCTGATTTTATTTCTTCCTGATTTTGATAAGGCTGGAGCTATTGCCTGGAGTAAATGGGAAAACATGTTTCCTAATATTCAGCGTATTCTTTCCCCTTACGAAAAGTCAGCAGGTGACTATTTCCAAGCTGGAGGCGACTTAAGGATATGGCTCGAAGCTAGCATTAAAGAAATTAAGAGAAAGGCAAAGGGACATTAACAGACAAGACGCAAAACAAAGGAAAACTCAACTTAGCCTTTGCTAGGACATAAAAGGGTGAGTCAAGCTTGTGTGTTGCATTTATGGATGATATAATTGCAGTGAACCAACTCCTCAAGGAAAGCGGAGACATAAAAAGCCCCTTGGAAGTATGGTTTTCAATCAATAGAAGCTATTCAGAACGTTGTAATGTTCGCGAATCAAAAAGTTAGCTTAATTATTTCGGATAAAATCTTATGGGTGGCATTGGTAGCGGGAAATGTTATGGGAAGAGACGAACTAAAAGAAGTTTAAAGCTGACCGCTTCAGATCTTCCTAAGCTTTGTATTCCGCAGTTCATGAAACAAAACATACAGGACCCCGGACTTTACATCTGGAACGGCTCCATACGGCTTTTGGTAGACAATGATGTTATTATCCTTTCAAGTAGTGAAGGGAAACAATTAGATACAACATATATTAAAGTTAATAAAACTCATTGTCATTACGGAGGCTATCGTTTTTTTGGCCACTGTCCTTATTGTTCAAAGCGAGTTAGAGATTTATATTTTCACAAAGCAAATTTTGCCTGCCGACATTGCTTTCGAATGATTTACCGTAGTCAAAACGCAACTCTATCAACTAGATTGTTTCTGAAGAGAAGAAAAATAGGGAGATGGATAAATAACGATGAATGGAATAAGCCGAAGTGGATGCGACAAAAAACTTTTGCTAAATTGCGTGAAAAGTACTTTGATTTAGATGAACAGGGGCAGATCGCAGACTTTTTTAGTTTACGGAATATTCAGACTGTGGACAAAATCTATGCAAAATATGGTTGTGCTCTCATTGCTGCTGAGTTGCTGGGATCGCAATTGTATAGATTCTGAAAATACAAATGCAGTATAGCTGCAAAATGAGGAATGACAAAATAATAGAAATAAAATAAGAATCCCAATCAGACAAATTATAGTTAAAAATCGATGCGTCCATTATCGAATTTCGAGCCAAGAGGGATGGCGAAAACTTTTCTACCACCACCCCTAGAGTCATAGCATTTATCTGTTTACGCTTTGCAAGTAACCGTTAATTACTGGGCAAGGAATGTGAATGGTTTCACTCCCATTGCTATAATTCTTAAAATTATACTGAAGATTTCTGCGTGAAGCACCATTCTCAACCAAAAGCTTAATAACTTCTAGATTTTGGG
>JABDFJ010000023.1 GCA_013286645.1 Chlamydiota bacterium | reverse complement strand
CCCAAAGATGATCTCTTACCTGCTTGTGATCTCCAAAATGTCCTTCTTCGCGGACGTTTTCAATTCTTTTAGCAATTTGCACTCGTGATTTTGCAGGCTCTTCCTCGAGCCACTCTTCAAACTCACTCGTTACCAGTATCCTGTACTTCATCTTTATTGTACCATATATTGAACAATTAGTCTATTAAGAAATTTTCTTTGGGGTCTAAAACTAAAGACTTTACTTTAAACCTGGGAAACTTTCAATCTCATTCCTTTATGGTTTGATTCGCACACATTCATCGTGAACATGCACGCAATAACCCCATAACTGCTAAAGGTTACTTCGTAAAGACCGTCTTTTAGGTCCATCACCCCGTAGCACCACTTTGGAATGGAGAAGTTCCACAGCTTCAGCGGAATCCTTCACTTTAGAAGCACTACGCGCTAACATTTCTTCTTCAAATTCAGTGAGTACAATTTCTCTCAATCCGGCTTCTCTCCATTTAGACAAGGGAGAGCATGCTATTGAAATGTGACGAGCCAGTGCCAGTGCATCCAACAGAGCCTGATTTGCACCTTGTCCTTTAAATGGACTCATCGGGTGAGCTGCATCTCCAATCAAAGTAAATGCCCCAGCTTTTTCCAATAATTCCGGCTTGAGTAATTCGCGATCGTACACGGGATAACCTGAAATTTGTGCCGGTAGGGTGGCTGATAAAATTTGAGGAATGGGCTTATGCCACTGTGCTCTACGACACGCCTCTTCTTTGAGTGCCTGAGCTCCTTGTGCACTCAAGGCCTTAGCTTCTTCTTCAGGCATGGGGAAACTAAATTGCCACATTATCGCGTCGAACGCGTAGGGCATCATGTAGATGCGCTCATAGCCATTGACGGTTTGAAACACAGTGGCTGAGTCGAGCAAAGAACTCTCAACACCCTCAAGAGCCTTTAAAGAACAAATTCCCAAAATTACCACATAACCCAGGTAACGTAAAGGGGTAACATCCTCACCAATCAACAAGCTGCGCACAACACTACGAATACCATCGGCACCCACTACCAAATCTGCCTTGGCATTCTTCACCTCTCCCTTAACTTGAAAGCTCAGCTCAACACTTTTATCTTCACATTGTTTAAAACCAACTAAGCGGTGCCCCCACTGCACGGCGTCATGATCGCCCAATTGCTCAAGCAACGCTAAACGCAAGGCCTGTCGCGGGATATGCACATTGATCCGCTTTGGAGACTTTTTAGTGTTTGCATGCGTCCTTTTGCCCCATTCAACAATTTCTTGTCCTTCTGTCGTATGCACCACATGGCGTGAGGACTTACCCCCTTCTTTTAAAGAGAAAAGACCCAACCCTTTAATTGCGTTACTTGCTTGTTGCAAGGTAAGCCCGTACCCCTGAGCTCGCGCGGCGAAGCTGCTATCGCGCTCATAAAGAGTAAATGGAATACCACGATGTAAACAAGCGACAGCCAGCGCCACGCCGCCTATACCTGCACCAATAATTGCTACATGCGGATAGTTTGCTGTATCTGCTATGGGGTGACAAGCAGCAGGAATCAGGCCAGATCCACTGCAATGAGCGCATAAATATTGCGTAATCTTAGGGCGAACTGAAGCCTTCCCTTCCCCTTGAGCTTTTTCAAATTCCTGAATTGCTATTTGGTGGCGGAGTCTCGCTTTCTTGCGGAGCTTCAAGTTTTTTTTGCCGCGTCCATAACATTCCGGACAAATAGTCCAGTAAGCTTCTTTATTTTCCACTTTTCCAATCATATGTGATGGGTTCTCAATCGCATAATGGTGCACTATTTAAAATTACGTAATCTAAGATTTAATCCCATAGCCCCACATAGCGAAACAGGCGTATGCTATTTTGAAAAACTATTTCGATTTAGCGGTTATTGGTGGCGACGATTTATGTCCATGAGACGAAGTCATCGTTCTTCGACGTGGTTTTTTTGGCGCTAATTTTATTGCAGATTTTACCTCAGTTCCAATCTCATAAAGAACGTCTGGGCAAAAGTCTGTTTCATTCGGCCACATAATAGTGTAGCCATCTGTTTTCACCTGTTTGAAATAGTTGATGTCTTTCAAAGGTTCAAACATAGGTCCAATCAATTCTTTTTCTAAATCGACAATCTTTATGTCTTTATTTCTGAATGTTAATTTCAGCTTATAATCTTTAACGTATTCGACTTTCTTTACTGCGTGTAACATAACTTACCTCAATGGCTCAATTTTATCGAATCCCATGCCCGCTGAAAGGCTACTCCAATTTCTCATGAGCTCCTTTTTACGAAGGAGCGCCCAAGCAACAACCAAAACTTGTTTATTTGGGGGAAAGTCACCTTCTATTATTTTCCCTGTTTTAATATCGAAAAGAGCTTCGTGGCTTCCAATGAATGCATGAAAATGGGGTAGATTATGGTCTCTAGCAAACATTTTTATAATAATTCCTTGGAATCTGCTAATCTCCGGCATTTTCCCCTTTCCTCGATTATAACACATTGAAAATTACTGTAGAATCTAAAGTATCGCGCTAATAACCTCAATAAGTCCAAGCGACAATTCTGCTTTTTTTTTGCCCTTGTCCCATCTCAATAGTTCTTACTTCCAAAGCTTTCACCATCTCTAATGCTTTGTAAATGCTGGGAAGGCTACTCGCTTTGGAAACCAGCGAAGTGAACCACTTGCAATTGACATGCACACTTTCTTCTATCATCCGTCTTATGAAAGCGCTCTCACCACCCTGGCACCACAATTCATTACTCTGTCCTCCAAAATTCAACGAATTCGTCTTTACCCCCAAATTTTTCCATTTCCGTTTCGTTCCGGCTTTGGCTTCAGTCGCGGATGTATGAAAAGGAGGATTACACATCGAAATATCAAATGCCTCATTATCCTTTTGAATACCTTCAAAAATCTTTAAGGGAAACCACTGCAAGCGAATTTCAATAGCTTCGGTCAATTCATTATCTTTAACAATCCTTGCTGCAATCGAAATCGCTGCGGGATCAATATCCGTGGCAACGAAACTCCATCCATATTCTCTATGACCGATCAGTGGATAAATGCAATTTGCCCCGACACCTATATCTAAGACGCGGACACTTTTTCCGTGGGGTATTACGCCGCCATTACAAAGACTGAGTAAATCTGCTATGTGATGGATATAATCCGCCCGGCTAGGTACAGGAGGGCATAAAAAACCTTCCGGCAGATCCCATGTGATATTGTAAAAGAACTTTAAAAGGGCTTTATTAAGGGTTTTAACAGCCAGGGGATTGGTAAAATCTACTGACTCATTTCCATACTTATTTTTCGCTACAAAATTAGCTAAGTCAGGACATTTTTTTATGAGTTGTTTAAAATCATAAACACCTCTATGACGGCTTCTAGAATGTAATTCTGTTTTTATCTGCTTCATTCTGAAGCCTTACTTTTGCATATTCTTAGCTAAAAGTTCCATGAAGACTCGAAATTTGCCTTCATGCTCTTCTTGGATGGACCATCTTTCCACTTCGCTGAAATCAATGTTCTGCTCAAGACAAATATTTACAGCCTGCTCGAGTCCCTGCTTGTCATTCCAATGGTAAAAGCTGGCTAACCTATCTTTAACACTATCCACCGGCAAGAGGAGCTTGATTGTCCCCAACTCAGTGACTATATTGTTGAATTCCCTTATTGGTTCGTTGCCTACCGCGACTGGTGGAGAAACAAACTCAACAAACCATTTGCAGTTTTCATGCCAGAAGCATCTACCCTTCTCAGCAAAGCCTAAACACGATAATGCCTTTTTAACCTTCTTCATATCCTCATAAGTAACATAATCTAAATCGTAAGATTGATAGCGATTTCGCGAATAGATTGACACACACGCCCCACCCACCAGGACAGTATCAATGCCGTTTTTCCTCAACTCTTCCGAAACATACCCTGCAAGGTCTTTAAGTGAAATATTAGCCCAATCGATCATAATGGCTTTCCTTGTCGTCTAGGACGTTTTCTAGTCGCTGGCTCATAGTATTTTTCGCGAATTTCGTCGGGAAAATATGAATACGCCTTTTGCAAAAATACTTTCAGCTCGTTTAGAAATGGGTAACGAGGGTTAAATTGATAAATAAGCGTTTTGCCCTCTTTATGACTAACGATCACTCCCCCCTTTTCCAATCTAGCCAAAGCCCTTTGGAAACTATATAAAGGACTTTGAAAAGTGGACTTGAGCTCAGAAGGATAGCATTTTTGATTAGCTTCCAGAAAGAAAAGGATTTTCTCGATAACTGGGTTGCCAAAAAGATATTCCAACATAATTAACCAACCTTTTTGGTCATATTACCAAAATATTTGGTGGATTGTCAATTGCATAATGGTGCACTTGGCTAAAAATATTGAAAAGTATCTACTTTTATATTAATATTATACTTTTCATCAGCCCAAAATAAACAACACAAAATTAATTCAATTGGATATCACACTAACCTTACCACACCCACCCACTGATAATAAAAATGATTAACTATATTTCAAAATTAATACATTTTACCAAAGAAGTGTTTTCAAAACAAACTCCTTCACAAAATAGCACGCTCAATCCAAAAACGACTTCCCTAGACTCCATTAGTAGACAAACGTTCTCACAGATTTCTTCAGAACAACCAAAAACCCAAGCTGGAATTAAAGACCAATGGAAAATAACTCAAAAGCCCTTTTTTATCGGAATGGGAGCTGATGTAGGTATCATGAGAGAGAAGTGGACCCACCCCTCCGACCACTTGCCTATTGGGGTTACTCTACAAGGCCAATCTCCCATTCACATTGCTACCTGGAATATCCTGGCCGACATATATATGAAGCATGTCATGGATGATTATCAAGGCCTCATGGGATCGGCAATTACCACAGAACACGAAAAAGTGACTGAAGAAGGGATCACTTTGCGTAACCAACATTTGATCGACCACATTTTGCAGATGCTCACCGACAAGGATCGCCCTCGTGGGGTTATAGCCTTACAAGAATGTGGAAAAACGTTCATCCAACACCTCAAAAAAAGCCTCGCCCCACACTTCAAATTGTCTCTTGCTGGTGAAAGCGAAGAAGATCAGATCGCCATGATCTATAATTCCAATATTTTTGATCTTGTCGAAAAAAATGGACAGCAAGGGGTGTTCAGTGATAAACCCTCTAGAGGTATCCTGAATCTACTACTAAAGCAAAAAGACACCGGAGAATTGATCCGCTGCATCACCGTTCATCTTCCTTGGGTCCTTCAAGGACCTGCTACTCAAGAATTGAGCGCTTACATTTTAGAGCAAAAAAGAGTGCAGAAAGAAGGAGAAACCATGGTTGTCATGGGGGATATGAATAGGACTGAAGTGGAGATCTTTGAATCGCTCAAAGAATTAGGCGATTTTCAACAAATTTCACCCTATCCCACAATGATTCCTTATCTAAAAGATGGGATTTATACCCAATCTGCCGACTTCGACCATATTTTTGTTTTTGGAGAGAGGAGGGCCCTGGCGAATGCTCCCAATGAAGTATTAGAGCGTCTCAATATTCTTGTGGAGCGATTGCTTCACAAACCCACCTAAACCGCTTTGTCAATGCTCTACATCCTTTGCAAGAAGATTATTAATGAGACTCGCGTTGTTTCTTGACGAACGCGACCCACTCCTCACCGAAGACCTCATTGATTTCATCGTCATGTCGACCACTATATGCCAGAAATCTGACCGCTTTGAAAAGGAAGGTCGACGTGGCAAACTGCAAGCATTTGATCTCGGGCAAAATAGCGTGAACTATGCCGCCAAGCGCATACCAAATCATTTTTAGCGAATAATAGAACGCCACCTTGAAGTGTTGCCTATAGGTCTGCGGTTTTGCGGTATCCCTAGTATGTGGCGTCGAGAATCCATCGATCGATCGCTGCTCCTTTTCTTTTACCGGTCTTGTACATGAGCTCAATTCTGAATAACTACACAACTTGTAAGTTTTTTCTTTTAGCACTTTCATGAAATAGCCGGGTGTAGGTTACGAAAAAATTATAAAAAATTTGCCTACGACAGCTTAATCAAACTTCCATTCAGAATCAAATTAAACATGCATTTAAGCGGAACGATCCTATCAAAAGTCCTATGTTGAGAGGTCACCTGTGCCATCCCCGATTTTAACTTGATGGCATATACTTTACTAAGATATAACTTATTACTTTATGAAATCATCAAAATTATCTTCAATATTGCTTGGCTGCTTTCTATTGTTGAGCCTCTCAGCGTCGGCTGAAGAAACCATTGTCAAGCTCATTCCGCCTGTGATCAATGCCGACACCATCGGCATAAAATATGCTTGCATGCGTCCTAAAAGAGAAAATGGCATCAATATCTCTGCAAAGAAAATTGAAAGAAATAAAATCGTCATCAACTGCTATGGACACGGCGGGGCGGGATGGACAACTCTTTTCGGTTCTATTCAAAAAGCTATCCAGCTCTTCGAAGAGGAAAAGATCAGCAAAGAAACACCTATTCGTATTGTAGGGTCGGGGTGCATCGGTTTATGCATGGCTACCGAACTTTCACATTCGGGCTATAACGTCTCAGGCATTTATACCAAAAGCCTGTATGACCCAGTTTCCTGGAGATCGGCCGGCTTTTTTGGTTTGCTCGCCGTTGCAGATGTCCAAGAAGTCATCCCTCTGGCGAAAGAAAGTTTTATCGTCTACCAACAGATTTCGCAAGGAAAGCACCCATATCTTGCCCGCGATGCTGTGCGCTACTTACCCATTTACTGCACCCAAGAAACCGAAGGGGAACTCGCTTTTTTAGTTCAGCTGGGCTTAGTCCCCCCTAAACAACAGGTCACCCTGGCATTCGAAGGGGGTGCAACCCATTCCGGATATTATCAATATATGACCTTCTTCATGAATACCGGGATTCTCATGCAAAACTTTTTAAGCGAAATCCATAAAAAAAATATCCCTATCGAAATCAAAACAATCCACTCTTTTTCCGAAATTCAGGAACAGGTCATCGTTAATTGCACCGGATTTGGTGCTGGGGAACTCAATCAAGATACCAATCTCAATGCGGTGCGCGGTCATTTGATAGCCCTTAACGATCTCTCTGGTCCCGGTCACCTTGATTACATGATTTTGACTTCTGTCTTACAAGATCAGGAAGCCCAACCCCTTTATATGACCCCCAAATGCCTTATAGTCACTCCCGATCATCCCGAAGGGATACATAGTCTAGGGGTCATCGGAGTGACTTTTATTCCCCATGCAGAAAAACTGTCTGCTGAGCAACTGCAAGAGCTTGATCAAAATGCCTACCAAAAGCTGCTAGAGCGCGCTTCACTTTTTTTCTTCCAAAAACCATACAAAAGTCCTTCCCCAAAAGAGGCTGGATAAAGCTGATATCAGAAGATTTGTCTTGCGCGTGCATTTCAATAAATAAAAAAATTCTTCGCGTTATCTTCGCTTACTTCGCGATCTTCGCGTTCGAATCGTGCGATGCTCTAATTTGTGATGAGCCAAAAACAATAGAAATGTATTAAAAAAAGGATTATAATTACATTAAAGAAACAGGAAATCTATGTTTTTTATTTAATACCTTTAGGAGGTTTTTCTATGAGCTCTCCTGTCACAAATAATAACCAAATTCAAAATACTGGAAGAAGTGCGGATGCAGATTTAATTTATCAACAGTATCTATCATATTACAATGACATTAACAATAAAATTAATGCCATCAATCAATTACCCACAAGTCAACTTAGTCAAACAGCGCGAACGCAAGACATCTCGCAGCTAGTCAGCTTGCAACAGCAATTATATCCTCTGTATCAAAGTCAATACACCAATTCCACTGCCACTCTTGCCACGTTTAAAAGTGCTTGCGCCACGATCGAAAACCAAGCCACCCAAATCTATAATACGGCAACAAACACACAAACCACCTCATCCGGGAGCTCCTCGCCTATTAATGTTTATACGGGAGGAGTCTCTTCCAGTTCGGGATCAACTTCCTCGACAGGCTCTACCTCTACTTCGTCAACGAGCTCTACCACTAGCACGACGAAGAGCTCCGGGAGGAGTCCTGATGCATCTGCCATTTATAGTCAATATTTGACTTATTATAACGACATTAACACTAAGATTAACGCGATTAACCAGCTCCCTTACACCCAAGTCAATCAAACGAACGTAGTCACTGCCAAACAACAGCTGGTTGCTTTGCAGCAGCAACTGTATCCGCTCTATACCAGCCAATACAACGATTCAACAAAAACACTTGCCACTTTTCAAGCTGCCTGTGCGGCGATTGAAGCACAAGTCACTCAAACGTACAACAATGCTATGGGCATTTCTTCCGGCACTTCCGGCACCAGCACCACCGGAACCACAGGTTCCACTGGCACAACCACGGGCACTACGACAGGTACCACAGGTTCCACAGGAAGCACAGGGACCACCGGCACTACCGGCACAACCGGGAGTACGGGTACCACCGGGGTCACACCAGTTACACAAGGATCTTCTGCAGCGGGTACCATTGAGAATGGCACATGGTATGTGGATTGGACGAGCTGGAATACACCAGTTCCCCAAGGCGTGAATGCCGTCAACATCTTTGTAGGCAATATGTCCTTAGATGCAAATGGGAAGCCGACCATCGGCGGCTTCGGAACGATGTCGCAAAACCAAGCCCAGATGGATGCATTTATTCAGAATTGTCACGCCCAAGGGATAAGTGTAAAAATCTCGCTAGGTGGCAGCGGCGGTGCATACGACAACACCTGGGACGTACTCACAAATAGTAACGTACAAGGCTTTGCGCAAGCTTTGGCTAGTTATTGCAAAGCGCATGGTCTAGATGGCGTGGATTTCGATTGCGAAGAATTTACATCTGCCCAAAATAACCCTTCTCAACAGGCACTTGTAGGGACTCTGATCAAAGATTTCAAAACCATCAATCCAAACTTCATCACCAGCCTGGATACCAATGCTGGGTTTGGTCCCAATTTCCCTTGGCAAGGGGTGGTGCAGAATATTATGAACGCGGCGCTATATACGAATCCTACAACCGGTAAAACAGCCTCCGGTGTCGATCGCGTAAACATCATGGCCTATTTTAATAGCCAGTCCGATGAACAAGGATGGATAACCGGCTGGGCAAATTGGTTGAAGACGACATATAATTTTAGTCCTTCGCAGATCACGGTGGGACTCGACCCAGCTTCTGGGGCTTACGATGCCAATGCCTTTGCTGCCTGGGCGGCGCAGCAGGGATATAGCACCTCATACTGGGATTACGACCCCAATAATCCTACGCAATCCAATCAAATTGCAACAGGTATTTTAAATGCCTACAATGGGGCAAAAAAAGCAGCCTAAGAAAGTCTAAGATTTAATCCCATCGCAACGCAAAGTGAAACAAGAGTATGCCATTTTGGATTCCCTGTTCCCGAAAGAGTTTTATAAAGGCTTTCTCGTCCTACATGGGCTTTCCTAGCTAAAGCACCTACCCCACCTTGCGCTTCTGCAACATTACGTAAAGCGATAAGGAACAACTGTTGCGACTCTTCATCGCCTTTTAGGCTTTCTTCTAATGCTTCGTTCAAGTAAGCAACAGCCAAATCATGATCCTTAAGCTTTTCATGAAGCCAATCTTCATATTTTACACTTCTAGGCATGTTTTTTCTCCCTGGATTGATAATCTTTTAGGTATTCTTTTGCCTTTGCAATGTCTCTACCTTGAGACCCTTTATCTCCTCCGCAAAGGAATAATACAATTTTATTACCTATCCTGGAATAATAAATCCTTATTCCAGGGCCATAATGAATTCTTAGTTCTGCTATGTTATCGCCTAACGATTTGCAATCTCCAAAATTTCCCGCCTTTAATCGAGCTAAACGCCCAAGAATTTTGGCTTTCGTATTCATATCACGTAAGCTTTCGAACCAGTCATCAAACAAGTTTCGACCAGAAGAAGTAACATAAAATTCGATCTCGATTTCCATATAACCTTATCGTATCCTTTAAGATACAATAAATTCAAGTAAAAATTTCGCTTGCACAAAAGATGTCTTGGGAAAGCCGAGCCTGGGAAGAGATGATGCAAAAAAGAATACGCAGAAAATACCGCTGTTGTGGTCAAATCCCTCGCCGATCTAGATGCACATCCCCTTGTCAATCCTGAAGGGGCCTTTTATGTGATGGTCGATGCCACTTCTATGATAGGTTATACCATTTGACCCTATCTAACTAAAATTTTCTTTCCTTAAAAAATACTCTATGCGACAGTGCCTGTGGTTTTTCAACAACAGATAAACAATTAGGGGGCTCAAGATGAATTTATTTAACATTAAAACATTCGTTTTTACGTTAAGCCTAGCAATGGTATGTGTTGATATTTCACTTGCCGATTCTTTCTGCAGCAGTCACTCGACAGAACAAAATGTAGCAGATGTCACATATGCTGAAACAATATTTGCCTGCCCGAGATGTCGTCGTTCTCAACCCAAAGGCCCTAGAAAACGTCCTACCCCGAACGCAGCGAAAACCACGCACACTCTCTGCCATGGTTTCATAAATGCTCCAACCCAAGGTTTTAATCAGGTATAAATATAATGCACTTTCATTTTCCAATTCGAAAGATATTTGCCCTAACGCTATCGTTTGGGCTTTTCCTCACGCTAGAAAACACTCACATTCATGCCAACCAACAGGTGATTCAAGAGGTCTTGAGTGGCAGCACAATCCCAAAGTTCGTGGAGCCTTTACCTGAATTTAATGAGAATCGGGTTGATGGCACAAAGCATCTCAAAGTCTATGCCAAAGAGTTCCAACAAAAAATCCTACCCGACTCTTTTTACAAAAAATTGCCTTCGTCAGTAGTCTATCGAAGCGTTGAAACCGGAGAGCCTCTATTCGTCATCAACCCCAGAAAAGGCACGTATGTGTGGGGGTATAAAATTCATGACGGAAAAAAAAGCTACGGCCCTTCGTTTCCAGCCCCCACCATCGAAGTTAAACGTGAGTGCAAGACCAAGGTGGATTATAAAAACCATCTGCGCCGCTTCAAGGATAAAAAAGGGCACCACTTAGCCGGCCCCCTGCTGCAAAAGTTTCTGACCGTCGACCTTAGCTTCCAATGGGCTAACCCCTTGAATCTGCCACAATTTGGACAGGGGTTCGACACCTATGATCCAGTCATCTATCCTTTCGGTACTGGCATGCCCCAAGGAAATGCCGGCTTTTTTGAAGGCCCCCAACCGATGGTTGTGCATTTGCATGGAGCTGAAGTCCCTTCCTATTCCGATGGAGATCCAAATTCTTGGTTTACACCACACAAGAAATTGAAAGGTGCTTCCTATGTTTCTAACAAATACGTCTATCCTAACACCCAACCTGCTACCACTCTCTGGTTTCACGATCATGTCCTGGGTGAAACCCGCTTGAATATCTTTGCGGGACAAGTGGGCTTTTATCTCATTACCGGTGAACCGGAAACTTCAGTATCGCCCCCTCTACCTCAAGGAGATTATGAGGTAGAAATGGCGATCGCTGATCGGCAGTTTGACACCTTCGGACAGCTATTTTTCCCTGATGGGAACCCTTTGACGGCCGGATTGAATGGTCCCCCTGGAAACCCAGATATTAACCCCTATGCCATCCCCGAATTTTTTGGAGATGTCATTTGCGTTAATGGGAAGAGCTGGCCCTATCTTGAAGTAGAGCCTAGGCGCTACCGCTTCCGCCTGTTAAATGCCTGCAATGCGCGGATGTTGGCATTATTTTTAACTGGTGACGCAACGCCACCACCTATGTGGCAAATTGGGACCGATGGGGGCTTATTGGACACCCCAGTGAATATCAATAGCTTTGTTCCCTATTCATACAATCCTTCTGATTTATGTCCGCCTGAAGATCCTGATTTAGGTCCTGTATTCAATAGTCCACGTTTATTCTTTGCTCCAGCAGAGCGTATGGATATCATTATCGACTTCTCAGGCTACGAAGGGAAGGTCTTTACCCTAAATAATGACTGTCCAGCACCATTCCCAAGTGGAGGCACTGAGTTAGATCCAAATGTTGAAGGTCTTGTCTTGCAGTTTCGGGTAACGGAACCCCTCTCTTCTCCCGACAAGAGCTTTAACCCTGCCGCTCCAGGAGCCACCCTACGCAGCGGCAAAGATGCCATCGTGAGGTTAGCGAACGACAAAGGACATCTTGCCCCAGGGGTAGTACCAAACCTAACACGCAGCCTCGTGCTAATTGAACAGGAAGATCCATATTCCACAGCGCCTGTAGTTGTGCTCTGCAATAACACGAGCTATGACGGTATCAATCCCTATACCAACACTCCCCTCCCCGATTCGGTTCCCTACAACAACGGCTCAATCTATGTGACCGAGATTCCTCAAGTAGGTTCAACTGAAATATGGGAGATTGTCAATCTTACCCCTGATGCCCATCCTATCCACATCCACCTGATTCAGTTTCAAATACTGAATAGGCAAGTGTTCTATGTGGGCAACATCGTTCCCCCATTTACCTGTACGGGATCGTATCGCGATCTTTACGAAACAGCATGGAACAATTATCCCGCTCGGCCTCCTGGAGTGCCCCCTGGGACAGTATACACCTTTGGGTGTCCATTTCCATATTTGAGCACCCCAAAATTGGGTGGCAATCCGGATGTAACGCCCTTTTTGCGTGGGCTCCCCTTTGCGGGCGATCCTAATGAATATGGGTGGAAGGACACCTTGAAGATGTTCCCAGGGACAGTAACGCGTGTAGCCGTCCGTTGGGCGCCGCAAACGATTCCTGTGGGGGAAGTTTCTGCTGGCCAAAACTTTTTTGCCTTTGATCCCACAGCAAAGCTTGGGGTCAAAAAGGACAAGTTTGGCTATCCCGGAGGCAGCGGTTACGTATGGCATTGCCATATCGTAGATCATGAAGACAACATGATGATGCGTCCGTTGCAGATAAGCAATACAGCGCAGCGCTAAGGCGCTGATTGCTACTTTGGAAAAGGACCTAAAGGACGAATAGCTACCGTCCTTTAGGTCGTTATATGCAAGAAGGCTATTCTTGTACCTGTTCAGAAAAACGTAAGACATTGTAGCTTAGGCTTCAGCCTGAGCTCGTTTTGGCATGGCTTCAGCCATGCCACGCGCAGCGAGCGGTAGCGATGCATGACGCGCTCGGTGTCGCGGCCTCACGAGTGTAGCATAAAAGTATCCACCGCTTCAGCCTCGGGCAATTGGGCAACGTTTGTGAGGCCACGACATCGAGCGCGTCATGCATCGCTACCGCTCGCTGCGCGTGGCAGGCTAAAGCACTGCCAAAACAAGCTCAGGCTGAAGCCTAAGCTACAATGCTTTACGCTTTGCTTCACTACCCATGAAAATGTGCCTATTCTTTGCCTTAGAATCGCCCGATTTTCCAAAAATTGGATAATTTATATCTAAACGCCTATAATGTTAAGTATATAGGTAAGTGTATGAGTTTATCCACTAATACAGGTGATTCGTCATTTCCCCGTTTTAGAAATGTGGATGTGCCACGCTTGATTTCTACCAATATTACCCCTTCCCAGCAAAAGTTAGTCAAACTATTCCAAGAGAAACTCATCCCGCCCGCAGGCGTAGGCCAGAGTACAGAATCTCCTAAATCTATCCATCATTTAAATAGCGTATATAGCGCAGAAATGGCACAGATTCAGGCCTTCGTGAATACCATTTTGAACTCAGGCATAGTCACAAAGCAAGATTTGCCCAAACTGCAAAGGTTTAATCAAGAATTTGATGATTTGAGCTTAAAAGTGCAGCAAGCACAAGCCGAACACCTGGTCAACGAAACCCAAGCAGCACAGGCTAAAACACATATCAACGCATCAAAAAAACTACTGCTTGAAGTGGGCGATCTCGTCAAACAACTAGAGAAATATTCTCTTCACGCCGCAGCATTCGAAGACTTACAAGTTGCCTTTACCGATCAATGTTATCATCCTGAAGAAGGGGATGTCCTAAAAGCGGCCCCGCTATTGAATCCCCTCATGGAAAAAATCCAAGAGCTGAACGATGGTGTACTCGCTCTGCATAGTCAACCAACCTCTTTTAGCTCCGAAAAGCTCCTCACTCTTCTGAGTGAAGATCTCCAGGGATTAACTTGGCAGATTGAAGACTGGACTGAAGAAGTCATAGAGGCTGTTAAAAATGAAGTTAAGGAGTTACAACGCCAGTTAGCGGACAACAGTGCTTCCTCAAGGCCACAAGCTTTACAACAGCTGCTTGGATTAAAGGCATATATGGCGTCCGTCGCCACACAACTAAGTGCAAACCGCGCTTTAATTGCCTCTTTGAAACTCAAATGGGAAGCCGTTGCTCCTCAACCAACGCAGCAGACGGTCATTAAAAATTTAGATAGGCTGCTTACTTGCTTAAAGTCATTAGAAAACAATCTAGTAGACAAACAAAACATTGTTCTTGAAGTAACTAAATCGCATGATATAAGCACCATCACCCCAGTAGAATATGGCAGCGCAGCATGGAAAGAGCTTGTACAAACACGCACAGCAGCCCCGACGAGTCGCTTAGGAGCATTATGGAATAAAACATGTAGCTACCTCAACCCTCTTGGCTATCTTCCCGAAAAGTGGCGATTGTCATCAACGCAAATACAAAGTGTGTTTTTGCTAGCGCTAACAGGCGGAGAGATGCTATACAAAGCTTCTAGAACGTACCAAGAACTAGCCACCTTGCGTCAGCGCGCCGATCAACTGCAAGAAAATATTTTCAAGGCTGTACCGGAAGAAACGGCTTTGACCATTGATAAGGAGCGAGGTTTAATTGGCACATTGCTCAACGATAAATATGGTGTGCTATCTGACTCTGCACGTTTGAAAACGCTGACTAAACGCTATCCTCACACTTTACCCACTTTGCAAGCTGCCGTAGCAAAATATGGGAGCACTCCTCCTACTCCGGAACAGATTAGTGCCGAATTGCATTCCCATTATATGCAACGAATGATTCAAGAAAGTCCAATCGCCAATCCTTTTAGACACCTCTCTACGAACGATTGGTGGGAGCTTTTCAAACAAGAGCAATCCCAACCTTTCGATGCCACCCCCATCGAGCAAGTGGCTGCAGAACCCCTCATGACTTCTAGTGCCGCAACAGTAGGTGGCCTGGTGCCTGCCATCATCAAAAGCATCGGCGGTTTATGGAACCGACTGTTCTCAACACCACCCATAGCGACGCCTGTCGAACAACAAGTGCAAATGCGAGAGATACAAACCAAAAGCTTTGCTACTCTGAAAGGAGCAGTAAGCAAAGCCGCTCAGCTACAGAGATCTATCGAAGCTAACCCATCTACAGATCCTCTAAAAGAGGAAATTTCGACTCTGCAAAGGCAACTTTTGGAAGCCCTAGCCGACACCCCTAATCAACAATGCTCCTTGCCCCAGCATGCCATGTGGGCCCAACGTACTGATGATCTATGTGGCCACCTCGAATCGATCGAAGCTCGTCTTGAAACAGCGCTCTCCGAAAAAGCTCAAGACACACCCAACAAAGTCGCTGTGCCAGAAGAAGTGCACTTAGGACCGCTCTTATCACACCCTGGATTGCTTAGCCTTTCCACCCAAGATGCAAGTGCTCAGCGCTTACATACTTTTCTTGCCGATACAGGGGGTTTTACAGACGACATACAAAGAATATTCTCCTATTTCGTAAAAGGGGTTATGCCGGAAAAACAATATGCCCACCTAATTGGGCATGCCAATCCCATCATTAAAAAGGGCAAAGTGGCAGGGGAAAAATTAGAAGGGAATCTCCCTTCAGAAGCACTCCTTTTCCATTTGCGCGTGTCCGAGGCCATGTTGCGCAGCATGCAAGCTGCTCCGCCTGCATCTCCTGAAGATGAGAAGCTTTGCTGTAGTGCGGTCTCAGGCGATCTGCCTCGCGAAACACAGGTGCGCCATGATCCCAAGCTCATAGAAAAATTAATCCACCAATTACAAATCGCAAAATCGATTTACCAACTAACGCCATATCTAACACGCATAAACGACTTTACAATCACTTTTACGCATGAATTTCGCAATAAAATCATCGCACAGATAGAAGAATTGCAAGTGGACGAGTCGTTCTTTTTCCCACAAACTTGGATCGATAAAGAAAACGGCCATGCGATGGCGTGGATGGTCGAGAAACAAGCCAATGGGGACCTAACAGTCCGTTTGTATAATGCAGGGAAAGGTCTAGAATACCACACCAGCGAGGAAATTGGACTCAACACCGCGTATCTCCATTTTACTGAAGTAGTCAATGTCAAACCAGCTCAATTCACTTCAAACTCTGTGATTCAAGGGATGTTACAGACGCAAGAAAAGATGTTAACGCAGGACAGCGGTGGGGCATGGGAACCGAGCGATTTCTACCAAGGGATTATGTTAGGCATCGGTGGCGAACGGAGTGTACGTAAATATCCTATCACCGATTTATCGCTGCCCCAATTTGTAGGCATTTGTAGCATGGAATCCATCATGGCAGCGCTTAATTATCCCCTGGGATCATTAGCTTCTGCCGCCCAATACCGCTTTTGGGCCACTTTGAAAGGATCGGTCGATTTTTTTGAGCAAGTCAAAGGGTCTTTAGTCGATGGTCAAGGAGCAGAAGAAAGGAGACGCTTGTTGCATGATGGGATCAAAGTTTTGGCCGGGATCACCAATAAGGCGGCCGCACACCGTGCCATTACAGATCATGAGCTAGCATACACCAAAGAGATTCTCAAGCAGATGCGTGCTCACCTCAAACAGGTGGAAAGCCAAGTTCAAGCGCGCCTAGTCTCCCAAGAACCTCCTATTGGCTTTGAAATCACCTCGCAACAACGGCCGGTTTTAAGTACAGCACCCGCCTACCAATCTTTAGATGATGTGGCCGTAGTGCCCAGCGCGGCGAGAGCTTTTGTGCCCATTAGAACCGAAGTTTTTAGCTTGCAGCCTGCCACCATTGTGGCCGACCTCAAAGACATTTTATCCGAAGTGCATCAAGGCAACCACGCCACCTACAACTATCTTGAAGTGCAAAAAGCCGTGCGTGCTACAGTTTTGAAAATTCCCCTGCTTGAACGAGCATTCTGGCAACAGATCGATGATGTGGCTGCCACTAAAATATTAGATTCCCTGTCCGAGTTGAGCAAGGAATTCCTGTGGAGTTTTATTCATAATGATGAACAGCCTAGAGGTCAATCCTGGGCACTTCCTGCTGATGATTTTCTGTGTGTGAGCAAGCTATTGGCACTGGCAGATTACCTTGTGCGCAACTATAAAAATCCCCAAGATCTGCACATACCCTCATTGCAACAGAAGGTAGCTCCTGGTGCAACCTTGCGCCCTACTCCCGAATGGCAAGAGGCGCTGTCTGAGATTGAGCGCTATTGGCAGACTGCTAACTTGCTTATGGGTGTGCCAGACACCAAACTTGTCGTCATGGACCAAACGTTTCCTCACAACGAAATAGTGATTTCCGACTATCGCCAACGCCTCCAAAAAAATGAAATCGCCCACGACATTTTTCAATTCGCCAGCTTTCCAGCCGGCACAGCGAACCCGTACAAAAGACGCTTTGCAGAGAACGACGATTTTATAAAGTTAATGTATAGGCCTTATGCTGAGGAACTATTACAAAAAGAAATAATCCCACGCGAATGGTTATTTAACAGAGCCGACAAGTATCTTTCGGATGTAGAAATCCTAGCAAAAAGGGTGATAGGCAATCCTCCATTTGTGAATTCCGTAGATCCTAATTTGGCACGTCTAGCACCTATGAAGCAAGTGGAAGCTCTGATTACACTCTTTAACACAAATTCTACCTTACACGAGGGAGCTGTAAAAGAAATTTTAAGAATAAGAGAAATCGAAGCTGATGATTATTTCTTTAGCAAAAATAATTATCTTTCCGATGCTGAAATCCTAGCAACCTGGGCTGAAAATCACCCAGTACAGGTGAGATCCATCGATCCCAAGCTTTCTGATCTTGCACCACCGCAGCAAGCGGCAGCGCTAATGCAACAATTAGATAAACTCCCCATCTGGGAGGATGCTTATACCATCTCGTTCGTATATAATTATTTTCTCACAGGATCTTTTGCCAAACCCACCGATGTCCCTTATGACTTCTCTCAAGGTATCCAAATGAAAGTGGAGCACTTTCAAAAAAATATCGACATCAAGGACAACCCAAACGATCCTGAAGAGATCCACTATCGCCTCAAGTGTTCAGGAATTTATGCCTTACTATTCGGAAGGGCTCCCCATGTGGATAAGAGTGATCCAGATATGATATGGGATAAGCAACTACATGAAAAGCCCCGTCCGGTGCATCTGAAAGCTGGTACTTATCTACGTGAAAACACAGTCAAAGATTGGGGACCAATCCTTTCTCGATTATTTATGCACCACTTTGATGACTTTGATTACAAAGCAGACAATCTGGTTCAACGCGCAAGGATTAAATCAAACATCGCGATACTTATTAATCGCGATGGAATCTCTCATGCTGCGCAGGGATCAACTTCCTTGCATCCGAAGGACCTCTCCCGCCAACAATTCCGTGAGCTTATTGGCCTGAGCACCAGTAAAGCTTTGCAGATCATGCAGACCGTGGGCTACTTTGATGCCCATTCTTACTTGCTTCTGAAACCTGAAATGCAAGTCTTCTTTCGCTTATTGATGACTGAAGAGGATTTATTGCAGACATGGATCAAAACAACGCCGCATGCCGCTAAGGATATCGCTTCCTTTTACAAGCGCATTTTAGAATTGTCTCTAATGATAGGGGAAACCAATACGGCGACTTTTATCACAGGGATGAGCCATCGCTTGCAAGAAGTTTTCGAGAAGATACAGGCTAAACATTCCCAATTGTTCACTCCTGAGGATACCCCTGACTTTATTCCTGTGCGCGAAACCTTAAATAACATTATCCATTCAAACAAAACTTCACAGGAGCAGCAGTCGCTGGCCCACCTTGAGCGTGCCTTTAGCTATCGCAGCCAGACCGCGTTAACTCCTGCTGAAGCTGTGGAACTCGTTGCATCGATTATTTTTACACATATCTATCGCCTGCCTGAAATTCACAGAGATGATAAAGAGCTCATTCGAGAAGTGGATGCTCTCATCCGCAACCACTTTTCTTTGCAGCTCATCGCATTGATGCAAGGGGAACATCGCAATCAGATCTTAAGTGGGATTTTGCAAACCATTGTCGCAGATGCCCCAAAAGGGGAATGGACAAGTCCTGCACAGGAAAAGTCGCGAGATCTGATTTCAAGCGAAGCGCTGCAAAGTTTCACCTTCCACAAAGAAAAGGAGGTCCCAGTAAGTCAATTTCCTCGCTTCATTTCTCCCGATGGCCTTTACGAACTCGATATTTTAGATGGCGCTTTCAAGGCCCTAGGAAAATCACCGATGCCATTTGATTTACAATTGCTTAAATTTCCCGATGTCAATCGAATCTTTGGGGCAAATCCCCCTCCTATTTTAACGCCCATTAGCGACCATCTTTACGAAGCGCAAATGCAGGGAGAACGGTTTCGTATCAACCTCCTTAAATCCAATGAAGATGCGCATGTATATCGCTTCTCTAATAAGCAGTGGTATCAACTGCAACCTTCTACATTTCCAATAAATGCCTTCCACAATAAAGCACTCATTACCGGTAAACATGCCTGGTATGTCCCTCCCAAGGCCGGACATCCCACTGGTGAAATTCTGCTTTCTGATCAAGATACAGGAAAATTGCTTTATCGGGTCTCGGTTGGTAAGGGATGGACCTCAACACAAAAAATCTTGAAAGTCGTGCCACTCGATAATGCAGGAAAGGATATAGACCAACAGCTAGTCGACGCAAACAGCCCCGAATTGGATACTTTCAGACGCTTGGAAGCTCCCGAATATATTTTAGCGTGGAGCCGTAATGATGTATTAGATACCGTTTCGCTACCCAGATTTGGGCTGACATTCAAAATTGAGGTGGTGAATGGCAAACGCCAAGCTGTCTCAGAACAACTATCTGGATATGTGCTCCAAGAAGGAGCCAAGCAACATATTCCTCAGCTAGGCAATATACGCCATTATCTACATCTGCAAAGAACCGAAAAAGACGGCACTCTAACAGAACGCATCATCTTTCCAAGGCAGCGCATCAAACCCTATGAAGTTGGCCCCTATCGCACTGATACGGAGCTCGGGCGCGAAGTGAAGGCGGATGAACTCATCCCTCAACATCAATTTGAATATCAAGTTGCCAAGGGAGAATTAATCCCTACCGCCACTAACGCACAGGATGTCCTTGAAGCAAACCTTTATCTGACCATGATCCACCTCTCTGAAAGACACCCCCTTGAACCTAATGGCAATGTGTATTTGCAAGCCAAACACTATTTAGAAAAGGCCGACCAACAAATGTTATTGCTAACAGAAGGGTTGTCATTAGATTCTCTTGAGATTTTGCATTGGATAATCACCTTAGACACCATCACCCAAGATGCAAATCCTGATGCGACTGCGCTCAGACTTAAAGCCTATTATCTTTTGCTCAGGAATAATTTAGATCACACCTTAAGCGCTCCCCATCGAGAAATAGGACAACGTCGGAAGTTATTCCTGGAAAAATCGACTACAAGATTATACGAAGGGTATCTCACGCATTTATCGTATGTCGATACATCTCTTCGGTTGGCTCCCAATGAAGAACTATTCCTCCTTAAACACCATTCAGGATTAAAGTTTACTTATCGACTTAATCAACTGACCAAAGAAATGGGGACATATGAACCCTCTTCCATCGACACATTTGTCCAAGCAGCCTCTACTTATGCGGGCCCTTCGCACAAGTTCTTTGAACCCGGGGTATTTACAGCCCCTACGGAAGAATCATCTAAAGGGATATTTCTTAGAGGG
Source organism: Chlamydiota bacterium (assembly GCA_013286645.1). Taxonomy (GTDB): domain Bacteria; phylum Chlamydiota; class Chlamydiia; order Chlamydiales; family Parachlamydiaceae; genus JABDFJ01. The sequence continues at coordinate 11,676 of JABDFJ010000023.1, read as the reverse complement.
ATAGATATCAATAATCGCTTTGTGCAGTATTATGCAATTGCCAAGGGTGAAATGACAGTGGGAATGGCTGTACATCAATTCAAAGAGGGTATGGGATTAGTTTTAGACCCGGCGCTCACCAAAAAAGAACTCTTGAATGAGATGAGAACAGTCTTAACAATGTACATTGCCGCCAACAAAAAATCTGATTGGCGTAGCCAAACCCTTTTGGCAGTACTTTCGCAGCCAGAAGCATTCCCATGGACCAGCCATGAACTCGACGAAGTAATAAACATCTTACGTGTCAATACCAAGTTGATTAGAGAAGAGCTACCCCAGTTGCTTCGAGAAGCACACTGGAATGAAAACAAGGCAAGAGCCAAAAAGTCGGATGATCTTCCATTATATGTGGCTAAGCGCCAAGCAATAGAAGCTAACATAGATACTGCTCAAACAAAAATGTCTGAAAGCACAGACTTATTAAGGGAACGCCTCTACATACCTACAAAAGAGATCACTCAAGAGGGTTTGAGTCTGCAATTACCATCCGCAAAGGAGAGTGATGCACCATCTTTTCAATCCCATCGAGACACAAAATTGATCAAGCAAGAAGCGATATCACCCCCAGCAGATAGCAGCTTCAAAGAATGTATCAACCTGCAAACGCATCTTCCAGATGGAATGCACCTTTCCCTGCACCAACCCATCATTCCTCAGAAAGCTTTAGAGACACTCGTCCATATGTCCCATCAAGAGCCAGCCAAAGCCGCACCTCCATTAGACGTATTTAACGTCACCTCCCGCAACCCCTTAGTAGGTGCACTTTTCGCCGACACCCAGCGTCAGCTGTCTGAATATATAAGTAAAAAGAAACCCATTCCAGCTTATGAATTGCTAGATGAAGCTAAAGTGAGTGCCTTACAATCAATTCTGACACAAGATGTCGCAGTCATGCAGACACGTGTCCAAAAACTAGAAACGGATCTACTCGAATTGGCTCAGCAAGGCCCTAGACATCTAGGAGAACTGGCCCAACGCGACCTTCAAATTGAACAGGGCACCTTCAAGCTGCTGACATTAGATGAATTGGTAAAAGCTTATTACCAGCGCGATTATGAAGGGCTGCATCAAAGAAATACTCATTTAAGTAAGGCTGAAATCAAAGACCTCTACACACGAATAGAGACCTATCTTTTGCATGCCACCTACCTACAACATGAGCAGCGCATCTTGCAAGAGGTTGATCTATTACAACAGGCCCTAGACATCAACCTAGATGGCAGTGCGCTCCAAGAGTGCATTCGTAGCTTCTTATCGCAGGCAAGCTCTAAACGAGAATATGATCCACACGAACACCCCGAATATCTTGTATTTGAATACTATACCGACAAACTCCTCTGGGCACAACAAATCCACACCCTAAGTGGTTTAAGTAAAAAAAATCGCTTGGGCGCATTAATTGAATTGGGGATGGGGATGGGGAAATCCCTCGTACTCGCCCCCCTTTTAGAATGGCTCTTTGCTGATGGGGAGACCATTGCCGTATTGCTGATGCCAGAAGCTCTGATAAGCTCGATGGGAAAAGACATGCAACAAACCAATGGGCAAGTGTTTGGACAAAAAGTGCGCACCTTGCCCATTCACCGTGAACCAATTACTGAAAAGCGCCTGAAGCGCCTGCACGAAAATTTAGCTGAAATTAAAACCGAACGGCGCGTGCTTTTATGGACAGCGAACGATCCCCAAAGTCTATACAATCAATGGGTCGAGCTCAATGAACAAGCGTATGAACTGAGCGAACAAAGAGAGCTGAGATCTTCTGAATTGGAAGAGCTAGCACAAAAGCATGCCCTATTCGTCGAAAATTTTAACCTTCTTATAGAATCGGGCAAATTTACTGCGGATGAGATTCATGAAGTGTTTAATATTTTGCGCGCGCATAGCTTCACTTTCGGAGCCCCTCAAGCGGTCCATCCTGATATTTCCGCCTCTATACACCTCATCTTTGAAACTATCGTTGCAGATCAAGCCCTATCGCGAAATTTCCGTTGGGAATTTTTGTCCCAATCCACTGGAGAAAGTTTCACTGAAGAAAGCTATCATGCCACAATTAAAAATCAATTGGTTGAGGCTTTGATCCATCGTGGGATTTCCCCTAATGACCTCGATTTTAAAGCGTTTTTTGCTACCCTTTCCGCGCAAGATCGCCATCATCTGATGAGCTATTTGAAACAGACGCCACAGGAAAACCCTACTTCGTTTGCTGCCCACGAGGGATATGAGTTGCTTCGCCAGCTTCCTGGAAATGGCGGCAAAAAAGTTCGCAACCAATTCGCGACCTTAAAAGAAGCGATCAACATTGTTTTACCAAAAACAGCCGAAAAAAAACCACGTGTCCAATTCGGATTGGATGCCAACAACCAACTCATCATTCCCTATAACGATGGAAAACCTTCTGAAAATTCCATTTTTGGGAGTGTTCTCGAACGCCTTATTTACACCACTCAATACACCCTTTCACAAGGTGTGCCTAAAGAGATCATTAAAAAGAAACTGGATCAACTGAAAGATCAATATGAAAGTGAGCGGGCGCTAGGACATCGCCCCGATCTCACAGAATTTAAGGAAATGGTGAGTGGGAGTGACAAATACAATCTTCTAAAATTAACCGACGGGGATTATGAGGAGATCACCAAATTAGTCTCTAGCAACCCTCTCCTACAGCTTAAATTAAATAAAGAATTCCGCTATCCATCGATCAAAGTCTTTGCCAAAGAAATCGAAAGTAGCGCGCATGTGATTCCTTTGCTAGCCAAAAAGAAACAAGGGACTATCGGCATGAGCGGTACCCTGTCCAATGTGCCTACCCTTCCTAAAATATTTCAGCAAGCACAACTGTCTGAGACCCAAGTTAAAACCTTAGATTTGTTGCTACAACGCAGCTCTCATAAGGTAGCAACATTGCCTTCCTTAAAAGGGATGACACCCCAGGAAAAAATGCAGGCACTCCATGCGAATGATATAGGCGCCTCTTGCACGATCGATGCGTTAGGCCAACTCAGTGTGGAGGAAATGGAAGAGGCCGCACGTGCCAAGTTGGAAATCGCTTCAACCCAGAATCCTGCGATCCAAGGAGTGGTCTACTACGACAATGATGTCCTCAAAGTCGTTACCAAAACCGACACCAAACCAATTCTCTACAGTCGAGAGTTGCCAAGCGAATCGCTAGTTGCCATCTGGGATGTTGCCCACACCACAGGGTCAGATATTCCCGTAGGTCAATTTACTAAAGCTAAAATGATTGTCGATAAACATATCACCTTATCCAAGCTGCAGCAAGGGGCTTGGCGCATGCGTGGGTTGGCTAAAGGGCAGACAGTCGACTTCATGGTTCCTGAAAAGGACAGAGAGGTCATGAAAAAAATGCTACAAGAACATTTAGGCGAAGTGATTGATGCTGATGCAGATTTAACTTTGCCACAATTATTCCGCTATGCACTGCTTAAGCAAGCTTTAGAAGAAAGCGAAAATACCTATCAAGCAGTACGCGAACGCATGAAAATGGCTTTGGTCGAACGCATCACTAACATTGCCTGGAACAAGTCAACCTCTGCCTCTGATGCCTTTGAAATATATAAACAAACGCGCGCGTTATTTATTACTCAAGAACCCGATGAGCCCTGGGACCACTGGGGACAATTAAGTACCGATATTCCTACCGCTGAAGCCCTGCAAAAGTTACTTAAAGAATGGAAAGAAAGTCCCATCATCGCCAGCATCGAGGCTAATCCTTCTCTTTATAAAGGATTCGATGTGAAAGAGCTTTTTGCTGTATGGGAAAATGAGATTAACACGGTCACTGGTCCTTTGCCTGAAACTGTAAAAACGCATGTTAACACCTATGGGAAAACCGCTGAAAAAGTTATCGAAAAGCATGTTGAGAAAGCCGTCGAAAGAAAAACCGAACAACATGTTCAAAAGCAAGTAAGAGAGCACCTCGTGTTTAATTATGGGTATCCGCGCGAACGGATTGAGACCAGAAATCCATTCTTATTAAGCGAGGCCATTCCAACTCCTATTGATCGGCTGGTTTCCATTCCGGAGGCTGACTTAAATGCAGCCAGCTTAAATTTCGAGACTGGCCTTTGCGTGAAAGCAAACGACATCTTGCAAACAAACAAAGCCTTAGCGAATTTTAAAGACCTCTTTGATAATGATCTATTAATGAGCCTGAATATCGCTCCAGTGCAAGATGTCTCTATACGAAGAATATATCAGAGTTATTCCTATAATGTTTTTGATTCTTTGCAAAAACCATGCAGCATCGTCGAAGTCATCCAAGACCCCTCTGGTCAACTCAAGCTAAAATTAGTCGATGTGGAAGATGCTGATAGACTATTGGCATTTCTCACGCAGGAACCCGCAGCTGCTAATCCCGATCAGCTGCGCGTAGGGCTGTACCAATTTGAAAAGGATGGATATTCTTTAGACGCTGAGGGTCCTCAAAAAATTGATTTGCAGACCCCTGCCCATCGGGCGCGATTCCTCGAGCTATTAGTGCAAGCTAAAATCATTGCCGGCGTTATGGAGTTTAAACCTGAAGAAGTGCCTTATCTGCGCGCCTGGATCAATAAGGTAGGAGTTACCCCTGCGTTTGATCTTATCAACATTATCTTAAATCCCGTCGCAAAGTCTGATACGCGCGCAAGTTTTCCCAAGAGTGTTTTTGCCAAAGTGCTAAACGAACTAGGGCTTAAAGAAACCACCCTTAATTAAAATGCAAAGCATTGTAGCTTAGGCTTCAGCCTGAGCTCGTTTTGGCAGTGCTTTAGCCTGCCACGCGCAGCGAGCGATAGCGATGCATGACGCGCTCGGTGTCTTGGCCTCACGCGCGTTGTCCAATTGTCCGAGGCTGAAGCGGTGGATACTTTTGTGCTACAGTTGTGAGGTCGCGACACTGAGCGCGTCATGCATCGCTACCGCTCGCTGCGCGTGGCAGGCTAAAGCACTGCCAAAACGAGCTCAGGCTAAAGCCCAATGTCATTAACTTAAGAGATAAGTGCTTTAATATTAATGCTTCTAAAGAGCTCCAACGGAGCAAACAGATGTAAAGCCCACAGTGTAGCGCTGCCAGCGCAAACTGTGGGGAGATGAAAACAAATATAAAGCTCCAACGGAGCGGCCAGGTGTTCTTCCATGACATGATCAAAGTACACCTGATCGCTCCTTTGGAGCTCAGATCCTTTTTTGTGCGACCCACAGTTTGCGCCGGCAGCGCTACACTGTGGGCTTTACGTCTGTTTGCTCCGTTGGAGCTCTTTAAACCTCTTTATAATAAGTTGCTTATATCTTAAGTTAACGACATCAGGCTAAAGCCTAAGCTACAATGCTTTACGTTTCACTTCATTATCCATAGAGTCAACCATTTCTTTCCTATTTTGTAAGAATGTGCTAAAAGTTAAACCACCAGACATAGAAGAGCCACAAGATGCTACGAAACAAGCCGAATAAAATATGGATCGATGCCGACGCTTGCCCCAAAGCCGTCAAAGAAATTATTTTTAAGACCAGCCGCCGTCTAAATATGCAAATTATTTTGGTGGCAAATTCTTACCAAATCATCCCCACAAGTGATCTCATAAAATTGGTTGTAGTAGACAACGGATTCGATGCAGCCGATCAACATATTATCGATCAGGTGGAAATCTACGATCTAGTCATTACCGCCGATATCCCTCTGGCAGCCAAAGTCTTAAAAAAGAAAGCTGTGGCTCTTAACCCACGCGGTGAAATTTATACCGAAAATTCAATTGGTGCAATTTTATCGATGCGCGATTTTATGAAAGAGCTGCGCGATGCCGACATCATCACCAGTGGTCCAGCGCCATTTGGACCCAAAGATCTCAAATTATTCGCCGACGCTCTCAACAAACTCGTTTCATAATGCATCATATGCGTAATTGGGTACGCTAGCGCGTTCAGCTTGGCCTTATTTTTTCCAGGGTACATATTGGCCGACTAAACTTGTAGCTGCATTTGCCAGGCCATAAAGCGAATAGGGACTTTGAGTAGGTTGTGGGGTTATGTCGGCCTCGGGCACCTTGGGCGCCTCGGGCAGATCCTGCGGCATAAAGCGCTGTAATTCTTCGAGAGTAGCTTCTCGAGCCTGAACAGTCTTTTGCCATAAAGAATAAAGTTTAGCGATAAGCTCGTCTTGCAAAGCTTGACATGCACCACTTTGCTTGAATGCTAGGGCGATAAGTTGCACATCCATTTCAGCTATTTCCACCTTCTCTTTGATCCAATTCTGGATCTCAGGGAACTTTCCATCCACTAAAGTCTGAATTGCCTCGCGGCTCTTATGATAAGCTTTCTCGAAGTGGGTGCCATCCCACCCCTCCCCCTCTTCGGTAGAATGCCCACTCAGGTGGCTCAATTCCTCATCAATACCGACAAGTTTTAGCTCAACGTGAGAAAGAGCCTGCGATGAAATTGGAGCTTGATACGCTGCCTCTGTATGTAACGCGTGACCTAATGAAATGTACTCCAAAATCTGACTAACAAATATTTGAAAACAAGCCAACGCTTCAAATTTCTTTTGCTCGTGGGCTAATGTTAACAATTCACTTTTCCACGCTACCGTGAGCGCTTGCGCCAGTTTTTGCTTTGCGGTATTAATTTCAAGATCCAGTTCTGTGTCAGAACTTTTATCTATCTCAGTTTCCACTACAAACTCATCTGTCATTAAAAGGTCGTTATACCGCGATAAGTTCTGCTTTAATTCTTTTAATTTTTTTGTCACTTCTTTGCTTGCTTCTACATAGTGTTCCAATTTTTGCGTTTCAAGCTGCTCCCCTTTAAATAGCTGTAAACTAGTGTAGCGCGCAAAGATTTGATTTAAGTCGATTCGAAATGCCGCAGAAGTTTCCCTTCTTTTAAGTAACCTGTCAAGAACAGCCCAATCACAGTCATCGTTTGTTAAATCGACGAGTTCTTCCTTCGAAAAGCACGCCGCCAAATTTAGCTCTGGTGGATTGAGAATAGCTTTAATCGCTCCGGCTGTTGTCTTCAACACTACTTTTAGTTCATGAGTCGCCTCTATAATCTGACGCTCAGAAAGAGGAATGGCGTCTATATTGGACTCTGACTGTGAAGCGAATCCGTGTGCTAAAAGTTCCACTACAGCGTCTAACTCGTCAGCCAAGAGTGATAATCTCTCACCAGGCTCGTGGAGTGTTTGAGAGAGTTCGATAAAAGAGCGTTTCGTAGACGCCTGATTGGTGGCTATTTGAAGAAATGCGACCATCCCCTGACGGGCCGTTTTTAAGATAGAGTTCAAGGCTTTGACATCAGAAAATAATGGATTGGAAGACTTATCGTCCCCATCATCTAACAAACCAACTAAATCTTGGATGCGCTGATAAATATTCTTTTGGTCAGACCTCATAGACGTACCCTGCGCAGGGGTGGCCTCTTGGAAATGGCAGTTTTGGGATGCGATGGGAGCTGGTGCTGAAGCCATAGTAACCTTTCCTTGTGATGTTGAGCAAAATCTAGGCAAAACATGCGATAAAGTCAAGCCATTAGAAAAAAGGACCTAAAGGACCAAAACGACCTAAAGGACTATAGACAGTGTCCTTTTGTCCTTTAGGTCGTTTTGGTCCTTTAGGTCCCTTTTTCTGGAGGTCTATTAAAGCGCGGCACCCATACATGGCAATAAGGCTGCTTGCCCGTATAGGTGTAGTAGTCTTGATGGTATTTTTCGGCTGGATAAAAGCGAGAGGCTGGCACAATTTGCGTAGCAACTTGCACACCTTGTGAGGCAAGCTCTTGTTTCAATTTCAAGGCGATTTCTCTTTGCTCTTGTGTCAGATAAAAAATGGCCGAACGATATTGATCACCAATATCAGGGCCTTGCCGGTTATGCTGAGTGGGATCGTGGATTTCAAAGAAGTATTTGGTCAACATTTCATAATCGAGGCGAGAGGGATCGTAAATCACTTCGATGGCTTCAGCATGTCCCGTATCGCCCTCACAAACCTCTTGATAAGTTGGATGCACCGTTGTGCCACCAATATATCCTACGCTGGTGCGCACGACTCCTGGAAGCTTTTGGATTAAGTATTCGATTCCCCAAAAGCAGCCACCGGCATAAATGGCACGCGCATAGTGTTTTTCAGCATGCGCGGAAGTAAAGGATAAAGAGATGGAATTGACACAATGGCGCGTATTTTTTGAAGTGAAGTGCTCCCCTGCAAAAACATGTCCTAGATGCCCGCCACATCTATGACAGAGAATTTCGGTGCGAGTCCCATCCCGATCGAGATGTCTGTCTACAGTCCCCTGAATTTCGTCATCAAAGCTCGGCCAGCCGCAGTGGGAGTCGAATTTATCACTAGAAAGGTATAAGGGTGCATCACAACGCCGGCACAAATAGATGCCAGGCTCTTTATGCGTTGTATATGGTCCGGACCCCGGACTTTCCGTTCCTTTCTTGGAAATGACCCGTTCTTCTTCTTTCGAAAGAGCATGGTAGCGCTTTTGCATAGGTTATGTCCTCATCATTGCACACTGTTCAAAACACACCTTCTCCCTCTCCTAGTCCACACAGAAATCCCCACCTTCAGAGCCTTTTCACAAAGAGTCTGGGGCTGATTCAATTAGATTCGGATTTTAGGCACGCAATTTTGGCCAAAAGTCATGATGGACCGCTAGTGCTTCCGCTTCGCAAAGTGGTCCCTGCACTTGAATGGTATTGCCTGACACACAGCGGGCAACGACTTCTTGTAAAGAGATATCGATATAACCATCCCAAGGAGCAATCTTGGCTAATTCTGCAGCCGAACATCCATAGACCATATGCTTTACACCACTATTTACAAGAGCTGTTGCACACATGGTACATGGCTCTGTACTTGCAAAAACAATGCCTTGGCGCAATTGATCGGCCGTTAATGCACTAGCATAAAGCTTATCTACCAAGTTCATTTCAGCATGTCTAGTATGATTCTTTTCGGTATTAACGGTATTGTGAGCCTCTAAAAGGACCTTCCCATCAAGTACGAATATTGCGCCGAATGGGTGATTCCCTTTTTGTTGGGAATACCGCGCAACATCATTTACTTGCGCGAGATATTGCGCATAATCATCCTGCACGGCAGTGGGGTTTAGTGTTAGGTGTGTATGTGACATCTAGCTTTATCCTTACAAAATTGTTTTTTGCTGCTTATAGCGTGGTTTAGGTAAAATAACAGCACAAATAATTATTGTAAATGTTCACACAATGGCGTCAACTTAAGGAAATGGACGGCATGGACGGCATGGACTGAATGGACTGAGTGGACTTTATGGACTAAAAGTGGACTAGAAAGCTGTCCACTCCATCCATTCAGTCCATGCCATCCATGCCGGCCATGCAGTCCATGTAGTCCATGCCGGCCATTCCCTTTAAGATTTCTTACGCCCCTGCCGGGGCTGGTATTTTTTTCCCAATACCCCGGGTTCCGCTAAGCGCTTCACCCGGGGCTAATCTCTTGTTTCCCCTGCCGGGGAATAGCAAAGCTCCCTTTTGCAAAGTCCTATAAAGCCGGATAAACCAAGATTAAGGGGTTTGCTTGGCTGTTTCTACCATTTTGGTAACTATTTCGCGCATGGGGCCTGTTTGTTCCGTTGTGAGATTCTGTAAGCTTAAAAAACAGCTAATTTCATCTTGGGAACATTCTTTTAAGAATGCTACGTCATTCTTATTTAATTTAGGAATTGTGAGTCTAGAAGTTTCTACTTTGCCATCTACGGTGGCGGCTTTGATTGTATCACGTAACGTGGCAGCAAACCGACTGTTTAGTTCGGCTCCTTTAGTCACAACCTTGTAGATTTGTTCAATTTGAGGTCCTTTTTTGGTATAAATAGCCACAACATCTTTGGTCCATCGTAGCATGACTTTCTGTTCATCCACACTTAATTTGGGCAAAACCTCGGCGATAGGAGCGTGCCCAAAAGCGATCATCTTATTGATAAGATCTGTATTTTTTTTCAAATCCTGAAATACTTCATCACTTTTTATACGTATAAAATCGCTTTCTAAAGTATTTTGCTTTTTCTCTAGCTTTGATTTGTAGTCACCCAGCTGAAATAGACCATCTTTGTGATTTGCATATTCAATCTCCGTGGCGTTTAAAGATTTAACAGCCTCATCGTACTTCGCCGTCGCCTCTTGCAAAGATTTAGCTAATTTTTCCGTTACTTTAGGCTTATTTTCCTTAAACGCTTGATCTATTTTTGTTCTTATGTCGTCTACTTTTTGCTTAGCATCGTTTGCAATTTTTGTTTTTTCCCCTATTATTTTTTCAAAAGTCTCAGGTTTTATCGCTTGATGCTGGGAAAAATGTTTCACCCAATTTTTTTGAATCGCGACGTCCACACGATAGAACTCTCCCGCCAAATGCTTGATTTTATGCTGACTTTGGGTCAATTTGGCTTGGTTTTCAGGAGACAAATCGGTAGTTAATAGGCCACAATTAGCGATCGCTTTGCCTTCATTTTTAATTAGGCGATCTATCTCACTGCGCAACATTTCAAGGTGCGGTACAATGACCGTCGCCGATTCATTAATGGAGACTTTAGCTTTATCCTTGCGAAAGCGATCAAAAAAGCTTTTCTTTTCTGGGGCTGCTGATTCGTCGGCTGAAGGGATCTTTGATGATTCCACCCCAATATCAGAAATTCCACATTCTTCTGACTTGGTGTCTAAAAAATTTTGAATAGGGCTATAAAAGCCTGAACTTGAAATAGAATTCATTTATCCCAGCCTCTAGAAGGTACATGTTCAGCGCATATGCTATTGGACAACACAGCAGGAGTCTGAATTCCCTTCTGGGGATGGTAGACTGCTTTGCCGTTGTGCTAAAATGTGCCTATGTTTCTCTTCCAGCCTTTCATCTGTCGCCTCATCAAAATGATTCCCAGAAGCGATCACGTCAATCCTTCTCGCATCTAGAAGTGTACCTGGCAGTGCTGTCAACTCATTATCTGAGATGTTTAGCTTCAATTGGACAATCTTATGCGAGGTAGCCATCGAAGGAGATAGTAATCTTGGCTTGTCCAAAGTTTCTGCTTTTTCCTCAAAATCAGGAAGTGTCGTTAGCTTGTTGCTACTAACGTCCACTTCTTTTAACTTAGGCAGCTGTCCCATTGATTGTGGCAAATCTGTTAGTTGATTATGAGACAGATTGATATGGGTGACATTTTTCAAGGGTTTAAAAACATACTCAGGAATCGTTTTCAAGTGATTCCCATGCATCGATAAGCGTTTTAAGCCGGTTAGCAAGTGGAGCCCTGGTGGGGCTGCAGTTAAACCTGCATCTTTGAGCTCGATACTTTCCACTTTGGTAGAAATCAATTGCACAAGTTCGGTCAAGCGTTTCCATGAGAACGTTTTAGGATTAAGCAATTCCTCATTTTTTTTATTAATTTCATCAATCAGCTCACGACCTTTAACGGGAGATAAGTTAACAGTTCCTTGTTGTTTCAAAAGGGTCATTAGCGATTTAATTTGAATCATTTGCAACTGAAAATAGGTTCTTCCCTCATCCCCAGCAAGCGAGGATTTCGTTTCTTCAAATTGTTGTTCAGAAATTCCTTCCGCAAGTGCAATTTGTTTCCATTGAATTGGTGCGCGCAAAGGGGTATTTGAGCCTT